>RGCC01000068.1 GCA_009919335.1 Alphaproteobacteria bacterium
GCCGCAATATTGGCGCTTGGGCATGATGAAATTGTCGAACGGATGAAGGCTTCTGGCCTGCGTGGACGTGGTGGTGCTGGCTTTCCAACCGGCCTGAAATGGTCATTTATGCCAAAAGAGGTTAAGGATCGGCCACATTATCTGGTGGTCAATGCCGACGAGTCCGAACCTGGCACGTGTAAAGACCGCGATATTATCCGTCATGAGCCTCATAAATTGCTTGAGGGCTGTGTTATTGCCGGTTTCGCGATGCGCGCCCATGCGGCTTATATTTACATACGCGGCGAATTTGTGAATGAAGCGCGCCGTCTTCAGGCCGCGATTGACGAGGCGTATGATGCGGGTCTGCTTGGCAAGGATGCAGCAAAATCAGGCTGGGCCTTTGATATTTACCTGCATCGCGGGGCGGGGGCTTATATCTGCGGTGAAGAAACCGCATTGCTTGAGTCGCTGGAAGGTCGCAAAGGCCAGCCGCGCCTAAAGCCGCCATTTCCCGCTGGTGTTGGTCTTTACGGCTGCCCAACCACAGTCAATAACGTCGAATCTATTGCTGTTGCGCCGACAATCTTGCGCCGGGGTGCCGACTGGTTCGCCGGTCTTGGCAAGGAAAATAACACCGGCACCAAGCTTTTCTGTATTTCCGGTCATGTGAATAACCCTTGCAATGTTGAAGAAGAAATGGGCATTCCGCTTCGTGAATTGCTCGAAAAGCACGCTGGCGGGGTTCGCGGTGGCTGGGATAATTTGCTGGCGGTTATTCCGGGCGGATCATCAACGCCGCTGATGCCAAAAGATGTCTGTGCCGACATGACGATGGATTTTGACGCCCTTCGCAATGCTGGAACTGGCCTTGGCACTGCCGGCATTATCGTGATGGATAAAAGCACTGATGTCGTCAAGGCGATCTCGCGGCTATCATATTTTTACAAGCATGAATCCTGCGGACAATGCACGCCGTGCCGTGAAGGTACTGGCTGGATGTGGCGGATGATGGAACGGCTTGTTCGTGGTGAGGCGGAAAGCCATGAGATTGACACGCTTGAGCAGGTAACACGCCAGATTGAGGGTCATACAATCTGTGCGCTTGGTGATGCTGCGGCATGGCCAATTCAGGGGCTTATCAAACATTTCCGGCCCGAAATCGAACGACGGATTGCGGCGCGCCATGCGGTTGACGCTGTGAATGCGGCAGAATAGGAAACGGACAGCACCATGCCAAAAATGACGGTAAATGATGTTGAAGTGGAAGTTGAAGACGGCTCAACCGTGCTTCATGCGTGCGAGGCGGCTGGTGTAGAAATTCCGCGCTTTTGCTATCATGATCGCTTGTCGATTGCTGGCAATTGCCGGATGTGCCTTGTTGATATGGAACGCGCGCCAAAGCCAATTGCGTCATGCGCGATGCCAGCCGGTGACGGTATGGTTATTCGTACCGATACTGATCGGGTGAAAAAAGCGCGCGAAGGCGTGATGGAATTTCTGCTGATCAACCATCCGCTTGATTGCCCGATCTGTGATCAGGGCGGCGAATGCGACTTGCAAGATCAGGCGATGGGGTTTGGTCTGGACGGATCACGTTTTGCCGAGAATAAACGCGCAGTTGATAACAAGCATATGGGGCCGTTGATCAGTACGGTTATGACCCGCTGTATCCATTGTACGCGCTGTGTTCGGTTTGCTACCGAGGTTGCTGGTGTGCCTGACTTGGGCGCGATTGGCCGCGGTGAAACGATGGAAATCACGACCTATCTTGAAAAGACGCTTGCGTCTGAATTGTCGGCGAATGTGATTGACTTATGTCCGGTTGGGGCTTTGACCTCGCGGCCTTATGCCTTTACCGCGCGGCCGTGGGAGTTGAACAAGGTTGAGACGATTGACGTAATGGATGCGCTTGGCAGCAATATCCGGGTTGATGCCAGAGGGGCGCAAGTCATGCGTGTTTTGCCGCGCCTTAATGAAGATATCAATGAAGAATGGATTTCCGATAAGACCCGTTATGCAATTGATGGTCTGCGCCGGCAACGCCTCGACAAGCCCTATGCACGAGGCCAAGACGGTCGGCTTCATCCGGTAAGCTGGGACGAGGCTCTGAAAACTCTGGCAACAGCCTTGCGCAAAGCCAAACCTAATAAAATCGCAGCAATTGCCGGTAATCAGGTCGATGCCGAGGCGATGTATGCGCTGAAAAGCCTGATGACACGCCTTGGCAGCCCGAATATTGATTGCCGTCAGGATGGCGCAAAAATTGGCGGTAAACGCGCCGGTTATCTGTTTAATTCGACCATTGCCGGCATCGATGATGCTGATGCGATTTTAATTATTGGCAGTAATCCGCGCATCGAGGCGGCTGTGCTGAATGCGCGTATCCGGCGCAACTGGCTGTCTAGCCGGTTACCGATTGCGGTGGTGGGGCCAAAAATTGACCTTACCTATGACGCTCAATTTCTTGGCGAAGATCCGGCAATTCTGGGATCGCTGGCCGATGGCAGCCATAAATTCGCGGCCAAGCTGAAAAAGGCCAAACGGCCGATGATCATCATTGGTATGGGCGCTTTAGCGCGTGCAGATGGCGCGGCGATGCTGGGCAAGGCACGCCAGATTGCCGAGACTTATGGCGTTGTTACAAAAGACTGGAACGGCTTTAACGTCCTTCATAATGCGGCGGCGCGTGTTGGCGGGCTTGATCTTGGGTTTGTGCCCGGCCGCGGCGGTATGGATGTTGCAGAGATGGCCAAGGCGGCCAAGGCTGGCGAGCTGGACCTTGTTTGGTTGCTTGGGGCTGACGAGCTGGACCTCGAACCGTTTGCCGCTAGCTTTGTGGTTTATCAGGGGCATCATGGTGATGCAGGGGCGCATCATGCGGATCTGGTGTTGCCAGGTGCCGCCTACACCGAAAAAGATGGCATCTATGTCAACACTGAAGGCCGTGTCCAATATGCAAGCCGGGCTGCATTCCCGCCCGGTGATGCGCGCGAAGATTGGTCAATTATTCGCGCCGTTTCTGGTGCCGTCGGCAAGTCAATCGGCTTTGACACGCTGGCAGAATTGCGTGAGGCTTTATGTGCTGAATTTCCGCATTTTGCCGATGCTGATGAGATTGCGCCGGCGAAATGGGCGGCATTTGGCGGGCGGGCAAAACTGTCTGCCGAGCCGGTTGGTCAGGCGTTCGATAATTTCTATATGACCTGTGCGATTAGCCGTGCGTCTGAAACGATGGCGGATTGTGTCCGTGCCAGCGGGGCCGATAGCGGCGCCGCGGTTGCAGCGGAGTGACGATGATGATGGATTTTCTGACACAGGACTGGATTTTGGAGCTTGGCTGGATTGTGGCCAAGATTATGGTTGTGATCGGGCCGTTATTGATTGCGGTCGCCTATCTAACCCTTGCCGAGCGCCGGGTCATCGGCTTTATGCAGCTTCGTAAAGGGCCGAATGTGGTTGGCCCGTTTGGCCTTTTCCAGCCATTTGCCGACGCGTTAAAGCTGATGGCAAAAGAAACGATCATGCCAGCCGGTGCAAATAAAATTGTCTTTATGATCGCGCCAATGCTGACCTTCATCCTGTCGCTTGTGGCATGGGCGGTTATCCCGTTTGGCGAAGATCTGGTGATTGCGAATATCAATGTTGGCATTTTGTACCTGTTTGCCATTTCATCGCTTGGCGTTTACGGCGTGATCATGGCGGGCTGGGCCAGTAACTCGAAATATGCGTTTTTGGGCGCATTGCGCTCGGCGGCACAGATGGTGTCCTACGAAGTGTCGATGGGTCTTGTTATCATCAATGTCCTGTTATGTGCAGGAACGCTGAACTTGAGCGGGATTGTCGAGGCTCAGCGCGGGATGTGGTTTGCGCTGCCGTTGTTGCCAATGTTTGTGGTTTTCTTTATTTCAACCCTTGCCGAAACAAATCGTGCGCCTTTTGATTTGCCCGAGGGCGAGTCTGAATTGGTTGCCGGCTATTTCGTTGAATATTCATCAATGTCGTTTGCGCTGTTCTTCCTTGGCGAATATGCAAATATGATCCTGATGAGCAGCATGACCGTTGTGCTGTTCTTGGGCGGGTGGCTTCCACCGTTTGATATCTGGCCGCTGAATATCATTCCGGGGCCATTATGGTTCATTATCAAGATCATGCTGGTGTTGTTTGTGTTCTTATGGGTGCGGGCAACAACGCCGCGATATCGTTATGATCAGCTGATGCGTCTTGGTTGGAAAATCTTTTTGCCATTTTCGCTGCTATATGTGGTGCTGACCGCCGGTTTCCTTTTGGTGACCGACCGTTTGCCTGCTGTGACCTTGGGTTAGGGAGAGATACCAGATGTCCGCTTTGGTAAATGCCGTTCGCTCGTTTCTGCTTCTTGAGCTTGGCAAGGGGCTGTTTTTGACCTTGAAGTATTTCTTCAAGCCAAAAGTCACGATTAACTATCCTTATGAAAAGGGCAGCCTGTCCCCTAGGTTTCGCGGCGAGCACGCTTTGCGCCGGTATCCGAATGGCGAAGAGCGCTGTATTGCCTGTAAATTATGCGAGGCAGTTTGCCCGGCGCAGGCCATCACGATCGAGGCCGAGCCGCGGGATGATGGCAGCCGCCGCACGACCCGCTATGACATCGACATGACAAAATGTATCTATTGCGGCTTTTGTCAGGAGGCCTGTCCGGTTGATGCGATTGTCGAGGGTCCAAATTTTGAATTTGCCACCGAAACCCGTGAAGAGCTGTATTACGATAAAGACAAGCTGTTGGCGAATGGTGACCGCTGGGAAACCGAAATTGCCCGTAACCTAGCCGCCGACGCGAAATGGCGTTAGGCAGCACGGTACGGCATGGCGATGATTAAGAGAAAGACAGCTATATAATGATTGAAGCCCTGTTCTTTTACCTGTTTGCTGGCGTCATGCTTGCCAGCGGCTTGATGGTGGTGGTGTCACGCAACCCTGTCTATTCGGTGCTGTTTCTGATTTTGGCATTTTTCAATGCGGCGGGAATGTTTGTTCTCATCGGTGCCGAATTTCTGGCGATGCTGCTGGTTGTGGTTTATGTCGGCGCGGTGGCGGTGTTATTCCTGTTCGTTGTGATGATGCTGGATATCAATTTTGCCGAAATGCGCGCTGGGTTCCAGAAATACCTGCCGCTTGGACTGATTGTTGGCGGCATACTTGTGTTTGAACTGGTGGCAGCGATGTATAGCGATGCGTTTTCGAACGCCAGCCTGCCAACCGCGTCGGATATTGCCAATACCACCCAGATTGGCGGCGTGCTGTACACGAAATATGCCTTTTTATTCCAGATTGCAGGGCTGATTCTGCTGGTGGCGATGATTGGCGCGATTTCACTGACCATGCGCAAGCGGGCTGGAGTGCGGCGACAGTCGATTGCTGCGCAAAATAGCCGCCGGCGCGAAGATGTGATGGAAATTGTTAAAATGCCGTCGGCAAAAGCGAAGGCGGAGGCGAGGGCAAAGGATCAACTAGACGGTCAGGAAAACAGCCGGGCACATGATCGGACTGCCACTTGCAGTCCCAGTGATCAATAGGGGGGTGGCGTCATGTTGGAACTAACGCTTAATCATTATCTGGTTGTATCGGCAATGTTATTTGCCCTTGGTATTTTTGGTATTTTTTTAAACCGGAAAAACGTCATCACGATTTTGATGTCGATTGAGTTAATGCTGCTTGCGGTCAATATCAACATGGTCGCCTTTTCGGCTTATGGAAATAACCTCGAGGGGCAGATTTTCTCGCTGTTTATCCTGACCGTTGCGGCGGCTGAGGCGGCTATTGGTCTTGCCATTCTCGTGGTGTTTTTCCGCAACCGTGGTTCGATCGCGGTTGAAGATGTGAATATTTTGAAGGGGTAGGGCAGTTCATGTATTCGCTCATCGTTTTCCTTCCCCTGCTAGGGGCTGTGATCGCCGGCTTTCTGAGCCTTTATAATCGGGATCGCGCGGCTGAAATCGTGACGGTTTCAGGCCTTTTGCTGTCGTTGCTGTTCTCGATAATCGCCTTTGCGAATGTGGCAATCGGCGGGGTTCCTGAAACGGTCGTTGTCGCGCGCTGGATCACCTCGGGCACCTTTGTTGCTGATTGGAGCCTGCGGTTCGATACATTGACCGCGGTGATGCTGATCGTGGTGACGGGCGTGTCGTCGATGGTGCATATCTATTCGATTGGCTATATGTCGCACGACAATGCGCGGGCACGGTTTATGGCCTATCTCAGCCTGTTTACCTTTGCCATGCTGATGCTTGTCACCGCCGATAATCTGGTGCAGATGTTCTTTGGCTGGGAAGGGGTTGGTGTCGCCTCATATTTGCTGATCGGATTCTGGTACAAAAAAGACTCTGCACATACCGCCGCGATGAAGGCTTTTGTGGTGAATCGGGTTGGTGACTTTGGCTTTGCACTGGGCATTTTGGCGGTTTATGCGTTGTTCGGTTCGGTTCAGTTTGACGATATCTTTGCCCAATCGAGTGTGATTGCAGCGACCGAAATGAATTTCCTTGGCTATCGTCTGCCAGCGCTGGAAGTTGCTGGTATTCTGCTATTTATTGGCGCAATGGGTAAATCTGCCCAGCTTGGCCTGCACACATGGTTGCCCGATGCGATGGAGGGGCCGACACCTGTATCTGCTCTTATCCATGCGGCAACGATGGTGACCGCCGGGGTCTTTATGATTTGCCGCCTGTCACCGATGCTGGAATTTGCCCCGTTCGCTCTGGATGTAATCACTGTCATTGGCGCGTTGACGGCAATTTTTGCTGCGACAGTTGGCATGACACAGTTTGATATCAAGCGGGTGATTATATGTTTTTTGCTGCGGGCGTTTCGGCCTATCCGGCGGCAATGTTCCACCTGACCACGCACGCTTTTTTCAAGGCGTTGCTGTTCCTTGGTGCAGGGTCGGTTATCCATGCAATGTCGGATGAGCAGGATCTTCGTAATATGGGTGGGATTTGGAAAAAAGTACCCGTTACCTATGCGATGATGTGGATCGGCTCGCTAGCACTTGCCGGGTTCCCATTCTTTGCCGGTTATTACTCAAAAGATATGATCCTTGAAGCTGCCTATGCCGCCAATAGCGGGGTTGGCGGTATGGCGTTCTGGCTGGGCTGTCTGGCGGCGTTCCTAACAGCGTTTTATAGCTGGCGTCTGTTAATCATGGCGTTCCATGGTGCGCCCCGCGCCAGTGCCGAGGTTATGGCACATGTGCATGAATCGCCGCGCGTTATGACCCTGCCCCTGCTGGTATTGGCGATTGGCGCCGTATTTGCGGGCTGGCTCGGTTACGAGATGTTTGTCGGCAAGGGCATGACACAGTTCTGGGGGGCATCAATCTTCATCTTGCCAACCAATACGGCAATGATTGACGCGCATCATGTGCCGAGTTGGGTCAAGCTGTTGCCAATCGTTCTGGCGACAAGCGGTGTGGCGCTTGCGGTGCTGTTTTATGGCTATTGGACATCGATGCCAGCGCGGATTGCGGCGGCGTTTCGGCCCGTTCATCAGCTGTTTTACAATAAATGGTATTTCGACGAGGTTTATGACGCTGTTTTTGTCCGCCCAGCGGTGCGGATCGGTGCTTATCTTTGGCAGCGCGGTGACCGGGATACGATTGACGGCTTTGGGCCTGACGGTATGTCAGCCTTTGTTTTCCGCCTGTCGGGATTTTGCTCGCGGGTGCAAACCGGCTTTG
>RGCC01000069.1 GCA_009919335.1 Alphaproteobacteria bacterium
GAAGGGGCTGGGCGAGCATGTGCTGATCCCGACCGCGCCGGCAATCTTGAATGCGATCCGCCATGCAACCGGTGCGGCCATCTATGATTTGCCCGCAACGCCGGATAAGGTGCGCGCGGCAATCGTGGCGCTGACTGCAGCCGGAGGCGATCAGGCATGACAATGAAAACCAGCCGTGACAAGCGCGTTGAAGAAAAGATCCGCTGTGATGCCTGTCCGGTGATGTGTTACATCGCCGATGGTAAATCGGGGGCCTGTGATCGCTATGCAAATGATGGCGGCCAGCTTGTAAGGCTTGATCCGTTGCTGGTGATGCAACGCCGGGTTGATGATGGTGGCAAGTTGGTGCCGTTTCTGGATAATGCGGATGATTGGAATGGTGATCTGATCGCCCCACAGGACGCCTTTGTAACCGCGGTTGGTGCGGGGACGACCTATCCCGATTACAAGCCGGCGCCATTTATCGTCAGCAGTGTTGTTGACGGCGTGGATATGGTCACGGTGGTGTCTGAAGGGATTTTCAGCTATTGCGGTGCCAAGGTTAAAATCGACACCGACCGGCATATTGGCCCTGAAACCGCGCTGGTTCGGGTTGATGGTGAACCGGTTGGCCATGTAACAACCGGTGAATATGGATCGCAAATGCTGTCTTTGGGTGGGGTGCATCACCTTACCGGCGGCGGTAAAAAGGAAGGCCGTGTTACCTGTGCCACTTTGCTGGCGCTGTGCAATGGCGAGGCGGTTGATATGCAGATTGATGACGGCTCAAGCCTTTTGTTGCAGGCTGGCAAGCCGCCAGTCATTAATGGCGTTGTCGAGGCGCGGATGCGGGTCGGGTGCGGCTCGGCGACGGTCGGTATGTTTGCGGCGCAATGGCAAGGGCTGGTTGACGAAGTGGTCATTGTTGATGATCACATCACCGGCGTCATGTCCGAGCATCAGGCCGGCAAAGTTATTGGCTGGCCGTCAAGTGGGATTAAGATTATCGGCCGCAGATCAACGCCCGGGCGCTATTTTCAGGTTGCCGAACCGGGCACCGGATGGGGCGGTACAAACCTGACCGATCCGTTGACGATTTTGGGGCCGTTTGACGCCAAAATTGCCAAGCCGGGTCAGTCATTGCTGATGATCTCGACGACCGGCGAGCAGTTTGCTTATTACGAGCTGGATGAAAATCTGCTGCCAATAGAAACCGAAATGCCAGAAAGATTACAGCCATCAATCCGGCGTATTGAAGAAAATTGTGAACCAGCCCTAACTTCGGTCAGCTTTATGGGCGGTGCCGGTGGCTCGTTGCGAGCGGGTGTTACGGAAAATCCGGTGATGCTGACACGCTCGGTAAAGGATGCGCTTACCCGTGTTACGTGTGGCGGGGCGCCGGTTTATATTTGGCCGGGTGGCGGCATCACGCTAATGGTTGATGTAACTAGCCTGCCGGAAAATGCGTTTGGTTATGTGCCGACTCCCGCATTGGTTGCACCAATCGAATTTACCATGCGTAGGGAAGATTATATCGCGCTTGGTGGGCATCTCGATCATGTGATGTCGATTGACGATGTGCTGGCTGGCAAAATTGGGCGGCAGAATGATCACAAGCTGAGTGGCAAAAAACACTTTGCTCAACAGCCGCAAAACCCGTGGCCGATAAGGCGCTAGCCTATGTCCGGCTCACGGTCCCAACCGCCCCAGCTATCAAAGCCGCCCCAGCCTGTAAAGGCGCTAACCCCCCGAGCCATATCAGTAAAATTGCCCAAAAGGGGTGGACAGCCATTGCAAATGCCAAGCGGGGCAATGGTAAACTGGCTTGATCACCGGCTGCATCTTCAGCATGGGCCCATCGACCTTATCGTGACGGCAGAGGGTGATCCGGCAGCGGCAGCACTGGCTTACGCGCGAGCGGCTGACAGGTTTTGCGGCTTGCTGGATGAACTTGTTGGCGAATTGTCAATGCTGCGATTGCCTGCAGAAAAAGACAGGCTTGCCACTTTTGACGGGCCGGTTGCACAGCGTATGGCGGCGGCTATCCAGCCTCATCTACCCCGTTATAGTAACGCAGATTTTATCACCCCAATGGCGGCAGTTGCCGGAAGTGTTGCTGATGAGATTTTGCAAGCGATGGGGAGTGACCTTGATCGCGCATCGGTAAATAATGGCGGTGATATCGCGCTTTATCTTGGCAAGACGGCGCATTTTGACATTGGGATCGGTGATGAGCGCGATGCGCATCTAAGCGATTTTGCGGTGGCTGCAACGGCGGGTGGCCGCGGCAAATTACCTCTTCATGGTCGCATCAGGCTGCATCAGCATGACCGCATAGGCGGGGTTGCAACAAGTGGTTGGCGCGGGCGCAGCCAGTCATTGGGAATCGCGGATTCGGTGACAGTTCTGGCCCAAACGGCGGCGGCGGCTGATGTGGCGGCAACGCTGATTGCGAATGCGATAACAATATCGTCGCCAGCGATATTGCGGGTGCCGGCAACTGATCTATATCCAGATAGTGATTTAAAAGAACGACTGGTTACGGTTGAAGTTGGCGTGTTGACGGCAGATGAAATTAACAGCGCGCTAGGCCATGGTTCTGCGCTTGCCCGTCAGATGTGTGATGATGGGCTGATCGCTGGTATGCACGCACGGTTGCAGGGGCATTCGATTGTGGTGAATGTCTGATCAGGCGAAAGGCTGAATGTTTTTTGCAAAAGCCCCTTGGTCACGGCGCGAAAATCGGTCAGGCTAACGCACGTAAATTACCTCACCAATTTAGGCTCTCCGATAAGATCATGATAGATTTAATTGTGTTTGATAAGGATGGAGTGATCCTTGACCTTGAGGCAACTTGGTTGCCGGTGGCGCTGGCGGTGGCGCATTATACGGCAAGTCGTATCCCCGATGATTGGGATGGATCGGTGGGTGCGCCAGAATTGCTCGCCGCCATTGGTGTTAACGAGGAGGCTGGTATCATTGACCCGCGGGGGATTTTTGCGGCTGGTTCTTTTGCCGATATTCGAGATCGGTGGCAGAAAATGCTGCCACCTCATATGATCAGGCTGGATAGTGACAAGGGCTATGCGCATGATGTTGGGGAATTGGTTAACCTGCACGGCCGCAATAAAACTGTGCCGAAAGGTGACGTGGTGACACCGCTTCGCCAGCTCTATGATGCTGGCTATGCGCTGGCGATCCTGACCAACGATACCGAAAACAGTGCGCGAAAGAATATGCAAGATATCGGTGTCCTTGATTATTTTTGTGCGATCATTGGTGCGGATAGTGGCTATGGGCCAAAACCAGGGCCGCACGGGTTTTTTCGCTGTTGTGAGATTGCCGGTGTGACGCCGGCCGCCAGCATTATGGTCGGGGATACAATGGCCGATTATGGTACCGCCACTGCGGCAAAGGCAGCTGATTTTATCTGTGTCGCCGATCATGTTGACGATCGGCCGCATCATGATATTGATCATGCTAAGGTCATTGGCAGGATCGATCAGTTGCCAGCCTTGATGGCGGCGCGGCTGGCCGGTTAGCCAAGAGAACAATCAGCAGGAAAATCATGTCAGATAACGTCATTATTATCGGAGCCAGTCATGCGGGGATTGCCTGCGCCGAACAATTACGCATGAACGGGTTCGCCGGCCAAATTACGATGATCGACCGGCTTGAGGGCCCGCCGCTTGAACGCCCACCATTGTCGAAGGCGTTTTTGCAGGCCGATGGCAGCGACGATGCAAAATTTCTATTGCGGCGATCTGACTGGTTTACCGCGCATCAGATTGACCTTGTTGATAGCCGGATCGCAACGGCAATCGACCCGCTGCAAAAGCAAATAAGCCTCGATGATGGCAGCCAGCACCATTATGACAAGCTGGTGCTTGCCACTGGTGCGGTGCCGCGCCAGCTAGCCACGGCAAGCGGGCTTGATGGGGTGTTTGTGCTGCGTCATCCAGATGACGCGCATCGTTTGCGCATGGCGATCGGTGGTCGGCGCCGTGCAGTGGTGATTGGCGGCGGTTACATTGGGCTGGAGGTTGCCGCCAGCCTGACCAAAATTGGTGTTAAGGTTGATGTGATCGAAATGGCCGACAGATTACTGGCACGGGTAGCAAGTCCGCCCATTTCAGATTTTTTTGCCGCGTTACATCAAAGCCACGATGTGCAGCTTCACCTTGGTGCCAGCAGCGATGAAATTTTGCAAAAGGATGGCAGCTTTACCGGCGTGCGGCTTGATAGCGGGGGTGTGCTTGAGGCTGACTTATTGCTTGTTGGTATTGGCGTATCGCCAGACCTTGATCTGGCGGCCGATGCAGGGATTGCTTGCGGTAATGGCATTCTTGTCAATGCCATGATGCAAAGCTCAATCGATGATATTTTTGCCATTGGTGATGTGGCGTTAATTGATGGGGCGGCGTTGCGAATCGAGTCTGTTGATAATGCACAAGTAACAGCAGCGCGTGCCGCCGCCGCGATTTGCGGCACGGCGCAACCGGCAATTGCGGCACCATGGTTCTGGTCAGAACAATTTGATGTGCGATTGCAATCTGCCGGGATTGTGCCCGTGGCCGTGCCCGGGGTACAATATCGGGTGCGCCCGGGCAAGCGCGAGGGCGGATTCTCGGTCTGGAGTTATGATGGGGCGGGCGTTCTTGCAGCGGTTGAGGCGGTTCGTGATCCAGCAGGCTATATGCTTGGCAAGAAATGCCTTGATTTAGGCTTGTCACCCGATCCTAACGAAATCGTCAATGCCGATTTTGACCTGAAAACCTTTATTGCGGAGGCATCCCAATGATGAATTATCAGGATGCGGCACAGGCCAATCAAAAGGTGCGGATTGACCTTCGCAGCGACACAGTAACCAGACCAACTGCAGAGATGCGTGCAGCCATGGCAATTGCCGAAGTTGGGGATGATGTTTATGGCGATGATCCAACGGTTAACGCACTGCAGGCGCAGGTGGCCGCGCTTCTTGGCAAGGAAGCGGGTCTGTTTGTTGCCAGTGGAACGCAGTCCAACCTATGCGCATTGCTGGCGCATTGTCAGCGCGGTGATGAATTGCTGGTTGGTGATTGCTATCATGTCCACCGCTATGAGGCTGGCGGCGTGTCCGTGCTTGGTGGGGTAATGATGGAGGCGCTTGCCACTGATCATCGCGGCATGATGCAGCCTGATGCTATTACTGAGGCGGTAAAGCCGGATGACCCGCATTGCCCGATCAGCCGTCTTTTATGTCTGGAAAATACTGTCTCGGGTCATGTGCATGATGTGGCAAGCATCACCGGCCTTGCCAGTGCTGGCAGGGATAGCGGGCTTGCGGTACATCTTGATGGGGCAAGGCTGATGAATGCAGCGGTCAAGCTGGGTGTGCCTGCACGCCAGCTAGTCGAACCGGTCGATAGCGTGTCTTTATGCCTGTCAAAAGGATTGGGAACGCCAGCAGGGTCAGTGCTGGTCGGATCAACTGAATTTATTGCGCGCGCCCGCCGGATGCGAAAGCTGGTTGGCGGCGGTATGCGGCAGGTCGGAATTCTGGCCGCAGCAGGGCTTTATGCGCTGGAGCATCACATTGACCGGCTAGCCGATGACCATGCGGCGGCACTTCGGCTTGCGGATCAGCTTGGCCGCATTGCCAAGGTTAGCGTTAATGCCGATCTGGTTGAAACGAACATGGTATTTATGCAGTTGCCAGAGGGAGCGGCAGACCCGCTTCGGGCGCATCTTGCCGGCCGCGGCATACTGCTTGGCGGCGGCGACCGGATAATCCGGCTTGTCACGCATCTTGATATTGATGTCTCGTCGATCGACCAATTTACCGCTGAGCTGGCTGATTTTTTTGAATAGGGCGTTTTTGCGCAAGAAACAGCAGATAAGATGACGCAAAGGGAATATTCGATGGGGCTTTAACTATGGCAGTATCTGGCCGCAATTTGGCGTTTAGATAATTTCTCCATAGGGGCTGTTATGGCGGTTCATCTATCCATTGGTGCGCGGGTTCGCAAAAGCCCGTTCTTTAAAGCAAGCCGTGACGCAGGTCTGGCGGCTGCAAGTGTTTACAACCATATGTATATGCCAACCAGCTATGGTGATCCGGCGGCCGAATATGACCGGCTGATTAATGGCGTTGCCATGTGGGATGTTGCAGTTGAACGGCAGGTGGCGTTAAAGGGGCCGGATGCGCTGGCGCTGGCGCGGTTATTGACGCCGCGCAACCTTGACGGTCTGGTCATTGGGCAGGGCAAATATGTACCGCTGTGCAATCACAATGGCGTGATTATCAATGATCCGGTTCTGCTGCAGGTGGCCGAGGATGAAATCTGGCTGTCAATCGCCGATAGTGACATTCAATTATGGGCCAGTGCGGTGGCAGATTGATGTTGTCTCAGATCTGTTCGGTGACTGGGTTCGTGAGCTGAAATATTTCGGTTTTCGTGTTACTGAACTCGATGGGATTCCGCTAGTGGTTGCGCGGTCGGGCTGGTCAAAGCAGGGCGGCTATGAGCTGTATCTGCGTGACGGCAATCGCGGTGATGAGTTGTGGGCGCGTGTTGCCAAGGCTGGCAAGCCCTATAATATCGGGCCGGGCACGCCCAATTACATTGAGCGGATTGAAAGCGGCCTGATTTCCTATGGCGCCGATACTGACGCAAAGACCAACCCGTTTGAGCTGGGCATGGATAAATTCATCGCGCTTGATCAGCCACATGATTTCATTGGCAAAGACGCGCTGATCGCGCTAAAGAGGGCGGGTGTCACGCGCCGCTTTATGGGGTTGATTATTGATGGCCCGCGGATCATGCAGACGAGTGAAGATCGTCAGACCATCACCTTTAATGGCGCCGATGCGGGCTATGTCAGTGCGTGTGTATACTCACCGAGGGTTGGTGAGAATATTGGCGTTGGCATGGTTGCAACAGCGGCGATTGATGCGCTGGAGCCGGTAGAAATCATGATGGAAGAGGGGCCGCGATCAGGCCGCATTGTTTCGTTACCATTTATCTAGGGGGGCATCCATCTAGCGGGCCATTACCTCTTGTGGCTAATCTTTAAAACCAATTTCGCTTAAATGTGAATTTCGCTAGCGTTACCAAATGCACGGGCATGAGAGCGAGTTACTGACAACAACATTTTTGATGCTAAGCGCGGTTAGCTTTGGTCTGATACTACGCTGGCTGAAGCAGCCGCCTCTGGTGGGATATATTCTTGCCGGATTGGCCCTGGGGCCAGCTGGCCTCGGGCTTGTCGATTACTCGGATGAAATTTCATCGCTTGCCGAATTTGGTGTAATCCTGCTGCTGTTCATCATCGGTATCGAATTATCAGTCAAAGCGTTTTTGCGCGTGTTGCAACCGGCGGTCGTTGCCACGCTGGGCCAGATTGCCTGCTGTATTCTTTTGGCGATATCGGTGAAAAGCTATTTCGGCTGGACGCTGCCGCAAATTCTGTTGATCGGTTTTGTGTTAACCCTGTCCTCGACTGCGGTGGCATTAATGGTGTTGCAGGGGCTTGGCCAGCTTCGCACTCATGCAGGCCAGCTGACGGTTGGTGTGCTGGTGGCACAGGATATTGCGGTGGCGCCGATGTTGGTTTTTGCGCAATCGGGGGCTGATGTGTTTCAGCAATGGCCGTTATTGC
>RGCC01000070.1 GCA_009919335.1 Alphaproteobacteria bacterium
AATCGACCCCACCACGGGCAGCAACCAGCAAGCTAACCTCTGAATTCGGGTCGCCAAGATCACCAAAATGACGCGCATTGGTCGGGCAGGTCCGCACACAAGCGGGCACTTGATCTTCAGCTGGCAGATTATCGTTATAAATACGGTCAACGCACAGCGTACATTTCTTCATCACACCTTCGGCCGGATCCATTTCACGGGCGCCATATGGGCATGACCATGCACACAGCCCGCACCCAATGCACCAATCCTCATTCACCAGCACAATGCCATCTTCCTTGCGTTTGAAGGAAGCGCCAGTCGGGCAAACAGTCACGCATGGCGCATCTTCGCAATGCAGACATGATTTCGGAAAATGCACAACCTTAGCATCAGCACCAGTGCCAGCCTCAAACGCGCCAATGGCGCCCCATATCCAGACGTGTTCCATTCCTTACAATTGACCACACAAGCCTGACAACCAACACAGATATCTAGGTCGATAACAAGGCCCAGCTTGATGGCCGATGGTTCCGGTAAACTTGTCATATCATTCGCCCTTATTTGATGATTTGGAGGCTGATTTTGTCCATTCAATGCCATAGCGGAGCATCGCATCCGGTTTGGTAAGGCCGGGCGGTGAGGCAATCTGATCAAATTGCGGAGACACTTCAGCCGCCTCGTCCGCCGACGCGGCCTCAACCTTGACCCGCAAATCAAACCATGCGGCCTGACCGGTAATCGGATCAGAATTAGACCAGCGCATACCATCACCCTTTGGCGGCAGTAATTCATGGATGAGATGATTCAGCAAAAAGCCCTTTTTAACCTCGGGGGCATCGGCATCTAGCTGCCATGCGCCTTTGCGTTTGCCGATTGCGTTCCACGTCCAGATCGTATGTTCGTTGACGCCTTCCATCACTGCCACCGGAACCCGGATTTTGCCATGATGCGAGGTCACCCAAATCCAGTCGCCCTCGACAACGCCAATTTTGGTGGCAAGTGTTTGCGAAATAAACATCGGGTTATAGCCATGAATTTGCCGTAACCACGGGTTTTGTGATCCCCATGAATGATACATTGCCATCGGCCGCTGGGTCAGCGCATGGATCGGAAATTCATCCTCGTCAATGGCGCTTCCTTCAAATGGTGGATACCAGCTTGGCAACGGGGTAAAACATTGTTTGACCCGTTCGCGCAAATGTTCTGGCGGCTGCACATCGCCATGCCCCTCGGCAGCTAGCCGGAATTTCTGTAAGACTTCGGAATAAATCTGAAAATCATAGGGCTGCGGGCTGTCAAAAAAGCCCATTTCAACGGCAAATTCCTGATAGGCCATATTCGCCATTTTATAATATTTTGCCGCATCGGGAATTTCGGTATGCCAAAAGCCGCCATTTTCGATATAGGCGTCAAGCTGTCCCGGATTTGGGGCGCCGCGCCCTTTAGCAGTGCCCGTCTCGCCGCGGAAACCGGCCAGCGGGCCGATGCCGGGCTTGCGCTCATGATTGACGATATAATCGCCGTAATCAGCATATTTTGCGCTGCCATCTTCATTGACCATGCCGGGAAGGCCAAGCCGTGCCCCCAGATCCAGCAATACCGACTGGAACCCGCGCACGTCACGATCCGGCTGCAATACCGGCCAGCGGATCGCGTCTGCAACACCATCAGCCTCGCAGATCGGCCGATCAAGAAGCGAGATTGCATCATGACGTTCAAGGTAGGTGGTGTCCGGAAGGATCAAATCGGCATAGGCAACCATTTCTGATTGATAGGCGTCAGAATAGATGATCTTGGGGATTTTATAATCACCGGTTTCAGCATCTTTCTCGGTCAGCATTTCCATGACACCGCGCGTATTCATTGATGAATTCCACGCCATGTTCGCCATATACATAAACAGAACATCAACCGGATATGGATCACCCGCAACAGCGTTTGAAATCACCATATGCATCAGGCCATGCGCCGACATTGGCGCATCCCAGCTATAGGCCTTGTCGATACGTTGCGGCGTGCCATCCTTGCCGATGATTAAATCTTCCGGCCCTAAAACATAGCCAAGCGGCGCACCGGCCATTGGCTTGCCCGGCGCAACTTGATCGGGGCGGCCTGCCGGTTTTGGATGAACCTCAGCCGGTTTTGGATAAGGCGGTTTAAAGCGGAACCCGCCCGGCACTTCAACCGACCCCAGAATAAGCTGCAAGACATGCAGCGCGCGGCAAGTCTGAAAGCCGTTTGAATGCGCCGAGATGCCCCGCATCGCATGCATTGAAACCGGGCGCCCGATCATCGTCTCATGACGCTCGCCCTTCCAGTCAGTCCAAGGCTGGTTAATCACAATTTCCTTGGCAAAAGCAGCCGCGGCCAGATCAGCCGCAAGCTGACGAATACGCGCAGCCGGAATACCAACCTTGGCCGCAATAACATCCGGATCATAGGCATCATCAAGATAGGCCTCGGCCATTAGCATAAATGACGGTACCGCAATCGCGCCATTATCCAGTGCCACCTCGCCCTTTAACTGCGCGCTGACACCCATGCTGTCATGCGCCACCAATTTGCCGGTTTTCCGGTCAAGAACCTGCGGCTTGCCATCTTCACCGCGCAGGAACAACCCATCATCAGCCGCCCCCGGATTGCGAATTACCAGCCAGCTTGCATTGGTATAGCGCCGCAAATAATCAACATCGATATTACCCGATAGCATCAATTCGCGGATCAATGACAGGATCAACAATCCATCGGTACCCGGGGTCACGCCGTACCAATCATCAGAGATCGCTGCATAGCCGGTTTGCACCGGATTAACCGAAACCACCCGCTTGCCACGGTTCTTTAATTTTCCGAGGCCAATTTTAATCGGGTTTGAATCGTGATCCTCGGCGACGCCGAATAGCACAAACATTTCGGTCAGATCCCAGTCGGGTGAGCCAAATTCCCAGAATGCGCCGCCAATTGTGTAGATGCCGCCAGCCGCCATATTGACCGAACAAAAGCCACCATGCGCGGCAAAATTTGGCGTGCCGAACTGCTGTGCCCACCAGCCGGTAAGGGCTTGTGACTGGTCACGGCCGGTAAAAAACGCCAGCTTTTTCGGATTGGTTTCGCGGATTGGCGCCAGCCATTCAGTCGCCGTGCCAAGCGCCTCTTCCCAGCTAATCGCCTCAAATTGGCCACTACCACGCGGGCCAACACGCTTTAGCGGGCTGCGCAGGCGTGCCGGTGAATAATGCTGCATAATGCCCGCCGACCCCTTGGCGCACAGCACACCCTTATTTACCGGATGATCGCGGTTGCCCTCGATATAGCGTACCTTACCATCACGCAAATGCACATTGATCCCACAGCGGCAAGCACACATATAGCAGGTGGTTTTTTTGACCTCATCCGCAACTTTTGGCGAACGCTCGACAATTGGTTCAACACTCATATTTTTGCTCCAGAAACTTAGCCGTCGTCGCGGCCGACAATTGCCGCTAATGCCAAAGATGCCAATCGTGCGGCTGGTGGATCAGACCGGCTTGTCAGGATAATTGGGATTGCCCCGCCAAGAACCAGTCCGGCCGCTAGGCCGCCACTAAACCACACAAGAGATTTAAACAAAATATTGCCCGACACAATATCTGGCACAACAAGTCCATCCGCCATGCCGGCAACAGGCCCATCAACGCCCTTAATCGCAACCGCCTGCGGCGCAACCGCCAGATCAAACGATAGCGGGCCAGCAAAATCAGCCGCCGGATCAGCGGTGCTGGCACGCGATGCAATTTCGGCTGCCTCGCCGCTTGATGGCATTGCCGGCAAGACTGACTCGGTGGCAGACAAAATCGCAATCCGCGGGCGCGGCTGGCCAAGGCGGCGGCTTAAATCCGCCATATGCAATGCTGCCTCTACCCGCGTTTCGATGTCTGGTGCAACATTGACCGCCGCATCACTAATCAGCAACGGGCGCCCACCTGCGGGCGGCAACATGGCAAACAAATGCACCAACCGCTTGCCGATGCGAATACCCGCAGCGCGTTTGACAATCCCGCCCATGAAAATATCTGTATGAAGCTGACCCTTGGCAAGACCAGCAACCCGGCTTTGCCCAAACAGCTGGATTGCAGCATCAATTGCGCCTGCCTCGCCTACCGCCGGAACAATCTCAACACCCGCCAGATCCCAGCCAATCGCCGCAGCATCCCTCGCAATAATATCCGGCTCACCAATCAGGATCGGCACTGCCAGCTTCGCCGCCGCCGCGGCGCGTGCGGTCTCCAAACTTGCCGCACCAATGGCCCGAACAAACCCAAACGGCTTGGGCGCAGACGAGGCCGCCAACGCCAGTAAATCTGGCGGGCACACCATATCACCACTGGCTAGAAAGCGGCTTGGCATCATGCTGGACGAATTGGCTTGGTTCGACATTCTATTCCTAATCAAGCTTGCTTGAGACACAGGCGGATGAATTGCATCAGGCGACATGGTCATGAAAAAGGGCCATAGCGCCACCGATCGGCATGCGTTGCTGCCCCGTGCCCAACAGGCATGAACAGCTTTTTCTATATGCCATATTTGCCACCGATCTTAAAGCGGCGATTGGAACCAGATCACGCTATTTCTGGTACCAGTTGCAGCAGTGGTCATGCGGGTGAACCTTGCAAAACAACGCCGTGAAAGACAACGCAGTGAAAAACAACGCGGTGAAAAAGCTGACGGATGATCATGGTTTTAATTTGCGCATACAGGCACCAAGCCGCGCGATGCCTTCGGGAATCCGCTCTGACGAGATTGCCGAATAGGACAGGCGAAAATAATTTAATGGCGAGGTGTCGCGGCCAAAAAACACATCACCCGCCTCAATTAGAACCCCGTCCTGCATGGCGCGTTCGGCCAAAATACGCGAATCAAGCCAGTCCGGCCCGCTGACCCAAAAGCTGGTGCCGCCAAAATGTGCCGCGCTGTGAGAAAACAGCCCTTCGGCATCAATGGCAGATTGCAGCACTCGTCGGCGTTCGGCCAGATGACGGCGCAGCCGCCGGATCTGTGCATCATAATGCCCCAGCGCCATAAAATAGGCCAAGGTTCGCTGGGCATGGCCCGGCGGATGCCGCAAAATCAAATGGCGAAGCGCGCGCGCTTGCTGGATCAGCCCCTCGGGTGCCACCATATAGCCAAGGCGCAGGCCGGGGAAAACTGATTTGGACAGACTGCCAACATAGATCACGCGGCCATCATTATCCTGCGCCTTTAATGCCGGCGTTGGTGATTCGAGAAAATTCATCTCAAATTCGTAATCATCTTCAATGACCAGCAAATCATGCCGCGCCGCCATATCTAGCAATTGCCGCCGACGGCTGGCCGACATCGTATGGGTTGTCGGGCATTGGTGCGATGGCGTAATGAACACCGAATCTGCCCGGCGCAAAACCTCCTCATCAAGTATCAGACCACCAGCATCAACCGGTAACGCAGTGATGGCCTTGGTACGTTGCAGCAGAATATCGCGTAAATCTGGATAGGACGGGCTTTCGATGACCACATGCTTGGACTGATCCACCAGCAATTGGGCGACAAGATATAGAGCGTTTTGCGCCCCCAAAGTCACCAGAATCTGTTCGGGACGGGCCTTGATCCCCCGCCTTGGCAGGCTTCGCGAGCAGATGTAATTGACCAGCATGGGGTCATCATGCTGGCCGAAATCACCGACCATCGTGCTGAAATTACGCATCCCCAGCGCCTGACGGGCACAGTCACGCCATTCAGAATGCGAGAATAATTCGTCATCCACCTGCCCATAGACAAAGGGATAGGCATATTCGCGCCAATTCACCGGCTTTTGCACCGGCCGGATATAGCTGCATGACTGCACCAGCTTTGCGTCCCAGTCAATTTTACCAGTACCCGCATTGGTGCCCAGATTGGTACTGGCATCAATATTTGCAAAAGGCTGATCAGCACCCGGCGTATCAACAAGCCGCGTCGTTGGCGCCTCGTCACTGACAACATAGCCCGAGCGTTCACGTGGCTGCAGATAGCCAGTATCCACAAGCGCCTGATAAGCGAGAATAACCGTGTTACGCGACACTTTTAGCTGGTGCGACAGCATACGGCTTGACGGCAATTTATCCCCGGGCAGAACCGAATGATTGAGAATCAGCTCGACAATCGACTGTCTGATCTGCGCCTGCAGGCTAATCCCCGATGACGGATCCAACGTGATAATTAGATTTTCATTCATGCGCCCAAACCCTCAACACTTCAATAACGCGGCACCCGTATAAAAAAGCCTCTGATAAGCTGGCCCTTCACAAATTGGTCGGATATTTACCGCCCTATTATAGCATAACTGGTACCAATCAATGCCGCAACTGGCTCCATAAACGGGACTTGCTGTTAATCAGGGCTTTTGTCACAGTAGGTTTGATTTATTCCGGCGATGAGTGGCCGCGATGCCAAACCATTGCCGGTTGATCAGCATTTTCAAATATCACCAGAAGTGATACACCGATTTATAGAGAATTTTTGGGTTGATCGCTGCGCCTGCGGCGATCACGTAAACAAGAGATCAGGGCACAAACGCCGCGTCGCATCCGATCGGCCGGTGTTCTTTAAAAGGAGCCGTACCATGTCTTATGACGTTAATTCACTCGAAGCACACTGGATGCCATTCTCGGGAAATCGCGACTTCAAGAAAGAGCCGCGCATCGTTGTTAAATCTGAAGGCATGTATATGTGGGATTACAAGGGCGGCGAGATCATCGACGGATCATCAGCGCTGTTCTGCACGCCGCTTGGCCATGGCCGCCGCGAGATCGCCGAAGCGGTTTACCAGCAAATGCTGGCAAATGATTACACGCCGCATTTCCAGCTTGGCCATCCCGGGTCCTTTGATCTTGCCGAGCGCGTTTGCCGCCTCTTGCCAGACCAGTTTAATCACGTGTTCTTCACCAATTCCGGATCAGAATCAATCGAGACCGCGATCAAGGTCGTGCTGGCCTATCAGCGCGCATCTGGTCAGGCGCAACGTAACCGGCTGATCAGTCGTGAACGCGCCTATCACGGGGTGAATATGGGCGGTGTATCGCTTGCCGGCATGGTCCGCAACCGCGAAACCTTTGGTTTGACCCTGCCGAACATCTCGTTGATCCGCCACACGTGGCAGGAGGATCAGCGCTTTTCAAAGGGACAGCCGAAAACCGGTGCCGAGCTGGCGATGGATCTCGAGCGGATCGCTGAAAATCTTGGTGGCTCAACCTTGGCTGCGGTCTTTATCGAGCCGGTTGCCGGATCAACCGGCACGCTGGTACCGCCGGTTGGCTATTTGGAAAAGATTCGCGAGATTTGTGACAAGCATGGCTTGTTGCTGATTTTTGATGAGGTGATTACCGGATTTGGCCGGATGGGCACCCCATTTGCCACGCAGAAATTTAATGTAAAGCCGGATATCATCACCATGGCAAAAGCGTTGACGAATGGCGCGATTCCAATGGGCGGCGTCGCCGTTACCGACGAGATTTACAACACCATCACCAACGCTGCGCCAGAGAATGCTATCGAATTCTTCCATGGCTATACCTATTCAGCGCATCCTGCAGCCTGTGCCGCCGGCATCGCAACGCAGAAAATCTATGAAAATGAGG
>RGCC01000008.1 GCA_009919335.1 Alphaproteobacteria bacterium
ATGCGATTTTTTAAATGGTGAACGACCATTATGGGATATTAAGGCCAGCCAGTCTGTTCGTGATGAAAAAACCCAGACCATTACGCATTTCAACATGCGCATGAATGTGATGAATGTGCCAGTTGGTTATCTGCCATTTCTATCGCACCCCGACTGGACGGTAAGGCGCCGCTCGGGCTTTTTAACCCCCAGCTTTGTTGTAAGCTCAGACCTTGGTTTGACCCCGTCGATCCCCTATTACCAGATCATTGACAAGACCAGTGACGCAGAATTCACGGGCTATAAATATCAATATCGCGGGCTTGGCGTCAAAACGCGCTATCGCAAGCTCTGGGACAAGGCCGAGTTGAATGCCACGGTCTATACGGCAAATGTCGAGACCTATAAGAAGAACCGCGAGTTTGTTGGTGCTGTCGATGCGAGCTTTGCAAGCCGCATTGGCAATGGCTGGAACCTTAGGGCGCATCTGCGCCGCGCCAGTCAGGACACATTTATGCGCCGTTATGATTTCAATGATGACACATCGCTGAAATCGACCCTCGACGTCAAAAGAGCCATCGATAACCGCTATTACCACATCGAAGCGTCGGACCGCCAATCATTGGTGAATAGCGATAAAACCGTGAATGAACCAACTGTACTGCCCGCCATCTTTTATGAAAAAACTGAAAAAGGATGGCGCGCGAACCAGCAGTTCCGAACCGAGCTTAGCGCCCTGCAACTTGACAATGACCAAGGCTATGATCTGGCGCGCTGGAGCGGCGTTTTCGAATTATCCGAAGACTTCAAGCTGCCAGTCGGTGTTGCCAATTACGAAGCCAACGTAACGGGTAGTTATTACAGCCTTCACGCAAAGCCTGAAGATGCAACAACCCGTCTGGGTGAGGTTAGTTTTGTAACACCAGCCCTGTCGATCGGATGGCGGCTGCCGATCGCGATAACAACCGCGAACCGCACAGCGATTTTTGAGCCACAAACCCGATTGGTTTATGTTGGTGGAAAGGATCGCACCACGATGATTCCGAACCGTGATGCTGGCGATTACCGAATTGATGAGGCTAATCTTTTTTTGCTAAACCGTTATCAGGGCAAGGATTTCACGCTTCCTGGAACACGCGCCGATATTGGTGTATCCGCAACAACGAACGATAATTTCTTTGGTGATGTCACTGGCTTTTTGGGAATTAGCCGCCGGATTTCCGGCAGTGCCTCAGCAGGATTGAACGCCGATCAGGGTGACAAATATTCAGACTATGTTGCAAGCCTGTCGGTTAATCCGGCAAACAGCCTGAATTTGCGGTGGTCGGGACGGATATCATCGAAAAACCTGAATTTGAACGAGTCGAAAACATCGCTGTCCTCAAGTCTTGGCAATGGCCGCCTTAGCGTCACGCATAATCAGCTCGCCAAAGCCTATTTCTCCAGCGGTGATGACGACCGCGAAGAATTGTCAGCCACCTACAGTCAATCTTTTGCAGGTGGATGGCAGTTTACAGCGACACAACTGTGGGATTTGTCTTATGGAAAAACTGTTCGGGAAACAAGCTCGGCAGCGCTTAGCTGGAATGGCGGCATTCAAGATTGCATCTATGTTACAATCAATTACAAACATGATCCCATTGCCGACCGCGATGTCAGTGCCGTTGACCAATTTAATTTTGTCGTAGGCTTCAAACATCTTGGCGCAATTTCGCAATCTGCCTTAAAGGCATTACCGATATTCGGCGAGAATTAAGCGGAATGGCGCCGGGGGCGGTGCTCCTGCGGGCCGCCCTAAATCAACACCGCAATAATAACGATAACAACTGTGGCAATGATCATTGCGCGCCAGCACCAAAGGCTGTGAAAGCCCAATTGACAGGCGGCAAAGGTCAGAATGACAACGGGCAATTGCACTGAAAAATCGCCAAGATCTGGGGCAAATTTTCCCCATGCCAAAACCGACATAACCCACGCTTTGGGATTGAGCGGATGCACAAAAATCCCGTTTCGGAACCGAAAATGATCGGCGTCAGGCTCGGCTTGATGAAGGTTGGCATCTCCTGATGGCCATGATTTCAACGCAAGCCAGATCATATAGCCGGCACTGACATAGCTGAACAGCATCTGCCAAAACGGCGCTTTGGCAAGCACAAGACCAAACCCGAAACCGATGAACAGATTCAATAGAATCTTCCCAACAATAAGGCCCAAGATAAACCCAAGACAGCGCCCCAGCCCCTGCCGGACACCGGCCAGCATCACAATCAAATTGGCAGGCCCGGGCGTTCCGACCATAAAGGCGACAAAGGCCAGCAGGCTAAAAAATGCAAGCATTTATCTAATTGCCACGCTAATCATCTTTGATCAGCCGCTTACCAAGCAAGTGAACAGGCTCAATCGCATAACCAAGCTGCTGATAAAACGACACCACACGGTCATTATCTTGCCGGACGCATAAATTAATTTTTGGACAGCCAATTGATATCAAAAAACGGTCTGCTTCGGCCATCATCGCCTTGCCATAACCAGCCGCAGAATAATCCGGATCAATCGCAAGGTAATTGATACTGCCGCGATGCCCATCATAGCCAATCATGACCGAAGCAATCAGGCGGTGCGCAACATGACCAACCAGAAATTTTCCGTTTTTGTCAGTGTTTTTCCGAATGATATCAATCACCGGATTGTTCCAGCTACGGGTTAGGCCGCAACGCTGCCACAGCGCGATGACCGCCTCACTCTGATCATCCAAAAAATCAGAAATAATCAATTCAGACATAAGCCTTACCCCAGAAATTAATAATCATTCGGCGAGAACAGCGATATCTGATTAGTTTTATACCGTCATTTTCGCCCCAGATCATTTGTGTGATATCAGCTTTTAATCCGCAACTCAAAGCATCAAAATTTTCAACCGGTCGGGTATCAACGGGTCGGGTGTCAACCAGTCGGGTATCAACGGGTCAGATATTAACGGGTCAGGGCGGCGCACCATGCGTCAATCTTGACCGCGCGCGCCATTCCCGCGTTTGCCGGCGATGTGGATGGCAGATGGATGATTTCAATTTCGCCAAGGCCAGTATTGATCCCAAGGCCAGTATTTATACCAAGGCCAGTATTTGGTGGCGCGTCACCAAAGCTGGGCATCACAAGCCGCCGCCAGTAATTGAACGCGGTACTGCCATTCAGGCAAATTCTTTCAATCTGCGGCTGGGTTTTCAATAGGTGCACAAAATCATTGCATTGCGCGCCTCGTATCGTCGCATCAGATGATGCATGGCGGCTGCAGGTGGCCAGCACATCCCACAAGCCGACATTGACGCGATAAAGGGCAGACAGCCGCGTTTGATAGGGCATATCTCGGTCAATCCCAAATGCCGTTTCGACACAGTCCCAGAATAAATTGCGGGGATTTGCATAATATTCGACCGCACGCAATGACAAGGTTCCGGGCATGCTGCCAAGCACCAGAATACGGCATTGCTCGCCAATTTGCGGATCAAGTCCACTGGCTAACGTCTGACGCGGCATCGCCTCTCCCTTGAAGTAGTCAATACACGGTAATTTAGGCATTTCCCGTTAGGCACCATGATTCAAAAAAATTACTTTCAAATTATTGTTTTTATTCTATTTATTAATTTTAAACTAATTTTTAGTTAACATATGGAAAGAAAATTTTCATTTATCAAAAATTTATATTTATTTCAATATTTTACCTATTAATCTTCCATCCAGAACAATAAGCCCAATGGTGATAATCAGCAAACCTGCCACTTCATTGACGGTAACAGTCTCACCAAATAACACAGAATTCGCCAGAATTGATGATGGCGGGATAATAATCGTGCAGATTAATAGGTTCCCAGCGCCTGTTCTCTCAAGAATTTTAAAATAGAGAAAATAGGCCATCACCGAACATAACAAAGCAAATGCAACCGAATATTGAATAAGGCGCCAATCCAATAGTGCAAATTCATCAAAATGCCAATTGAAAGCATAGGGCGATAGGATAACAGCGCTCATCGTCAGCATACCGGTTGCCGCAATCATTGGCGGCATGCTCGCCAACCGCCATTTCCCCCAGATACCGGCAAACGCATATGACACTGTCGCCAATAGAATGAGATATTTCCCAATCGTTCCATCATATATTTGGAAAACAGACTGATATCCAATTGCCACCACAACACCCGCAACGCCTATCAATGCCCCGATAACGCGGTTTAGCGTTAATGTTTCATGCGGCAATAAAAAAGCCGCCAACATTATCGTCACAAAGGATGTATTTGCATTCAAAATGGAGGCAAGCCCGCCAGTTGTTGTTTGCTGGCCAACGGTGATCAACAGAAACGGAATAACATTGTTCAACAATGCCATGACAGACAGGTTGAAAATATTTCCTGTCGTAAATTCGAAAGGCACGCGCTTAATCACAACAAAAGCCAGCAAGAACAGCGCCCCAAATGCCACCCTTAGATAGACGATCATAAACGGGCTAAGATAGGCCAAAAGCAATTCAACAAAGACAAAGCTCATCCCCCACAAAACACCAAGAGATATGACCAACGCCCAATCTTTGTTTTTCATCGAGACGACCTGATCATCGGGAATGAGCGCATGAAAAAAGGGCGCAGGATGTAATTGATAGTTTCATCCTATCCTCCATACCATGCTTAAGCTAATCATTCACGCCTCTTTCCGGCGTCCGCAAACACTGGCCTCGTCGCACTGGCCTCGTCACACAGACATTGCGCGGGCAACCAAATAATCGTTCAAGAAATCGGTTAAAGAAATGGTAAAACAGCTTAAAAAGGCCAAGAGGCCGTGGAAATTGAGGCCGTGGAAATTCTTTTTTAAGGACTATCCTTTATGGAGACCGCAGAATGACATTAATTCGCGCTTTGAATGAGAGGGATTTTGATGATTGGTTGGATGTTTACCGCTTTTACGCTGAACATTACGACCTAGATCTAACCGATGATGGCATTGCAAAAACATGGGCGTGGCTGATGGATGTAAACCACCCATTAACTGGCATTGTGGCAGAGGATAAGGGCTGTTTGATCGGCCTTGCGCATTACCGCGCGATGCCAAGCCCGTTAAGGGGCGCATATCTGGGGTTTCTGGATGATTTGGTGGTAAGGCCTCAAGACAGAGGCAGTGACGCAGCAAAATTGCTATTGGACGCGTTAAAGGCGATTGGCAAAAAACAGGAATGGGCAAAAATCCGGTGGATTACACGAGACGATAATTATCGTGCCCGCGCGCTTTATGACAAAATTGCCACAAAAACAAACTGGGCGATGTATGAGATGGACATTGATTGCTAATGCCAGATGGGGCGTTGATCCGGCATTTTATGTCAATGCGACAGCTGCTCAATCACCCATGCGGCGTCTCCATCACTTGGAAACACAGGATAATGGACGCTAACCACTTCATTATTATCAGCAATCATTGTAACTCTTTTCAACAAGCGCACACCGTTAACCTCAAAAGTTGGAAGTGTCATCGCTTCACAGAACTTAAAATTGGCGTCACTTAGAACCAAAAATGGTAGGTGAAGCCGTTCCGCCATCTCTTGCTGATATTCGGTATTCTGTGTGCTCAAGCCAAAAACATCGGCACCCAAAGCGGATAATTCAGCATGGTGGTCTCTGAATGAACAGCTCTGCGGCGTGCAACCACGAGCACCGGGGATTTCATCCCAACCGTCTGGCAACGGAACGCCGGGTTTTCCGGTCATGGGATAGCAATAAATCACAGTCTTTCTCGATTGCGCGGACAAGTTCACAATGCTTCCATCAGTTGCGACTAAATCAATATTTGGAAGTTTAGTGCCGATCAAATGGTCGCAAGCACCATCATCAACGGGTCTCGGCAGGTCGTTTGGCATCGTATCGTATGCGCTCATTTCAATCTTCTAACATTATTGGCGTTGCGAAAACGGCTATCCGTAATTTCCCAGTTTCACAGCCGGGCATATACTGTCACCGTGCCCATAGAATATATTTCTTTTGCAGCAGCGAAAAGACATAAATAGCCGTCATTTCATGCCCTGTAGGCGGTGCGTAACCTGCAAGCCGGCAGGCTGGGAACTATTCCACCGTCACGGATTTTGCCAGATTGCGTGGTTGATCGACATCAGTGCCTTTTTCAACCGCGGTTAAATAGGCCAGAATCTGTGCCGGTATCGCCAGCAGGATTGGCGCCAATAGCGGGTCAACATCTGGCACAGTCACAACTGCGCTGGCGTAATCCACCTCATCGACAGCCCGCGCCTCGGATAAAAGGATGATTTTGCCGCCGCGTGCACTGGCCTCGCGAAGGTTGCTGCTGGCCTTTGTCATCACCGTATCAGCCGCCAATAGCGCAACGACTGGCAAGCCGTCTTCGATCAGCGCAATCGGGCCATGCTTCATCTCGCCAGAGGCAAACCCCTCGGCGTGAATATAGCTAAGCTCCTTCAGCTTTAACGCCCCCTCAAGCGCCAGCGGATACAGCGCGCCACGCCCCAAATACAACGCCGATTTTGCCTGCGATAACTGATGTGCAACCGGACGGATCGAATCAAACAGTCCGAGCGCCTTGCCAACCAGCCCGGGCAGACCCTGAATTTCGGAGTGAATAGCCTCAGCTCTGGCGGTATCAATCTGTCCCTTGGCCCGGGCTAGCGCCACCGCAAAACATAATAAAACGGTTAATTGCGCGGTAAAGGCCTTGGTGCTGGCAACACCAATTTCCGGCCCTGCCCGCGTCGGTAAAACCGCATCGGCTTCACGCGCAATCGTGCTGTCTGGCACATTCACCAATCCGATAGTTTTCAACCCAGATTTGGCCGCGTGGCGCATCGCCATCATTGTATCGAGGCTTTCACCAGATTGGGAAATCGCAATCGCTGTATCATAAGGGGCTGTTGCCGGTTGGCGATAATGATATTCCGATGCCACCTCGCAGGCCACCGGCACACCGGCCAGCGACTCAATCCAATAGCGGGCAATCTGTGATGCGTAATGGCTGGTACCAGCCGCAACCATGACGATGCCGTCAATCGACCGCAGCTCATCATCGCTCATCTGTGCCGTTAACCGGCCAGACTCATCCGTCATTGCCGCCAGCGAATGGGCAATAGCGTCAGGCTGTTCATGGATTTCCTTTTCCATGTAATGACGATAGCCGCCCTTATCGACCAGACCCGGGCTTGCCGAGACAATCACCGCCTCGCGGTTCACCGGCACCCCATCAGCCTGATAGACTGACACGCCATCGGCACGAACCAGCGCATAATCATGGTCTTTGAGATAAACAACTTTGCGCGTCAGGTGCGATAGCGCAATCGCATCAGACCCGACATAACACGCCGTATCACCAATCCCGAGGGCTAGTGGCGAGGCATTTCGCGCCACAATCAGCATATCAGGATGGTCGATCGACATCATTGCAAACGCATAGGCACCATCAATTTCAGCAAGCACTTGGCGCGTTGCCGCCGCCGGATCAAGCCCGGCATCCAGTGCCTCGACAAACAAATGTGCCAGAACTTCAGAATCTGTATCGCTGGAAAATTTATACCCTACCGCTTCAAGGCGGCTGCGAATGGTGCGATGGTTTTCAATAATGCCATTATGCACAATCGCAACCCGGCCAGCGGCCACATGCGGGTGCGCATTTTCGGTTGAAACACCGCCATGGGTGGCCCAGCGCGTGTGACCAATCCCGACATCGCCCATCAGCGGCGATGCCCTCAGCGCCTTGTCGAGATTTACCAGTTTGCCAACCGCACGTTTTAGCGCGATCGCCCCCTCATTAATCGTTACGATGCCCGAACTGTCATAGCCGCGATATTCAAGACGTTTCAGCGCATCAAGAAGCACCTCACTACATTGTTTATGCCCAACTGCGCCAACAATTCCGCACATTAGATCGCCTCTTTCATTATCGCATCGTCGGTATAAATGGCGCAGGGTTACGCCAGCCTGTTAATGCTGCGAGGTTAACCGCTTTAACCACCGCCTAGTATCTGATCTTTTCTCGCATTGTGATAGATATATTTGGACAGGATTGAAAGGCAGGAACAGGTTTTTTTTGTGTTTTCTCCGATTTTGAGCGGAAAAGCGGACAGCGATAACGCAAATGTTTGGCATTAACCGGTATTTGCGATTATAAATTTGCCATGGAAATTGCTGCTATCATTCTTGCTGCTGGAAAAGGCACACGCCTTAATTCCTCATTACCAAAGCCGCTTCATCAAGTCGGTGGAAGACCGATGCTGGCCTGGTCTCTTGACGCAGCCAAAGCGGCATCAGCAACCCAAATTATCACCGTTCTGCCAAAAGGATCGGACGCGATTATCAAATGGCTTGATGGTCATGATAGCTGTGTCCAAGACCCGCCAATGGGAACCGGTCACGCTGTTCTGTCCGCCCGCGGCACCCTAGACGGTTTTTCCGGCATTGCCTTAATCATGTTTGCCGACACGCCGCTGGTGACAGCGCAAACGCTGTCAAGCCTCGCCGCGGCAATTACTGATGGCGCCGATATTGCGGTTCTTGGGTTTGAGGCATCGGATCCGGCCGGTTATGGCAGGCTGATAACAACAGATAATCATCGGCTTGACCGGATTGTCGAACATAATGATGCGACTGAGGCCGAACGCGCTGTCACGCTGGTGAATGGCGGCGTTATGGCGGTGCGCTGTCCGCTGCTGTTTGATCTTCTTGAGAGGGTCAGTCCGGATAATGCGAAAGGCGAGATTTACCTTACCGACATCGTTCATCATGCCAATGCGCAAGGGCTTAACGTGACCTTTCGGACCACTGATGAGGCCGAAATTGCTGGCGTCAACAGCCGCCAAGACCTTGCCCATATCGAGGCCATTTTACAAAAACGGCTGCGTGCGTCAGCTATGGAACAGGGCGTCACCCTACACGCCCCTGAAACCGTGTTCCTGAGCGCCGATGTCAGCTTTGGCCGTGATGTTATTATCGAGCCGCATGTGGTGATTGGTGCTGGCAGCGTCATTGGCGAGGGCAGTATAATCAAATCCTTTTCGCATATCGAAGGCGCGACGTTGGGTGCCTGCTGCATCATTGGGCCTTATGCGCGGCTGCGTCCCGGCACCAATGCCGATGAGGGTGTAAAAATCGGTAATTTTGTTGAAACCAAAAAGGCAAATATCGGGGCTGGCAGTAAGGCAAATCATCTGACCTATATCGGCGACACGACAATTGGTGCCAACGCAAATATCGGTGCCGGCACGATTACCTGTAATTATGATGGCTTTGGAAAATTTAAAACGCTGATCGGTGATGGTGCCTCGATTGGTTCAAACACAGCACTTGTTGCACCGGTCAGCATTGGCGCCGGCGCTATCATTGGGGCGGGCAGTACCATCACCGCCGATGTTCCCAGCAACGCCATTGCCACGACGCGCAGTGCGCTCGATGTTCGCCATGATGCGGCAACCCGCTATCGCCATATCCGCAGTAATGAGCCGCAATAGCCGTCCAGACCACTCATAAGCCACTGTAAAGGTGAATTTGATTATATGAACGTTAACATTGCCAACGCTGCAAAGCTTATCTGCGCGATGCAATCCAAAACAGTGCTTGTTCTTGGTGACGTGATGCTTGACCGTTTTGTCGATGGCGCCGTAACACGCATTTCGCCCGAAGCACCAGTGCCAGTCCTTGGTCAAAGCCGCGTTCATCAAATGCCGGGGGGCGCTGCCAATGTTGCCTGCAATTTGGCGCAATTAGGGCTGCGGGTGCATTTAATTGGCGTTTGCGGCACTGATGCAGCGGGCGCCGACTTAGCCGGTGAATTGGCCGCTCATCCGGCAATTTTTTATGATTCGATTGAACTGGACAGCAGGCCAACCAGCCTAAAAACACGGTTTCGTGCTGGCGGCCAGCAGATTCTGCGCGTCGATGATGAAATCACCGATGATATTGATACCGCCGCCGCTAAAGAGTTTCTAAACCGCGCGCTGGCTGCCATGGATGGCGCCGATCTGGTGGTGATCTCCGATTATGCCAAAGGGGCTTTGCCACTATCACTGCTGGCAGAAATCATAAGCGGGGCAAAAGCCAGCGGTAAAACAATCATCGCTGATCCGAAACGAGCTGATGTTTCGGCCTATGCCGGCGTTGATTTATTAACGCCCAATCTGGCTGAATTGCAAAACAGCACAAAACACGCGCTAACCTCGATTGAAGCGATCGGCAAGGCGGCAAGCAACCTTGCCAAAGATATGGGATTTGGCAGCGTTCTGACAACCTTGAGTTCGCGCGGCATGATGCTGAGCAAGCCCGATGGAACCCAGTTCCACGATCCGGCGAGCGCGCGTGATATTTTCGATGTGTCTGGTGCTGGTGATACCGTGGTAGCAAGCGTGGCCGGCGCACTGGCCGCAGGTGCTTCGCTTGAGGATGCGGTGCGCCTTGCGAATCATGCCGCCGGAGTTGCCGTTGGCAAATCCGGAACCGCGATTGTGGCACCGGGTGAGATTCTTGCACATTTAGGCAGTATACCGCCTGCAACTGACTGGCCTGAAATTGCCACGCAATGCACGACCTGGCGTGATGGCGGTGATAAAATCGCCTTTGCCAATGGCTGTTTTGATTTATTGCATCCGGGTCATATCTATCTATTAGCCAAAGCGGCCACAACCGCTGACAGGCTGGTGATCGGGTTGAACGGTGATGCGTCTGTGCGCCGCCTAAAGGGCACAGAGCGCCCCCATCAGCCAGCCGAGGTTAGAAGCGCCGTTCTTGCCGCATTGCCCTTTGTCGACGCTGTAGCAGTGTTTGACGAGGATACGCCGTATGATCTGATCGCAACGCTACAACCAGATATCATCATTAAGGGCGGCGATTATCAAGCAGATGCGGTTGTTGGCGCCGATATTGTGACAGCACGTGGCGGCAAGGTCGTGATCATCCCAACATTAGACGGGCATTCGACCAGCAAATTGATCAAGACATAACGAGTGGTCAAGACATAACGAAAGCGGCGCGCCCTGCCATTTGCCAAGCGCGCCGCCTTTTCCAGTGATCAATATTGCACAGTTGCCGTCCGATTAATCGATTTTCTGATTTTCCCAGTGCGGCATATCTTGCCCCTGCAATATCGCCTCGAATGAACGCAAACGCTTGTAAATCGAAATCAACTCGACTGCAGCGATGACTCGACCCGGCCAAAGGCGCGCACAATCTGTTGCATCACGCCAAGAGTGATCGCACCGGCCGCGATCGTTGGTCCTAGTGCGACATAAGGGACAAGTACACCAGCCTGCAGGTAGGAAATCTTGGCAACGTCAAAATAGAGATAATGGAAGAACAGGCGGAAATAATTCTTCCGCACATTGCCAAAAAACTCGGTGACTGTCGGTGGATTGATCCGGTCTGGATCGTCCTCGCCATAGACGAGTTCTTTCCGGTATGCAGCCTCGACGACCTGATTATTGAATTCCAGCCCCGGCAGTTTAAAGCCGACCGCGGCCAGAACAACCGTGCCGAACAGCGCAAACACAATCGCAACATAAACAAGCGAGTGGTCAATCTGCCCAAAAAATGGCAATTCGGTAACGTTCTTTGACAAGCCCCAAAGGATCGGCAAAAACGCAAATAGCGTCATGACCGAGTCTAAAAACGCGGTACCCAACCCTTCCATAATCGCGGCAAATCTCTTCGTATCTTCTTGAACGCGCTGAGAAGCACCCTCAATCCGGCGCAGTTTTTCCCAGTTGGCTGTGTAGAAATCATTCATCGCAGTACGCCAGCGGAACACCCAGTGTTTTGAGAAAAAGCTTAGCAATGTTGCGACCACAACATAGACACCAGCAATTTTGAAGAAACTGAGCAAAGCACCGTAGAATTCGGCCTGTGTTACCGCGTTTGGTGCTGATAGCGCCTTTTGCACCATGTCGTAGAACTCGCCAAACCATTTATTGATCATCACATCAACCTGCACCTGATAATAGGTACCGCCAACAATCACAATCATGCCAAGCCAAGCCCAAAGCGCCCATCGCCGTGATCTGAAAAAAGACGAAAACATTTCAATCCCTCACTATTTAAAGCGGTTACGCGCATCTGCAATTGCCGTTTTTGCAGTGCCGCCGTTTATATTTGATACACCTAAATTAAAACAAATGCGCTGCCAATCGTTAAAGCGTGCGCTCGCGCCGGTCATGCACGATGGCGCTGGCGACAATCCCAAAGCCGATAAATACGGTCAGCATTGACGTACCACCATAGGAAATCAGCGGTAATGGCGCCCCAACCACCGGCAATAAACCGGTAACCATCGCCACATTTACGAACATATAGAAAAACACCATCATACCAATGCCGACACAAGTCAGCTGAGCAAAACGGCTTTTCACCCGATAGCTGATCCGCAGAATTGCGATCGTCAACAGCACTGGGTAATCTGATAGCCTGCCCCTAAAAGGTCGGACTCAGGGTTTAAAAACGTCATCACCCTCGCCTTTTGATAGGCATGAAGCTGCAACCACAGCAATGGCACGGCCGCAAGCACTGCAGCGATCGAACCAAACACATAGCGCCACGGCAAACCGGCAGAAAACACCACGGCAAGCCCGCCAAACAATAGCATCAATGCCGTACCAAGGTCAGGCTGTTTCATAATCAACGCAAATGGGATCCCGATGATCACAAAGGCCGGCAAATACCATATAAAACTGTGCATTCGATCATGCGACTGGCTGCCAAAATAACGTGCCAAGGCCAATATGACGGCTATCTTTGTCGGTTCTGATGGCTGGAAATTTACCCCGCCGATGCTGATCCAGCGCGACACCCCTTGCCCGGTGCCGATGATCATTACCGCCAGCAGAACCAGAATTGCTGTGGCTAAGAATACATATGACATCCGCCTTATAAAGCCGAAATCAACAAAGGCAATGCCAACCACAAGCGCCATGCCAATCGTCGCCCGAATTGCGTGGCGTCCGGCCCATGGCTGCCAAGACCCTTGTGACGCTGAATAGAGGGCGAGCGATCCCACCAACACCAAAACGCCAGCGAGCAGCAACAGATGCCATGGGATACGTAGCAGGGTTTTGAGACCAGTCATATCTATCCTTGTTCCTGCATTAATTTTGTGAGGATATCTCGGGCAACAGGCGCGGCGGTGGATGATCCACTGCCCCCATGTTCGACCACTACCGAAATGGCATAGCGCGGCTGTTTTACCGGCGCATATGCAACAAACAGCGCATGGTCGCGTTCTGCCCATGGCCGGTCAATATTGCTGACAATGCCCTCTTCACGCTGGGCTTTGGTAATGCGCTTGACCTGCACAGTGCCGGTTTTTCCGGCCATCCCGCCAAATGAGGCCTCTAGATCATATTTACGCGCGGTGCCAAGCCCGCCTTTCATCACCTCAAACATCCCTTGACGGATAATCGCAAGGGCGCCGGGATCAACGTCCAATGGCGCAAAGGCTGGCGGCGTATCGCCGGGTGATTTTACCAAACTGGGTGTGACTGCGTGCTTGCCATTGGCAATGCGCGCCGTCATCACCGCCAATTGCAGAGGCGTTGCCAGCACATAGCCCTGTCCGATTGACGAGACCACGGTTTCACCCGGCGTCCAAACCTTGCCAAGGTTGGCTAATTTCCATTCATGGCTGGGAATAATGCCCTGTTTTTCACCCGGAAGACCAAGCCCGGTCACCTCACCTAGACCCAACCTGTGCGCCATATTCTTGATTTTTCGAATCCCGGTTTTCAGCGCAACTTCATAGAAAAACACGTCACATGATTGTTCAAGCGCCGAGATAATATTCATTACCCCATGACCCTCGTCACGCCAGCAATGAAACCTCGCATTGCCAAGCTGCATGTCACCAGAGCAATTAAACTGGGTCTTACTGGAAATCACCCCAGCCTCAAGCGCCGCAAGCCCTACCACCATTTTAAATGTCGAACCGGGGGCATATTGACCGGCGGTCACGCGGTTTAACAATGGCTTTCTTGGATGCGCATTGAGCCGGCGCCAATCGCGGGTCAACAATCTGCCGGTGAACAGGTTTGGATCAAACATCGGCGCCGAGACAAGCGATATGATTTCGCCGCTATAGATATCCATGACAACCACCGCGCCAGACTCCGGTGGTACAAGCCGATCTTTCTCATCGCGCAAAATAAGGCTGTCGCCAAGCGCGATATGCGCCTTTAAGTCATCATCCTTTGCCAGCGCGCGTTGCACGTCAGCCGAACCCATTTCAACAGGTTTCAGCTGGCCGCGTCGCAGGATTTCAGCCGAGTGCAGCTGCAACCCGACATCAATTGAGAGCTGCAAATCCTTGCCCGACATTGCCCCCACATCACGCAACACGCGAATTGGCTGTCCCTTGGCATTAACCTCGATACGCTCGCGCCCCGGAATTCCGCGCAAATTCTGTTCATGGGCCAGTTCGATCCCATTTTTACCAGTCCCAAGATGCGGTGTTTTTTCCAGCGCCTGATTACGCGCAATTTCACGCGCCGTGATCGGCGAGACATAGCCAGTTACATGACAGGCGAGCGAGCCTTGCGGATAAATCCGCCGCAATGACTTGCCAAAACTAACCCCGCTTAATAAAGGGCTTCGCACGGCAAGCCGCGCAAGTTCGCGTTGCGAGAGATCATCTCGTACAATGATATCATGAAATGATGGGCCTTTGCGCGCTGCGGCAAACACCTCATCAATTTGCTTTTGGGTTAAATCAACGATCTGCCCAAGCGCCGCCAAGGTCTGTTGAAGGTCATCAACATAAAGCGGCGTAATATAGAGCTGAAAAGACTCTGCATTGCCGGCGAGCAACCGCATCTCGCGGTCAAAAAGCCGCCCCCTTGTCGGTGCGACAATCCGTAGATCAAACTGATTACGGTCTGATAACCGCCGATAACGATTATTTTCGGCAACTTGTAACTGAAATAGCCGTGCGCCCAAAATACTGGTCAACACCACCGCCCCACCGCCAAGCAATAGTCCACGGCGGCTCATGGTGCGGCGCAAATCTTTTGTTTTATTCCGGCTCATCAGACTATTTTCACCTTCTGTAAAAGACGATGAATGGTGAAAATGATCACAAATCCAATCGGGAATAATATCAACGTTGCTCCAAGCTGGAACAGAATTGGGCTTAATGCAGGAATCCTAAAATTAAGAGCTGAAAATAACAAAAGCTGGAACAATGAGACCGCCGCACAGCTAACTGCAAAATCCAACCAGAGCTGGCCGAAATCGCTTTGCTGGAGCCGGACGAGGCGATGCTGCATGACATAGGTCAGCAGCAAAAAGGCGGTTGCCCGCCCGCCCAAAAGATCGGACAACAGAACATCACCAACGATCCCCATCAAAAATATGACAAAAACCGGCATATATTTATCGTGATATATGATCATATAATAGATGAAGATCAGCGACAGAACCGGCGCCGCACCATAAAAAAACGGCCATTGCGCAACCCCCAATTCCAACAAAACAAGGATCATGCCCACGACGCCGGCGAGAAACTGCAAGGGAAAATCCGATTGAAAATCGGCTCGTTCAAAATAAGACCGCTGATCCTTCATCGGCGTTGCCCCGATGAATCCAGGCCTTCAAGCAGCCGGGTCGTGTCATCAATCGGCAGCGGTGTATAGAAATCAGCCAGATCTAGATTGCTGTTATCAATCCCTTCAAGCCCGCCAGTCAAAACTGAAACATAGCTGAGATTGCGCAGGTCAACTGCAGGGCGAACCCTTATTGTGCCATCCTCGATCTGATCAACCCGTCCCACCGGCAAGCCATTTGGCAAAACCCCTCCATGCCCTGAGGTCAGGACCAGTTCGCCAATCTTTGGCTGCGCTTCGTCGGGCAGAAACTGCAAATCCAGAAACTGGCCGTTTTGGCCGACGGTCAATCCGGGCCAAGATGATGATGATAGGATAACCGGTATACGCGCATTGATGTCGCTGATCATCAAAACCCGCGCATAAGCACGGCCAACATCAATCACAATACCGACCAAACCATCGGCGGTAACCACGGGATTCCCCCTTACGATGCCCTCTTCACTGCCAATAGCGATCAACACCGTATGGGCAAACCCGCCACCAGGGGCAGTCACCGCACGGGCGGTAATCGGGGTTCGGTTTTCAATCGTGGCCGCACCGGTAACGCTCCGTAATTGGCGGTTTTCGCTTTCCAGAATTTCGGCGCGGCGACGCCACCGTTTCAGCAAGTCATTTTCGCCCTGCAACCGGACATTTTCAGCGCGCAAGGATGCAACAGTTCGCACCCCCTCTACCATCGTTTCAATGCCACGGATTGGCGCTGAGACGAAATCGATGACCGGTGCTAGAAAATCACTGCTTCCCATACGAATATTGCGCAAGGCAGATAAATCCGCCTTGCCAAGAAACATCAGAGAAAAACTAAAGAGAATAAGGACGCCATGAATGATACGGCGTTGTCTGATTCTGGCTTTATCAGACACGCGCATCGCGGTCTCCTTGCCTAGGCCCCGATCAGGACGTTCCGAAGGGTTTTCAATTCCTCAAGACACCGTCCTGTGCCAAGCGCAACGCAGCTAAGCGGATCCTCGGCAATTGAAATTGGCAGGCCTGTTGCATCGCGCAATACACCATCAATATCGCGCAGCAGCGCCCCGCCTCCGGTCATCACAATACCTTTTTCAACGATATCAGCCGCCAATTCAGGTGGGGCCTGTTCAAGCGCCATTTTCACCCCTTCAACGACTTGGCGCACAGGATCGGAGATCGCTTCTGCCACCTGTGCTTCGGTAATGGTGATTTCCTTGGGCACACCATTCACCAGATCACGGCCTCGAACATCAATCTTATTGCCACTGCTCTTTTCCGGCTTGCGGGCAACACCGATGCTTTTCTTAATGCGCTCGGCAGTGGCCTCACCAATCAAAAGATTATGCGTGCGGCGCATATAGGCGATGATCGCTTCATCAATCTTGTCACCGCCAACCCGAACCGAATGAGCAAAGACGATATTGCCAAGCGAGAGAATCGCAACCTCGGTCGTACCTCCGCCGATATCAACCACCATCGAGCCTGACGGCTCGGTTACCGGCAGATTGGCACCAATCGCCGCGGCCATCGGCTCTTCAATCAAAAAGACACGGCGCGCGCCTGCGGCCTCGGCTGATTCCTGAATGGCACGCCGTTCAACCGCAGTCGAACCAGATGGCACGCAAACGATAACCTGTGGGCTGGCGAACGACATACGGCCATTCACCTTGCGAATAAAATGTTTGATCATTTCTTCGGCGACTTCAAAATCGGCAATCACACCATCGGCCATCGGGCGGATCGCGCGAATATTGCCCGGCGTCTTGCCAAGCATAACCTTGGCTTCTTCGCCAACAGCCAGAACCTGAGTCTTGCCCCTGATTTCTGCCATCGCAACAACTGATGGCTCGTCCAGAACAATGCCTCGCCCTTTCACGTAGACCAGCGTATTTGCAGTTCCTAGATCAATACCAATATCAGCCGAGAAAAGACCAAGAATTGCGCCAAACATATTGCATCTCCAAATTTCAGCCGCTGGTTAGGGCGAAGCGTCTTTTATGCGGATAATCAGGATGATAACCGCGAGTAACGTAAAGGGCCAAGCGGCCCTTTACGTCATAGATTATCATTACATCAACAAAGTGGCAAAAACTAGTTCTTTGCCTTGTCGACCAGACGGTTTGCACCGATCCATGGCATCATCGCGCGCAATTCTGCGCCAACCTGCTCGATTGGGTGTTCGGCATTCCGGCGACGAATGGCCTTAAAGCTGGTCTGACGCGCTTTGTTCTCAAGCATCCAGTCACGGGTAAAGTGACCAGCCTGAATATCTTCAAGAACGCGCTTCATCTCGGCCTTGGTCTCATCGGTGATAATCCGTGGGCCAGTGACATATTCGCCGTATTCGGCGGTATTTGAGATTGAGTAATTCATGTTGGCGATACCACCTTCATAAATCAGATCCACAATCAGTTTGACTTCGTGCAGACACTCAAAATAGGCCATTTCAGGCGCATAGCCTGCTTCGACCAATGTCTCAAAACCGGCCTTGATCAATTCGCAAAGGCCGCCGCAAAGAACTGCCTGCTCGCCGAACAAATCGGTTTCACACTCTTCTTTGAATGTGGTTTCGATGATGCCTGAACGGCCACCACCAACAGCAGAGGCATATGAAAGACCAATTTCATGCGCATTTCCAGATGAGTCCTGATGCACAGCGATCAGGCAAGGAACACCGCCACCTTTTACATATTCTGAACGAACAGTGTGGCCCGGGCCCTTTGGGGCAACCATGAAAACGTCAATGTCAGTCCGCGGTTGGCTGCCATAACCAACAATAACAACCTTCTTTTTCTTGATCAGCCCAACATCGGCATCACGATCGTAATAGACACGCATTGACAGTTTTCTCCTCATTTGACGGCTGATCCGGTGCTGACCCTAATGCCAGATACTCATGACCATCCTATTTAAATATAACATCGCACCCCAACTGTGGCGGTGTGATCCAGACCCTTTGCGTAAATTCGCTAATTCCGGCGTTTTATTTAGCCGTTAAATCGATCCGGTTGCCGCGTGAAATAGCCGAAACACCGGTCCGCGCGATCTCCACATCACCAAGCGACTGCATCAAATCAATGAAGGCAGCAACCTTTGACGAATTTCCTGTCACCTCAAATACAAAACTATCTAGTGTGCTGTCTAGTGTTCTTGCACGGAAAGTATCAGCGATCCGTAATGCCTCAATCCGGTTATCACCATCATTGATGATTTTTACCAAGGCCAATTCACGTTCAATGGCGGCACCCATTTCGGTCAAATCACAGACCGAATGGATTGGCACCAGACGCGATAGCTGTGCCTTGATCTGTTCAATCACCATTGGCGTTCCAGACGTTACAATCGAAATCCGTGACAGGCCGCGGTTCCATTCAACCTCGGCAACGGTCAGGCTTTCAATATTGTAGCCACGCCCAGAAAACAGCCCGATCACCCGTGCCAGTACGCCCGGCTCGTCATCCACCAAAACCGAAATAATATGGCGTTCAACTATTTCATTAATGCTCATGTCGATAAAGCTCCTTAATGGCCGGTCTAAACCAGCACCATACCCTCTTCGGAAATTGGCTTGGCAGCCTGATCTGCAGGCCCCAAAAGCATTTCATTATGCGCAGCCCCTGATGGGATCATCGGGAAGCAGTTTTCTTCTTTGGCGACGCGGATATCGGCAATGACCGGCCCCGGTGTTGCCAGCATTTCGGCAATTACACCATCCAGATCGTCTGGCTTTTCGGCAACTAGCCCGACCATGCCAAAAGTATCAGCCAGCTTGCGGAAATCGGGCAATGAGGCACTGTATGACTCGGAATAGCGACCACCATGGATCAATTCCTGCCACTGCCGCACCATTCCCATCCACTCATTGTTGATGATGAACATCTTTACCGGCAGGTTATATTGCGCCAAGGTCGACAATTCCTGCATATTCATCATAAACGAGGCTTCGCCAGCAATATCAATGACTAATGCGTCAGGATGAGCCACCTGCACCCCTAGCGCGGCTGGCAGGCCATACCCCATCGTGCCGAGCCCGCCTGATGTCATCCAGCGGTTTGGCTTTTCAAAATCGTAATATTGCGCCGCCCACATTTGATGCTGGCCGACCTCGGTCGTGACGTAGGAATCATGATCTGAGGTCATCTCACATAGCCGCTTGATGGCGTGCTGCGGCTTGATAACGTCAGCGCCCTGATCAAACCCAAGACAATTGATTTTTTGCCAGCTTTTGATCTGTTTCCACCATTTTGCCAGTGATGCCTCATGCGGGGCAAAAGATTGCGCCTTCATTTCAGCAATCAGCATTTCCAGAACGATCGTCGCATCACCAATGATTGACAGGTCAACCTTGACGTTCTTATTCACCGATGACGGATCAATATCGATATGGATTTTTTCTGATTTCGGCGCAAACCCGCTGATTCGGCCGGTCACGCGATCATCAAAACGTGCGCCGATATTCAGCATGATATCGCAATCATGCATAGCCCAGTTCGCCTCATAGGTGCCATGCATCCCCAGCATCCCAAGAAAATGCTTGTCTGATGCAGGCAAAGCGCCAAGACCCATTAAGGTCAGGGTCGTCGGCCACCCGGTCATATCAACCAGTTGCTGCAACAATGCCGATGCTTTTGGCCCTGAATTGATGATCCCGCCACCGCCATAGATAATCGGGCGTTCGGCGCGTTTCAGCATAGCCACAGCCGCCTTGATCGCCTCGGCATCGGGGCGGGTTTGCGGCGCGTAACGTTGTTTTGCCACTGCGGCAACGCCGTCAGTTTTATACCCATACTCGCCCATCAGAATGTCTTTTGGCAGATCAATCAGCACCGGGCCAGGCCGGCCTGACCGCGCGACATGGAACGCCTCGGCAACGGTTTGCTGCAGAACGCTGCCGTCTTTCACCAGATAATTATGCTTGGTGCAGGCGCGCGTGATGCCGGTTGTGTCGGCCTCTTGAAACGCATCATTACCAATCAGATGCGTCGGCACCTGACCGGTCAGGCACACCACCGGAACCGAGTCCATTAACGCATCGGTAAGGCCGGTCACCGCATTGGTTGCCCCCGGCCCAGATGTCACCAGCACCACACCAACCTTGCCAGTTGAGCGCGCATAGCCCTCGGCAGCATGAACCGCTGCCTGCTCATGGCGCACCAAAATATGTCTGATTTTGTTATTTTTGAATAAGGCGTCATAGATCGGCAGCACCGCACCGCCCGGATAGCCAAAAATCACCTCAACACCCTCATCTTCGAGCGTCTTTAGAAGGATTTCCGCACCAGCTAACGCCAGCACACCAGTTTTTGATGCCGCCTGCTTGCGGTCTGTGGGGGCAGATTTCGCCATTATCGTGTTTCCCATAAATTTAATACATTCGTCGCACTAAGTCCGCCGACCGTCCAAATCACGCCCAGCGCATCTAAAAAGACACTGCCATCAGCCTCGTAAAACAGGTTGCCATGACGCGCTATCAAGTGCCACGTCATCACTAAATCCTTAATTTCAAGGGAACAGCTTGGTTTATTGGAATGTAGTGCCAGTTTTTGACCGAAGGGTCAACCATTTTTAGCGAATAAGTGCAAAGATATTTTCTAAAAAACTTTCCGATAATTTCTTATCAAGGGTAATTTGCGTATTATAATTATTCCGGAGCCATGTCATCTGCCGTTTTGCGTAATGGCGACTATCGCGCTTGGCAACATAGGCGGCCGCATCAATCGTCATTGACTGGTCAAGAACAGATTTTAACGCCGACACGCCAAGTGCCTTCATCAGCGGCAATGACGGATCAAGCTGGCGCTGGTAAAGCTGGCGCACCTCATCCATCGCGCCTTGTTGCAGCATCTGATCAAAACGCGCATCAATCCGCTGATATAAACATTCTCGCGGCGGTAACATCGCCAGCTTTACCGCTCTGCCGGGCAAAGCGCCTTGATGCGGTGCCGCCTGCCATTGCCCAAGCGGTGTTCCGGTTGCACTCCAAACCCCCATGGCGCGAATAAGCCGTTGACTATCACCATCGGCAAGTCGCCCCGCCACCACCGGATCATGAATTGCGAGGCGCTGGCGAAATGCAACACCACCAATTTGACGGTAAAGCGCGACGCAATCGTCATGGATGGGTTTGGGCACATCGGGGATTGGCGCAATCCCCTTGATCGCCGCATCGAGATACATTCCGGTTCCACCAATAATAATCGGCAGTTTTCCACGCCCGCGCACCACCGCCATCGCCGTTGCTGCCAAATCCAGCCACTCAGCAACCGATGCCCGGTGTGCACCATCCAAGACACCATAAAGATGATGCGGAACCTCTTGCATGTCAGCCGCCGACGGGCGCGCCGTTAAAATTGAGAGATCAGCATAAAGCTGCATCGAGTCAGCGTTGATGACCTCGCCATCAAGTCGCGCCGCCAGATCAACCGCTAGCTGTGATTTACCTGATGCAGTTGGGCCGGCAATCATGATATAGCTGGTGTCAGTCTCGTTTTTCAGGGCATTTTGCGCTGTATTTGACAATAGTTTACTCCAATTAGCCGCTTGGCGGCAGGCGACTGCACTATGCATCATGCACTTGTTTTTTCAACCTCCAAACACCCATCATCTGCCAGTGATGCCGCATCATGGCTGGCAAATCTGGCAGATCATTATGGCTTTTTACAGCCAGTCGAACCGCCGCATTGGCTGCATCGGGGCTATGCCGCCCAGTTGATTTGTGATCCGGATGCCAGTTTTGACGCGGCGGGTCTGCCGCATAATTCAGAATTTCAGGCCTTGCGCAGCCATGCGGCCCAAATGGGGCTAGATGTCAATATAATTCCCCTTGCCGGCCGCCGCAAACAAATGCTGATTGCCGATATGGACAGTACGATTATTGCCAGTGAGTCACTGGATGATCTTGCAACGCTTGCCGGTCTTGGCGACGCGGTCACGGCCATTACCCAACGCGCGATGGCGGGCGAAATTGACTTTGAAGAGGCGTTGTTTGAACGTGTTGCAATGCTGGCAGGAAAGCCCAGCAGCCTGTTTGACCAGTTGATTGCGACAGCCACCCCGACATCAGGCGCGATAGACCTTGTCCAAACGATGCGCGCCAATGGCGCCAAATGCTATCTCGTATCTGGCGGATTTGACGTCATCACTGGCCCGGTTGCGGCCTTATGTGGATTTCATGACCATCATGCCAATCATATGCATATTGCAGATGGAAAAATTTTGGGAACGGTGCAAACACCCGTTCTCGACCGTAACGCCAAGGCAGGGTATCTGGCGCATTATTGCGCGCTTCACGGCATCACCCCCAGTGATGCGGCAACGATTGGCGATGGCGCAAATGATCTTGCCATGCTGCAAGCCGCGGGGATGGGGGTCGCATTCGAGGGCAAGCCACTGCTTTTGAGCGAGGTTGCAATCCAGTTAAATCACACTGACCTGAAAGGGCTTTTATACGCGCTCGATCAGGATCAAAATTCCTGGCCGGCCGCCCTGTTCCGCATCCTCAATATCCTTGGCAAGCTCGGCCACCCCGACAACGGGACGTTGACCAAAACGGCGCAGGATATCGCCCACCTGAAGCCCTTTATCGGCGGCCGGACTGCCAGCAATCACCTCGCTGACAACGATCCCGGTTTTCTCCGCATCAAGCCCCATTTCACCGGCAAGTTTCGGCGTTAGGCTCTGAACGGAAAAGCCAAGGCTACCAAAGCTTTGCTTGTTCTGCTCACCCTCTTTTTTACCACCGCCGGCAAGGCCGACAAGTTCGGCCTTTTCCAGCTCGCCAAGGGTAATCTGAACGGTTTTTGCCTTGCCCTGACGGAATAATTCGACATCAACCTTTGTACCAATATCGGTTTCCGCAACAATGCGCGGCAGATCACGCATCTTGTCGATGAGCTTGCCATCAAATTTCAAGATCACGTCACCCGGTTGAACGCCGCCTTTGGCAGCAGGGCTGTTTTCGTTGATCGATGACACCAAGGCACCAGCCGCATCTTTCAGACCAAGCGATTCCGCAATGTCAGGCGTTACTTCCTGGATAAACACACCAAGCCAGCCGCGGCGTGTCTGGCCAAATTCAACAAGCTGGCTTGCCACGCGTTCGGCTAGGTTTGATGAAATCGCAAAGCCAATGCCCACTGAACCGCCTGATTGTGAATAGATTGCGGTATTAATACCGATCACCTCACCCTCGACATTAAACAAGGGACCACCCGAGTTGCCGCGGTTGATCGAGGCATCGGTCTGGATGAAATCATCATAAGGGCCGTTGCCAATATCGCGCCCACGGGCCGAGACAATCCCTGCCGTTACCGTGCCGCCGAGGCCAAACGGATTACCGATCGCCAGCACCCAATCACCAACCCGCAAATCATCTGAATTGCCAAAAGCAACCGCTGTTAGCTTGGTTTCACCCGGTTCAATCTTCAAAACCGCAATATCGGTTTTTTTGTCCTGACCCAGCACCTTGGCGGTAAAGCTGGTCTCATCGGCAAGAATAACGCGAATTTCTTCAGCATTCTCGATCACATGGTAATTGGTGACGACAATACCCTCGGCATCAATAATAAAGCCCGACCCAAGTGACTGTGCCTTGCGTTGGCGGTTATTATCACCAAAGTTTTTAAAGAATTCTTCGAATGGTGACCCAGGCGGGAATTGCGGCATATCTGCACTCGGCCCGTCATTTACGATGGTCGTTGTCGAAATATTCACCACTGATGGCGATAGTTTTTCAACCTGATCCGCAAATGAATTTGGGCGTTCTGCCGCCGAGATACCAACCGACACGAACATGATTGTAAAGGCAACGGCAAGCGATACCAGAACATCCGTGCGCCAATGAGGCAAACGCCTTCGACTTAGAGGTTGCTGGATTGGCTGCAACAGTCTGACAAGCATAATAAACACTCCCTTAGGGCAATGAGGTCAATTTAAGATGACAATAACCACCCGCAAATACGGGTAATGACTGTCTAAAGACATGCCGTAACAGCATGACCAAAAAAAGGCAGCTTCGTGTTCATTTCGGCTCATTCCATAAACGCCGCCGAAACAAGACCCCAAACAAGGCGAATGACCCCACGAAACAATCTGTAAAAAAAGGGCCGACCACACTGGCTAGTTAGATATGAACGTCTAACCCGCCACGCAACCGGCCCCCCTGATTATTTTTTAACCTCTACTTTGAAGGCGCACCGTCCTTGTCCAAGAAGAAGCGGAAGAACTTGCTATCCGGCGACAGCACCATTGAGGTGTCCTGCTCGCCAAACGATTTGCGATAGGCTTCCATTGACCGGTAAAAAGCAAAGAATTCGGCGTCCTGGCCAAAACTGTCCGCATAGATACGAATGGCTTCTGAGTCACCCGCACCGCGTGTTTCCTGCGATGTACGCTGCGCCTCAGAAATGATCACGGTACGCACCTTTTCGGCGGCTGACCGAATTTTCTGCGCTTCTTCTTCACCTGTCGCGCGGAATTCCTTGGCCTCTCTTGTGCGCTCAGATTTCATCCGGTTAAAGATGTTCTGGCTGGTCGCTTCTGGATAATCAGCACGGCGCAAGCGCACGTCAATGATTTGGATACCAAGCGATGTTACGGACTGGTTCACCTCATCACCAATCGACCGGGTAATGTCGTTACGCTGCCCCGTCAGGATTGATGCCAATGTTTCCCGGCCCAGTGCCCGGCGAACCGACGAATCGATGATCGCCTCAAGCCGTCCGCGCGCACCCGACTCATTGCGGACTGTTTGATAGAACAGCAACGGGTCAGAAATCTGATAGCGGGCATAGGCATCCACTTTCAAACGCTTCTGATCAGACAGGATCACCTCTTCGGCATCCTGCGGGATTAGGCTTAACACCCGCTTTTCGTAATAGGTGACGTCCTGAATGAACGGCAGCTTAAACGCAAGGCCAGGTTCCTGAATTGTCCGCTTTGGCTCGCCCAATTGCAGCACAAGTGCCTGTTGGGTCTGATCCACGGTAAAGGCTGAATTATAAGCGGCAAGGCCACCTACAAACAACAGCGCAACAGTCACTAAACGAAATGATGCCATGTTACTTTACCCCCGCAGACTTGTTCAGTTCTTTGAGTGGCAGATAAGGCACAACGCCGCTTCCACCGTCTTTGCCGTCAATGATGACTTTCTCAACATTTGAGAAAATCTCTTCGACAGTCTCGATGTAGATACGCTCACGCGTGACGTCTTTATTTTTCAAATAGGCCTGAAAAATCTGGTCAAAACGTGACGCATCACCAGTCGCCCGGTTGACCACTTCAGCCTGATAGGCTTCGGCTTCGGCGATCAACTTTGCCGCCGCACCACGCGCCCGCGGCACGATATCATTGCTAAAGGCTTCGGCTTCGTTCTTTAGCCTGTCGCGGTCTTGGCGCGCCCGCTGAACCTCGTTGAAGGCGTCGATAACATCGGCTGGCGGATCAACTGCCAGCAGCTGAACATCGCGCACCCGCACGCCGGCACCATATTCACTCAGCAAATCTTGTAATTGCTGGCGTGCCTGCACCTGGATGGATTGACGGCCTTCGGTCAACGCAACCTGAATTGGCGTTCTGCCGATAATTTCACGCATCACCGCCTCGGCTGTAACCTTGATGGTTTCATCCGGCTCGGCAAGGTTAAAGAGATATTCACCCGCATCCGAGATACGCCAGAAAACGACGAAATCAATATCAACAATGTTCTCGTCACCGGTAATCATCTGGCTTTCGTCAGCGATATCACGGCGTGATGACGAATTGCCAGTTACATCACGAAACCCAATCTCGATGCGGTTGTCGCGTGTTACCTCGGGCCGAAGCACTGTTTCAATCGGATAAGGCAGGTGGTAATGCAGGCCCGGCGGGCTGGTACGCACCCATTCGCCAAACCGCAAAACGACGCCCTGCTGCTGGGGGTTTACCCGGTAAAAACCGGTTGCCGCCCAGATAAGGCCAAACACAATAAGCAACAGCATGGCCGACCGGCCACCGCCGCCGCCACTCGGCATCATACGGCGCCATGCCTCGCCAAACTGGCGGATTACCGCATCAACATCCTGTGGCGGCTGACCCCCGCCACCTTGCCCCCACGGGCTGCCGCCTTTGCCGCCGCCTTGACCCCATGGGCCACCGCCGCCGCCTTGGCCGCCTTGATTATTCCATGGCATGATGCTCTCGCTCCCTCGCCGTTTAAACTCCGCTTTGCAGCGCTTTTGGCACCGCGTCGCGGAAATTTTGGTTCACCGTCTCTAAATCTTGGCCTTGTTATCATTGCTGCTGTATCAATTACCACCCTTATCTTGCAAAACAGCTGTCAAAGGCTTATGTCACAGGTTCGATTAAGGCCCCCTTTCATATTTGCATAGAAGCGGTTGATTTCAAGAATGACAAACGAATTGAACGAGAGAAAAATTACCGAAGCCCTTGCTGCTGTCCAGATGCCGGGATCAGACCGCTCAATTATTGATGCTGGTGCAGTTTCAGGGATCGTCATCAAAGATGGCCATATCGGCTTTACCATTGAGATTGATCCAAAGGATAAGGACAAAGCCGACACGCTGCGCAGCATGGCAGAAAAGGCCGTACTGGCGCTTGACGGCGTATTATCGGCAACGGCAATGCTGACGGCGCATCAGGCTGGCCCTTCAATGCCGAGCAAAGGTGATGATCGCGGCACGCCAATTGGGGCAGGCCAAAAGATGCAGGCCGAACCGCACCAGCCGGCAAAACACGTCATCGCGGTCGCATCTGGCAAAGGCGGTGTTGGTAAATCGACCACTTCGATCAATCTGGCGCTGGCATTGGCGGCGCTTGGCAAAAAAGTGGGCATTCTGGATGCTGATATTTACGGCCCATCGCTTCCACGGCTTATTGGACTGAACCGCAAACCACAAAGCGCCGACAATAAAATTGTGCCCATTGAGGCTTGGGGCCTGCAAACCATGTCGATCGGCTATCTTGTTGCCGAGGATGCGCCAACCATCTGGCGCGGGCCAATGGTGATGAGCGCCATCGAGCAGATGCTGCGTGATGTTGCGTGGGACGGGCTGGATATTTTGGTCATTGATATGCCGCCAGGCACAGGCGATGCGCAATTAACACTGTCACAGCGTGCCGCGCTGGCTGGCGCGGTGATTGTCTCAACGCCTCAGGATTTGGCGCTGATCGATGCGCGCAAGGGGCTGAATATGTTCCGCAAGGTCAATGTGCCATTGCTGGGCATTGTCGAGAATATGAGCCATTTCCTATGCACCGAATGCGGCGCACGGCATGACATATTTGGCAATGGTGGCGCCCGCGCCGAGGCCGCCAAGCTAGGGGTACCGTTTCTTGGCGAAGTGCCGCTGGAAATGGCAATCCGGGCAACCTCAGATGAGGGTACACCGATTGTCGCCAGCCAGCCCGATAGCCCGCATGCCGCCCATTACACCGCGATTGCCGCAGCTGTTTTGCAAACGCTTGAGCGCAGCACCCAAAAGGCAGGCCCAAAAATTATTGTTGAATAGCGGCCAAGCAGCGACCAAGTAGCGGCCAAGTAGCGACGAAAAAAAATCGCCGTACAGGGTTAGAATGCCGGCTTATGCATTAGCCTAAAACAGGGGCTTTGGGGCGCTGCGCCTGATCGCGCGATCATAGCGGTACGCCGGCACGTCGTCGGTTGCGGCAATTTCGGCTTCGATTTCGATATCCCACTGGTCAGCCGGTAAATCGGGAAAAAACGCGGCATTGGCGCCGCCATCAGGCGCGGCGTCAATGACCGTTCGCTCAATCTTATGGCAATAATCCAGCCCCTGATGATAAATCTCACCGCCACCAAACAGGATGATTTCCGGCCGAGCCTCGGCATTTGCCTCGATCCAGTCACGCGCCGCAATGATCGCCGCTGGCATCGTCGCAACAGCAACCGCGCCATCCGCCGCCCAATTTTGATCACGGGTCATGACGATACTGCCACGGCCTGGCAACGGCCGGCCGATCGAGTCCCATGTCTTGCGCCCCATAATCAACGGACAGCCCATTGTCAGCATTTTGACCCGCCGCAAATCGTCGGGGATGTGCCAGATCAGCCCTTTACCATCACCAATCACCCGGTTTTGCGCCATTGCAACGACGGCTGTCATTTTGAGCATAGCCATGCCCCCTAAACCGCAATCGGCGCGGCAATATGCGGCGCGGCGACATAGTCAACAATCTCGAAATCTTCAAATTTAAACCCGTCAATCTGATCCGGCACATTATGGATTACAAGCTGGGGTAATTTTGTCGGCGTCCGGCTCAGCTGTGCGCGCGCCTGCTCAAAATGATTCGCATAAAGATGCGCATCGCCAAGCGTATGCACGAACTCACCCGCCTTTAGCCCGCAAATCACAGCAATCATGTGGGTCAGCAGCGCATAAGACGCGATATTGAACGGCACGCCTAGAAAACAATCGGCGCTTCGCTGGTAAAGCTGGCAGGACAGGCGGCCATTGGCGACCTGAAACTGAAACAGGCAATGGCACGGCGGCAATGCCATATTCGGCACATCGGCAGGATTCCACGCCGAAAGCATCAGCCGCCGCGAGTCGGGATTGGTTTTGATCATCTCGATCAAATCGGCAAGCTGGTCAATCTCGGCACCATCAGGCGTTTGCCAATGGCGCCATTGCTTGCCATAAACCGGCCCCAGATCGCCATTCTCATCGGCCCAATCATTCCAGATGGATACCCCGTTTTCCTGCAGATAGCGGATGTTGGTATCGCCACTGATAAACCAGAGCAATTCATGGATGATTGATTTGATATGCAGCTTTTTCGTCGTCAAAAGAGGAAAGCCAGCGGCCAGATCAAACCGCATCTGATGCCCAAAGACCGCCCGTGTACCGGTGCCGGTACGATCCCCCCGATCAACACCCTCGTCCAGAATCCGTTGCAATAAATCCAGATATTGCCGCATTGGCCGGCCTCACTTATTCAATTTCGCATCAGGCCCGCATCAAAACAGCCCACCGGCAGCAAGGGTTTACCCTTTGACAACCGGCACGTGCCCCGCGCCTGTAATGGATTTAAAATGGCATGGCCGCGCCGCGCCGTGCAAGCGGATAATCGGGCATTTTCTCCAGTCTACCCACCTCGATGGTTGATAATTCACCGGCAAACAGTCCGTATCGGAAAAGACTGCTTTAAAAGCGGCGTTATTAATCCTATATTAAAAATGCTGGTTCGCCAGCTATGGCGATAAACGTGCTGTGGAATAAGCAGAGCGGACCCGGGGGCGGTACCCGGCGCCTCCACCATTTTAGCCCAAATTTATGGCCAGCAAGGCCAACTTCGCGAATTCGGGCTAAAAGATTGGGGGCGAAATAGGATCGACGCATGTGGTAAAGGCAGTATTTTCGCTCGGTATGGTACCCGCCGTTATCGGGCCATGTAGTAGTTGCAAATGACAACACTGCTCCGGTCGCAATCGCAGCCTAACGGATACGCTTCAAACCGGCTTGAATTATGAACTTCTGGTGGAAGATGCGCTTCGTTCGGTGGTGCGTTCATCGCTGCGGATTGTTGAAAAGGTTGGGCTACCGGGCGAGACCCATTTTTATATCAGCTTTTTGACGAATTATACCGGCGTTGAAATTGATGATCACCTGCGGGTAAAACACCCCGAAACAATGACGATTGTTCTGCAGCATCAGTTCGCCGATCTGGTCGTTGGTGAGACTGAATTTGCCGTTACCTTGTTTTTCGGCGGTAAAGCAAGCCCCATGATTATCCCGTTCGAGGCGGTCACCAGCTTTAACGATCCGTCAGTCGGGTTTGGCCTGCAATTTGGGATGATGACGATAGCGCTGATTATGGCCGCAATGCTGGCCCCGACATAAGCCAAAAAGACGGCGATTTTAACGGCGATAATGATCATAGTGACAAATCGCAATTGGGTGATCAGGCGCCAAGAAACAGCGATAATGGATCGGGCAATAGCGCTGATGTCGTGTCGCTTGACACCTTCCGAAAAAGACCGACTAAATAACATTTCAATGACCTTTGGCGACATGGCCCTTTGCGCCGCGCCAGCCGTCTGATTATTTGCCATTTGATAGTTACAGGATTTCACCATGGCCGATTTTGCCTATAGCCCGATGTTTCCGATGAGTGCTGATACAACCGAATATGAGCTTGTATCCAGTGATCATGTCCGTCTTGTTGAAATGGATGGGGAAACCTTTCTAAAGGTTGATCCAGAGGCGCTTACAATTCTTGCCGAGCGTGCCTTTACAGACATTTCACACCTATTACGCAGCAGCCATCTAGGACAGCTTGCCGATATTTTAAAAGACCCTGAGGCCACCAAGAATGACCGGTTTGTGGCGCTGGAGATGCTGAAAAATGCGGTGATTTCTGCCGAGGGTCAATTGCCGATGTGTCAGGATACAGGCACCGCGCTGGTAACCGGCTATCGCGGCGATCATGTGCTGGTTACCGGCGATGATGGCGAGGCGCTATCGCGCGGCATCTATAACACCTACCAGAATTGTAATTTACGCTTTTCTCAACTGACCGCGCATACAATGTTTGAAGAAAGCAACACCGCCACCAACCTGCCGGCGC
>RGCC01000071.1 GCA_009919335.1 Alphaproteobacteria bacterium
GCAGACCGAATTGCGCTTGTTGATGATGATCAGAATATTCTGACCTCGGTATCCTTGACGCTTGAGTCCGAAGGCTTTGAGGTTGATTGCTATCATGATGGCGAGGCGGCGCTTGCGGGGCTTGCCAGACGGCCAGCCAATCTTGGTGTGTTTGATATTAAAATGCCGCGCATGGATGGTATGGAATTGCTGCAGAAAATACGCGGCCTGTCACAAATGCCGGTGATCTTCCTGACCAGTAAAGATGATGAGCTTGACGAGGCGCTTGGCCTTGGGATGGGCGCAGATGATTATATCACCAAACCGTTCTCACAGCGATTATTGCTGGCTCGTATTCGTGCCGTGCTGCGCCGTGCCAGCGGCGGGGCAATGAAGGCAACGGGGCCGAATGTCATCCGTCTTGGTGAATTACTCATGGATTCTGACCGCCATTTATGCAGCTGGCGTGGTCAGGAAGTAAAGCTGACGGTGACTGAATTTCTTATTTTGCAGGCGCTGGCATCGCGTCCGGGCATGGTGAAAAATCGTGACCAGTTGATGGATGCTGCATATGGCGAAAGCATTTTCCTCGATGACCGCACCATTGACAGCCATATCAAGCGGCTGCGTCGCAAATTACGTGCGCATGACACGGATTTTGACCAGATAGAAACGCTTTACGGAATCGGCTATAAATATAAAACATCATAAATGTCGCGCGGCGATGCCGAACGCGGCATAATGGCGGCGATAAGGTTTCGGGGGTTTATGGTGATCGCCGGTTGCCCGCCGCCAGCTATCGCCTGAAACCATGACCCATCTATTGCCACTTGTTGGCCTCGGCAGCTCGTTACGGGCGCGGGTGTTTCAACCGAATGGCTCGTTGCTTGCTGATACGGCGCGGCGCAGCGGCTTTCAGCCAAATGTCGATATCCGGCGGCATCGGGGTAAAAGCTGGCATCGGCAAACCCGTAACTTTCTGAATGATATGGTGACGGCGGCATCGGGCTGGTTTAGCCCATATGATGAATTACCCGAATATGTCGAGCGGCGGCGCCAACGTGCCAGCCATTATGCCGAGGTCATTGCGGCGCTGTCCGGTGAGCCGCGCCGTGCTTTGCGCATTGACCGTGATGGTAACCTTATGCTGTCAGTTGCGGTGCCGGTGCAAAACCTACGCCTTGTCCGTGGTGCGTTGATGGTCTCAATTGGCGGTGGCAAGATTGAAAAAGAGCTGGCAAATGTGAATATCGTATTTCTACAGCTATTTGTTGGGGTGCTGTTGGTCACGCTTGGCCTTAGCCTTTATCTGGCGCGATCCATCACAAGGCCGATTTCACGATTGGCGGCGGCAGCCGATAAATTGCGACAAAGCGCAGATATGTCCAGCCGTCTGCAGCGCCTGCCGCATCGCAATGATGAAATTGGTCAATTGTCGGACTCGCTAATTGAACTGACCGATGAATTACAAAAGCGTATTCAAGCCACCGCGGCTTTTGCCGCTGACGTGGCGCATGAAATCAAGAACCCGCTATCATCTTTACGCAGTGCCACCGAAACCTTTAGCCGGGCAAAAACGGCTGCGCAGAAAAAAAAGCTGCTGGCGGTTATCTTACAAGATGTGCAGCGGCTTGATCGTTTGATCAGCGATATTTCCCAAGCCAGCCGTGTTGATACCGAAATCATCGGGCAAATCCGCGATCCGGTTGATTTTGCCAGCTTGATAGATAATTTCCTGCAGATGCGCGCGCAAACCCATAGCCAGCACAAATTGCTGTTTGAGAAACCGGCAGCACCGATCATGGTGCGGATGAATGAGAGCCGGATCGTTCAGGTCATTGATAATGTGCTTAGCAATGCAATCTCGTTCAGCCCGAAACAGGGGGCAGTGCAATTTGTCCTCAGCCATGATGCTGCTGATAAAATGGCAGTCTTGGATATATTGGATGATGGCCCCGGCATCCCTGATGGCAAGCTTGAAACCGTGTTTAACCGGTTCTATAGCGAACGGCCAAGCGGCGAGAGTTTTGGCGAACATTCTGGACTTGGTCTGTCTATTGCGCGGCAGATTGTCGATGCGCATAATGGGAAACTGACCGCCGCAAACCGGCTCGGCGGCGGTGCCCGCTTCCGGCTTGTTTTGCCATCAGAAAGCTAAAGCTGTTTTTTCCTGATGGCTGTAGTAAAGTGATGTCATGTCAAACCATATTTCTTCAGTAAAGCTTGTGCTTGTAACCGGTGTTTCGGGTGCCGGTCATTCGACTGCATTGAAAGTTCTGGAGGATTATGGCTTTGCCGCGGTCGATAATCTGCCGCTAGCACTGGTTGATCCATTGATCGCGCTTGAGGTTGAAACGGGCGGCCGGTCGATTGCGATCGGGCTTGATGCCCGTACTAGCGGTTTTGGGGCTGATGCCGTGGCGCGCCTTGTGAAAAATCTGGCAAAGCGGCTTGGTGATGGCTTTAAAATTGTGTTTATCAGCGCCGGTCATGCCGATTTAATGCGCCGATATAACGCCACGAGGCGCCAGCATCCGCTTGGTTATGAGATGGATCTTGATGCCGCGGTCAGGGCAGACATGGAGCGCATGACCGATGTTGAGACCTTAGCTGATATCGTGATTGATAGCAGCGGGCTGGCACCGGCTGATCTTCGTCGCAGCCTGCTGGACGCGCTGCATCTTGAACCGGCGCCGCCAATGCCGGTTCATATTCTGTCATTCTCTTATCGGCATGGTCTTCCCGAAACTGCCGATCAAATCATTGATATGCGATTTGCAAAAAATCCGCATTGGGATGACGGGTTACGCGATTTAACCGGGCTTGATGCCAAGGTAGCGGCGTTTCTGGAAAAGGATGATGCGGCACAAGACGTTCTTGGGCAATTCAAAGCGATGCTATCGGTTATGTTTGCCCGGATGAAGATTGATGGGCGGCCGCATTTGACGCTTGCCTTTGGCTGTACCGGTGGCAAGCATCGATCGGTATGGGCCGCCGCGCATATGGCAAAATGGATTGAGGCCGAGGGGTATCCGGTGCGCCTTGAACATCGTGAATTGGCAAAAATAGCTGACTAGGTCTTTGGCCTGCTGCCAGCGAACACGGCCCCCTAGGCGGCGCGATTTGCCGCGGCTATATCTAGCCCTTTCAAAGACGGTGTTAATTTGCTAAGAGACGCGCAGTTTTTACCGACAAAAAAGATAGGATAAAATGATGGCGACGGATTATGTGATTGCAGATATTGGTCTCGCTGATTGGGGCCGCAAGGAACTATCAATCGCTGAAACAGAAATGCCGGGTCTTATGGCACTTCGCGATGAGTTTGGGTCAGCCAAACCATTAGCTGGCGCCCGGATCGCTGGCTGTCTTCATATGACGGTGCAAACGGCAGTCCTAATCGAGACGTTGGTCGATCTTGGCGCCGATGTGCGCTGGTCGAGCTGTAATATCTTTTCAACCCAGGATCACGCCGCGGCAGCGATTGCCAAATCTGGTGTTCCGGTCTTTGCAATCAAGGGCGAGACCTTGGCCGATTACTGGCAATATGTTGATTGTATTTTCGACTGGCCGAATGACCAGACAGCTAATCTAATTCTCGATGATGGCGGCGATGCCACCATGTACATTCTGCTTGGCGCGCGGGCCGAGGCTGGTGAGGATGTGCTGGCTAATCCAGAAACCGAAGAAGAAGAATATCTAAAGGCGCAGCTAAAGCGCCGGCTTGCCAGCAGCCCAGGCTGGTTCACCCGCCAGCGTGATGCGCTAAAGGGCGTTTCTGAAGAGACCACCACAGGTGTTCTTCGCCTGTATCAGCTCGCTGAAATGGGCGGGTTGCCATTCCCTGCGATCAATGTGAATGACTCAGTCACCAAGTCAAAATTTGACAATCTATATGGATGCCGCGAGTCACTGGTTGACGGTATTCGCCGCGCAACCGACGTGATGCTGGCTGGCAAGGTTGCTGTTGTTGCGGGCTATGGTGATGTTGGTAAAGGGTCGGCAGCATCGCTTCGTCAGGGCGGTGCGCGGGTGATGGTTACTGAGGTTGATCCGATTTGTGCGTTGCAGGCGGCAATGGAAGGCTATGAAGTTGTCACCATGGAACAGGCAGCACCAAAGGCGGATATCTTTGTGACGGCGACCGGCAATCGGCACGTGATTACCATTGATCATATGCGTGATATGAAAGACCGTGCGATTGTCTGTAACATCGGCCATTTTGACAATGAGATTGATGTTGCGTCGCTGAATAATATGACATGGTCAGAAGTAAAGCCGCAGGTTGATGAAGTCGAATTTCCTGACGGCAAGCGGATGATCCTGCTTGCAAAGGGGCGTTTGGTCAATCTTGGTTGCGGTACTGGCCACCCGTCATTTGTGATGTCGGCGTCCTTTACAAATCAGGTTCTGGCACAGATCGAGCTTTGGTCGCGCGGTGATCAATATGAAAACAAGGTCTATACCTTGCCGCGTCACCTCGATGAAAAAGTCGCCGCTCTGCATCTTGCCAAGGTTGGCGCAAGCCTTAGCACGCTTCGTCCTGATCAGGCCGATTACATTGGGGTGAAACAACAAGGCCCGTTTAAGAGTGAGCAATATCGCTATTAATTGATAGCCAAGGCCCGAAAAAAATGCCAGTTCTCCAATTGGAATTACCTGATTTGTCAGCAACGGCTCGGCTTGGGGCGTTGCTGGCCGAGGGGTTGATGGCGGGCGATGTTATCTCGTTAAGTGGCCCGCTTGGCGCTGGAAAATCAGCGTTGGCACGTGCGATTATTCAGGCGGCAAACCCTGATGAAACTGATGTGCCAAGCCCAACTTTCACGCTTGTTCAGACCTATGCTCTTGGTGATGGAACCCCGCTTTGGCATCTCGATCTTTACCGGGTTGAAACGCCCGAAGACGCTATGCAGCTCGGGCTTGATGATGCATTTGTTGATGCGGTCTGCTTGATTGAATGGCCTGACCGGCTGAAAAAGCTGCTGCCTAAAACCAATCTTTCTATTCATCTATATATGCCCGATACCGATGCTGAAAATGCCGCGCCTCTATCGAATATACGGTTTGCCGACATCACCGCCCCGCCGCATTGGGCTGATCGTATTAACCTGCTTAGGAACCGATTAAGCGAGGGCTGAGCAAGTTTATGCCGGTCTTGGCTGGCCGGTTACTGGTCTTTTACGGGCGGTTTTGAGTGATGGCAGTAAACGGGTCTCGCCTTTCAATCTTGTTGCTTTTATAGTTGTCTTATGACACCCCCTTTGGTTTACAGCATTGATGCCGGATTGCCGTTCGCCCGTGATCTGGCGGCTGGCGTTAGACAGCTGGCTGGCAGTCCAGAAAGACTGGCACGTGGGTTGGTTCTGCTGCCATCGCGGCGTGCAGCCCAGGCTTTACAGGCCGCATTTCTGGATAGTGCCGATGGCGCCCCGATGCTATTGCCGCGGCTATTGCCGATTGGTGATTTTGGCGGTGATGATGATGGCAGGCTAACCGCGTTTCTGGGCGATGACGATAGCGGTGATTTGCCGCCGCCCATCTCGAAGATTAGACGCCAGATTAATCTTGCTAAATTGCTGCGCCATTTCCCGCTTGGCGGTCATTATCCCAACCAGCCACAGGCCATGCACCTTGCGGACCAGCTTGGCGAATTGCTGGATCAGCTTTATAACGCCGATGCCACAGCTGAACAGCTTTGCGCGTTATTGCCCGAGCGCTTTTCTGCACATTGGCAGGATATTCTGACCCTTCTTGGGATACTGATTGAACGCTGGCCAGATATTCTGGCGCAAGAAGGTGTATTAGATGTGGTTGATCGGCGTAACCGGCTTTTGCGCCGCCGCGCCCAGCTTTGGCGTGAGCAGCCGCCGGATCAATTGGTGGTGGTTGCCGGCTCGACCGGCTCGATCGCGGCGACACGTGAATTGATCGGGGTGGTGGCGCAACTGCCTGATGGTCATGTCGTGCTTCCCGGGCTAGACCGTCAGGCTGGCGACCAATGGCCAGCGATTTCACAAGATAGCGGTCATCCACAATACCAGCTGGCGCAGCTGTTAAGCGCGCTTGACATAACGTCTGATCAGGTGCGCGACTGGGTTGTTACATCGCCTGACGTGCCGCCAGAGTTGGCCGCGCGCCGGCAATTGATGCAGGAGGTGTTTCGTCCTGCCGCGCTAAGTGCACATTGGCAACGCCTCGGCGATACCGGCCCGCTGATTGACCGCACCGCCCTTGCTGGTCTCAAAATCATCACCGCGCGCGATCGACGCGAAGAGGCGAATATAATTGCCTTGTCACTTCGAGAAGCGCTGGAAACACCGGATCAGACAGCTGCTGTTGTGACCCCTGATCGCCAGCTTGCCGAACTGATCATTGCAGATTTGCTGCGCTGGGATATTGCTGTTGAGGACTCGGCCGGTAAACGATTATCGCTGTGCCCGCCTGGCCGGTTTTTATCGCTTCTTTGCGATGCGGTAGATGCGGATTTTGCGCCAATGCGGTTATTGTCATTATTAAAGCACCCGTTTTGTGCGGGCGGCATGAACCCGGTTCATTTTCGTCGTCATGTTGACAATGTCGAGCTGGCGGCTTTGCGGGGGGCGCGTCCGGATGGGGGGCTGGCCGGGCTGGCGGCGATGCTTGATGATGGTGATCTGCGGGCGTTTTTTGAAACCCATATTATTGCCAATCTCACCCCGTTGATCGAGTGCTGGCGGGCACCAAATCCGACCTTAGCTAGCCTTGCCGAAGGCATTGGCGAAGCGGCTGAACGGCTATGCGCAACTGTCATGGATAGCAGTGGCATGGCAGCTGACCGCGGTGTTGGCGCGATGGAATTATGGAAAGGCGCTGACGGCATGGTGGCGGGTGACCTGTTCCGTAGCCTTGCCAGTGATGGCCGTGATAGCGCCATTGATGCCCGCGAGATGCCGCAGATTATGCGCCAGCTTCTTGATGCGGAAACGGTTCACCCGCATGGCACGCCGCATCCAAGGATTGCTATTTTAGGGGCCGTTGAGGCGCGAATGCATCCATTTCAGGTGATTGGCAAAAACCGCTTGATCATTGCCGGTTTCAATGAGGGGAACTGGCCGCCGCGCCCGGATGCCGATCCTTGGATGAACGGCGCAATGCGGGCAGCGGTTGGCTTGCCACCACGCAACTGGCGTAGCGGCCTTAGTGCGCATGACGTCTATATGGCCATTTGCAGCAAGGACATCATTATAACGCGTGCAGGCAAGGAGGCTGGAACACCAACAACCAAAAGCCGGTGGCTTCAGCGCATGGAAGTGGTGGTGAACGCGCTTGGGCTTGATGACGTCATCGACAATGGCGAATTGGAAAAATCATGGCTGGCAAAATGCGAGCCGACGACGGTTCCGCAACCAGCGACGCGGCCCGCCCCTTGTCCACCATTGGCCAGTCGCCCCCGCCAGTTCTCGGCAACCGAAATTGATATTTGGGTCACTGATCCCTATGCAATTTATGCGAAAAAAATCCTGCGACTAAAGCCACTGGATGACGTTGACCGGCCTGCTGATGCGGCGCTTCGCGGTATTCTGTTTCATGATGCGCTTGCTGATTTCTGCAAGGCCAATCCAAG
>RGCC01000072.1 GCA_009919335.1 Alphaproteobacteria bacterium
ATAATCGGGCATTTTCAGCCAGTAAAGCCCGCGCACAAATTCACGCCAACCCAGAATTTGCCGGATAAACCCCTCAACTGCATTCAACGGCGCTGCACCTGCATGATAGGCCACCTCAGCCGCGCGAATAATCTCCATCGGGCCAAGCAAGCCGGCGTTAAGATAGGGGCTTATGTGGCTGTGATACATCCACGGCTCGCCCTCGATCATCGCATCCTGATAACTGCCAAACTGGGGCAGCCTTTCGGCAATAAACCGATCAAGCACGGCCACGGCCTGATCACGCGTCACGGCAAAATCAAATCCGGCAAGCTGGCCGAAATGATCACTACAGCGCGCCTCGACCAGCAGCAGTACCTCAGCCGTAATCGCATCCGGCTCATAGCTACTTGGCGGCGGGATTGTTAATCCGGCCTTTGGCGGCTGGCGGTTATCGGCATCATAATTCCATTTGCCGCCAACCGGCTCGTCACCAGCCATCAGCACATTATAACGACGTCTTAAATCGCGATAGAAAAACTCCATGCGAAGCGATTTACGGCCATCAGCCCATTTGGCAAATTCGTCAAGCCCACACAGAAACCTAGTATCTGTGCGAATTTCTACCGGCAGACCAAACCGCGCCTGCCATCCGGCCATCTCGTCAGCCAGCCGGTATTCCCCAGCTGCGGTCACGACAATCCGGTCAGGGGCAAATTCGGCAATTGCAGCAGCAACCTCTTTTGCAAGGCTGCCCGCATTTTCAGGATCATCAAGCCGCCGATAGCGCACCCTTATCCCGTCATCTGCCAGCGCGTTGGCAAAATGCCGCATTGCCGAAAACAAAAACGCAATCTTGCGTTTATGATGTTTGACATAGGTGACTTCGGCCATCACTTCGGCCATCAGCACAATATCCTGATCCTTGTCTATATCTGTCAGGCTGGGCAGGTCGCGGCTTAATTGATCGCCAAGAACAAGGCGAAGCGTTTTCATGATGCTGCACGCAATGCCGAAAAGGCGGCCAACGCGGCCTCACGTGATGCTTTTACATCGACAATCGGCTTTGGATAGGTCTCGCCTAGCCGCACTCCGGCCCCGTTCAGCACCGCCGTCGGTGCCTCCCACGGGTTGCAAAGATAGGCGTCAGGCATAGTGGCAAGCTCAGGCACATAACGCCGGATATAATGGCCATCCTGATCAAACTTCACCCCTTGAGTGATCGGGTTGAAAATGCGGAAATAAGGCGCCGCATCAGCACCGCAACCAGCGATCCATTGCCAGCCAGCACTATTATTGGCCAAGTCAGCATCGACCAGACAATCCCAGAACCATGCCTCGCCATGATGCCAGTGAAGCCTTAGATTCTTTACCAGAAACGAGCCCACAATCATCCGAACGCGGTTGTGCATATAGCCGGTCTGCCATAATTCACGCATACCCGCATCGACAATCGGATAGCCAGTAATGCCCTTTTGCCAGCATTGCAGAAATGCCGGATTATCTTGCCAGTCAAAATGATCAAATCGCGGTTGCAGGTTTTTATGCGGCAGGTCAGGAAAGTGATATAGCAGCGAATGCGAAAATTCACGCCAGCCAAGTTCAGACAGGAAATGATCGCAATCCTGATCCTGACCGATGCCAGCATCCATCCGGTCTTTGGCCGCATACCAAACTGCATTTGGCGAAATCTCGCCCCAATGCAAATAGGCCGAAAGCCGCGATACATTGCGCCGCGCAGGAAAATTGCGCCCGTCCTTGTAGCCATCAAACCCATCATCTAGAAATGCGCAAAGCCGGTCATACGCTGCCGCCTCGCCAATATCCCAAACCGCCGCCAACTGATCCTGCCACTTTTGTTTCGGCAAAAGCCCAAGCGCATTGATCGCATCTGCACCGGTGCCCCCCTCATCAAATCTGGCAATCTTCAAATCTGCTGGCACCGGTAACGGGCGGCGCGGCGGCGGTGCTGAAAGACAACCGCGCCGATAAAAAGGCGTAAAGACCTTATATGGCGTGCCATCGTTTTTCAGCACGTCCCAAGGCTCCCATAATAGCGATCCGTTATGGCTGTTTACAGCAATGCCACGCGCGGCAAACTGCATCTTGATCGCCGCATCGCGGGCTATCCGCCATGGCTCATAAGCGCGGTTCCAATGAATGCCTGCTGCGGCCACCGCTGTCGCCAGCCGGGGCAGAATTTCGGCGGGATCACCGGCCAGCACCACCAGCTTGCCATCAAGCGTTTGATTGAGCGCATTTAATGAATGATGCAGCCACCAACGGCTAGCCGCGCCCATGGAATACGCGCCTGAATTAACATCATCCAGAATATAAACCGGCAGAACCGCGCCTTTGGCTGCCGCCGCCGACAAGGCCGGATTATCGGCAAGTCGCAGATCTTGACGAAACCAGTGAATTTGAATTGAACCTGACATCGCACCCTCGATCTTGCCACATAACACCCGCGCGCCGCGCGAAACACACACGAATCGCTGTAGGCGATATAGGCGTTAGCAGTGGCAAAAACAAGGCGAGGCCCAAAGCCAGAACCCGCCTTTCGCCATAGATAGATTAGCTAGGATCAGCCAGAATGGTCTGCTGCTGCCGACCCAGACCCTCAATGTCTAGCGTCATAACATCACCATGCCGCAAATAGACCGGATCAGGCTTTTGCCCCATGCCAACACCAGCAGGCGTGCCAGTGGCGATAATATCGCCGGGATGCAATGTCATTAGCTCAGATAGATGCGCAATGATCTCGGCCACAGAAAAAATCATATCGGCCGTGCTGCCATCCTGCATCATCTTGCCATTGACCGCCAGCTGCATCGACAGTTTTTGCGGATCGGGTATCGCATCACGGGTAACCAGCCACGGCCCGACGGGGCCATAATGATCGCATGATTTTCCCTTTGTCCATTGACCGGTAAGGTTCATCTGCATATGACGCTCGGACACATCATTGACGATACAATAGCCGGCCACATGATCCAGCGCGTTTTCCACAGTCACATATTTTGCGCGCGTCCCAATCACCACCGCCAGTTCGATTTCCCAGTCACTCTTGGTTGATCCACGTGGCATGATGATATCATCATCCGGCCCATTGATTGACGATGTTGCCTTCATAAACACAATTGGATGCGCTGGAATTGGCAATCCAGTTTCACGCGCATGATCATGGAAATTCAAACCAATACAGATGAATTTGCCAACGCCAGAGATACAGGGGCCAAGCCGTGATGAGCCATCAATCGCAGGCAGGCTGGCCGGATCCAGCCCCCGCAACCGGTCTAGGCCAGCATCGTCAATTGCGCTGGCATCAATATCAGCAATATGCCCCGATAAATCGCGGAGCACACCCGCCGCATCAATAAGGCCGGGTTTTTCCTGACCGATTTCACCGTAACGAACTAGGCGCATATTCAATTCCCCCTTTTGGACAAAATATTAAACTGGGCATCAGCCAGAGGTGACATCGCCGACAAGCCGTTGACGCAACGCATATTTCTGGATCTTTCCGGTTGATGTTTTAGGAATGGGCTCAAACCGGAATTCGCTTGGCACTTTATAGCCAGCAAGGTTTTGCCGGCACCACTCACGCAGCTCATCCGGCGTTGCAGTTTTCCCGTCAGCCATCTCGATGAAGGCGCAGGGCGTTTCGCCCCATTTTTCATGTGGCATTGCAACCACCGCAACGCTTGCTACCGCCGGATGCTTATAGAGCGCGTCTTCAACCTCGATTGACGAAATATTTTCGCCGCCCGAGATGATAATATCTTTTGATCTGTCTTTTAACTGGACATAGCCGTCCGGATGCACAACGCCTAGGTCACCCGAATGGAACCAGCCACCAGCAAAGGCACGATCGGTCGATGTCGGATTTTTGAAATACCCCTTCATCACCACATTGCCGCGCATGACAACCTCGCCAATCGTGGTGCCGTCCCGCGGTACTGGCGCCATCGTTTCCGCATCGACAACATCCAGCCCCTCAAGCGCCAGATAACGCACCCCCTGCCGCGCCTTTAGCGCCGCCTGCTTGGCGTTATCAAGCTGATCCCAGCTAGGATTCCAGTCATTGACCACCGACGGGCCGTAGGTTTCAGTCAGCCCGTAAAGATGCGTTACGTTAAAGCCTGCCTGTTTCATCGCAGCAAGCACCGCCTCGGGTGGCGGCGCGGCGGCGGTAAAGAATTCAACCTCATAATCCAGCTTGGCACTATCAGGCTTGCCCGCCACGACAAGCGACATCACGATCGGCGCACCACACATATGGCTGACGCGGTGATCTAGAATTGCCTTCCAGATATCCTCGGCACGCACATCACGAAGACAGACATGGGTTCCTGAAATCGCCGAAATTGTCCATGGAAAGCACCAGCCATTGCAATGGAACATCGGCAATGTCCATAAATAGACGGCGTGTTTTTTCATTGATGCGGTCAGGGCATTGCCCTGCGCCAACAAATAGGCACCACGATGATGATAGACAACGCCCTTTGGATCGCCGGTCGTGCCTGAGGTGTAATTGATCGAAATCGCATCCCATTCATCATCAGGCATCTTCCAGACAAAATCGGCGTCACCGGCAGCGATGAAATTTTCATACTCAATCTCATCATAGCTAGGCGCCTCACCGCCAAATTCGGGGTCGTCATAAACCACCAGACGCGGGCTGGTCTTGGCCCGTGCCAAAGCCTCACGAATACGCGGTAAAAGCGCAATATCGGTAATCAGAATTTTAGTTTCGGCATGGTCTAGCTGAAACGCAATTGTCGCCGCATCAAGCCGCGTATTTAGCGAATGCAGAACCGCCCCTGACATCGGCACACCGTAATGCGCCTCGATCATTGCCGGGGTGTTCAACAGCATAACCGAAACGGTATCGCCGCGACCAAGACCGGCCGCTGCCAATACGCTTGCCAATTGCCGGCACCGCGCATAGAGCGACGCGTAATCACGGCGCAATTTGCCGTGGATGACCGCGGTTTGAGCGGGAAACACCATCGCTGCACGCTCAAGAAATGTTAGCGGCGTCAAAGGCTGGTAATTCGCTGGATTCTGGTCAAGCCCGATATCATATGGATTTGTCATTTATGTCGCCCCCTCATCACAAACCAGCGTTGCCTGTTACCATTTTGGATCACGCTTTTCAATAAAGGCGCTGATCCCCTCGGCCGCATCCCGGTGCAGCATATTTTCCACCATTACCCGTGATGCGTAATCATAGGCATCGGCAATGGATAATTCACGTTGTGCATAAAAGGCGCTTTTGCCAATCGCCAAAGTCACCGGCGATTTGCTGGCAATCTTTTGGGCAATAGCATTCACATGATCACCAAGTTCAGCATCATCAACAACAGCGTTAATAAGGCCAATTTCGGCGGCACGATCGGCGGCGACCATATCGCCGGTCAACAGCATTTCCATGGCGTGCTTTGCGCCGACATTGCGTGATAACGCCACCATTGGCGTTGAACAGAATAGGCCAATATGCACACCGGGCGTACTAAAGCGCGCCGATGCAGCCGCATAGGCCAGGTCACAGCTCGCCACCAATTGACACCCGGCGGCGGTCGCAGTTGCCGCCACTTCGGCAATCACCGGTTTCGGATTTTGCAGGATCGACATCATCACCGACGAACAGCGTTTCAGGACATCGGTAAAATAAGCCTCACCACTATCGGCATGGGCGCGGCCGAGCGTTCCGCCGACCCGGGTCATTCAAGGTCAAACGCAATATGCCATCTGCCTTATGCTCACTCTGCAATCGGTCGGATGCCTTGGGGTTTTCGGTTCCTGCCATGGTCGTGCCACCTCGCTCTTCCTCAGGGCTGAAATTTTGCGGCAAAAACGACCGCAAAGTAAAGTATGAACGAAAGTAACGCCTTAAATAGCCGCCCCTAATCAGCTTGTCTCTAGGCGGCGCTCCAGCCAGCGAACCCCTGCCGACACAATCAGTATCACCACCAGATACTCAAGCACCAAAACTGTATAGATTTCCAACGGCCGATATTCGGTCACGACCAATTCATTGGCACGGCGGGTGAGTTCCTGCATCCCAATGACCGACACCAGCGATGACATTTTGAGCATATAAACGAGCTGGTTCCCAAGCGCTGGCAGAATCCGTTTGATCGCTTGCGGCAAAATTACATACCGCATGGTGTCACGATAATTCAACGAAACCGAATGCGCCGCCTCATACTGGCCGCGGTCAATGGACTGGATGCCAGCGCGGAAAATTTCCGCCTGAAACGCACTATCTGAAATTGCCAAAGCCAGTACGCCCGCCCAGAACACCGAAATTGACAGGCTGGCGACTTGTGGCAGCCCATAATAAACCCATAAAATCAGCACTAGAATTGGGATGGCACGCACCAGCTCGACATAGACACGGTTAATCGCCTTAGGCGCACGGCGACGCGACAAACCGGGCAAGGCCACCATCAACCCAAGACAAATCGAGATTAATATTGCCGTCACCGACAGGCCAATGGTGAAATAAAGACCATCAATCAGAAATGACAAATTGCGGCGACCGGTTTCGGTGGCCGGATTGACAACATACCAGCCCCAATTGCCCGAACAGCCGCCGAGACCAAGCAACGCAGCAAGCCCAAGCAGGCGGAATAGCATCGGCGTCGCAGGCGCGCCAGATCCAATGATGTTTTTGACAGCATTTAGCAGCATGATCATCTCGCCTCTAATGCCGTAAAATCTGGCTAAGGAACAATTTGCACCGGTCACTTTCAGGCGCGGTGAAAAATGTCTTTGGGGGGCCCATTTCAACAATTCTGCCATGATCCATAAACAGCATCATATCGGCAACCTGCCTTGCAAATCCCATTTCATGCGTGACACAGATCATTGTCATGCCGCTGTCAGCCAATTCTTCAATCACATCAAGCACCTCGGCAATCATTTCCGGATCAAGCGCCGATGTTGGCTCGTCAAACAGCATAATCTTGGGCGCCATGCACAGCGCCCGGGCAATCGCCACCCGCTGTTGCTGGCCGCCCGATAATTGGCCCGGATATTTGTCCAGCTGTTCGGGAATTTTGACCCGCTCAAGATAATTCATCGCCAGCTCGCGCGCCTCGGCCTCGGGCAATTTGCGGGCGCGCACCGGCCCCAGCATCAGGTTTTCCAAAATGGTCAGATGCGGAAACAGATTAAATTGCTGAAACACCATCCCGACATTATTGCGCAAGGCCTCACGCCCGGAAGGGCTGTCATCAACCAGCGTTCCATCAATCCTGATCTCGCCCGCTTCATGCTGTTCAAGCCGGTTGATACAGCGGATTAAGGTTGATTTTCCAGATCCTGAAGGCCCGCAAATTACCAGCTTTTGACCAAGCGTGATATCCAGTGAAACATTATCTAGCGCCTGAAACGCACCAAAATATTTTGAAACATTGCTGATTTGGATAAAGGGCTTTTGGGTGGGCGCACTCACGATGATTGTAACCTATTCATGTCA
>RGCC01000073.1 GCA_009919335.1 Alphaproteobacteria bacterium
AATGACTTGCTCGCAGAACGGCAAATTCATGATCTGCAAGTTGAGATCTTTGCCTATTACAATAAGCTCGATTACGAACCGGTGACACGATTGTCACCCGCGCTTTACGAAAAATGGATTACCACAATTATCATGGGGTGGCTGATGCGAAAATCGGTGTCCTGCTGGTCAAAAATCAAGATGGCTAGCGCCAGCGCTTAACGCCTGTCCAATGGCATTATGATCCGGATTTGTGATTTTCCATTGCTTTATTGAGACGGTAATCAGCATTGATTCTATCGTGGATTTGTCTGACATCGGCCGGCCATGTCGATTTGATATAAGACAAGGCTGCAATAATTTCCTGATCGGTAATGATACCATCATAAACGGGCATACTGACCTTATAGTCACTGCCAATCATCGCCGCAAAACCATATTTGGTCAGCTGGTAAAGCAATTCGTCAGGGTGATGCCATGTGTGCCCTGATTTATCATGCGGCGGGGCAAGCCGCATCCCGTCGACCATCATATCGCGCCAGCCAGCCTGCCCTTCCAGATTGACACCATGACAGCTTGCGCACTGTTCAAGATATATCTTTTGACCTAGCTTTACGTGATCTGCATCATCCGGACGCAACTCGATAATTCCGGTTGCCATTGCCGCCTCGTTTGCCATTGCTGGCGCAGTGGCGACGCTTGACAACAATCCAGCAAGGCCAAGCATTAAACATAAACTAGCACCGGTAAAAATGCGCATGATCTTAATCCAATCGGTATGATTTATGACAGCTTTTGCAGGTGGCCGCAGTGGCTTTAAACGCGTTTCGCGTGGCGGCGGCATCACCAGACTGGGCGGCAAGAACCAGTTCATTTGCGGCTTGATAATGGGTCGCGGCGGCGCGCTCAAACCCGGAAAAATCTGCCCAGATTTCAGGAGATGCTTCAGATGGTTTGGCGTTGCTGCCAGCTGGAAAATAATCAGGCATTTGTTGTGCCCAATCGCTAATCTCTTTTGCTGGTGGAATGATAGCCGCCAGATCACCCGCGGCGAGATATGTTTTAATCGCTTTCAAATTATCCTTGCTCTGGCTAAAGCGATCCATGCGATCTTTGACAATGCCGGTTGCACCACTATGCGCAAAGGCCAGTGCACAAAGACCGAATGACAGGATAAGAGCTGTTGCAAAGCTAGTTTTTTTAAACGCCATGTTATGCGATGTCCCTTTTGTCATTTATTGGTCATCATATGCCGGTTGATCATATGCGTGCTAACGCTATTCGCCGTTGGCTGGCAGCGGCTGTCTTTGGCATTATGGCTTTAATGGCAGGCTTTCCCCAATGCTTTCAGACGCCAGTAATTATAAGGCAGCGGCGTTACAAAACCGGCCACCAGCATTAACGGAACCGCCCACCATGTCAGCATCGCACCACCGGTTAGGAAAAAGTCGGTGAGGTTCATCGCGGCTTCCATTGATATCATCGAGATCAATGACATGCCCAAAGCCGTCTTCAATGCCAATTTAAAGGCCATTTGCCGCGATAGGATAATCGTCTCTAGGATAATGGAGGTCACAAGGCCGTTCATAATCGCCAATGACATAATCCATAATACCGGCCATTGAATACCGGTAATCTGGAAATATAATATTGTTCCCATATCGCCGATCGAACAACCAAGCAAACACCAGCTGGTGTTATAGCTGGCGGTTCGCCATGTATGTTTACATTTCCAATGGATATTCAGCGCTTGAATTGCAATTGCCATAGCGGCCTCCTGTGACGCGAAAATAGATATTCCCCTAAGGGGAAGGTCAATAGGAAAAGAGACAATGGCCTATTTCTGGAATGGAAATAAAGATCCTGTGCTGATGGCGCGCGTAATCCCCCTCACGACGCGCATCGCCGGTTTTTTTTAATCATTGGCATGACCAAGCTGGATGATGGCATCGGAACGCAATGCGTTATTTCGCGTAAAAAGATGAATAGATTGCCGTTTTGGACGCGTCTGTAATCTATTTTTTCTTAACGGGTTTCGGATATTGACCTATGCGCAAGAACGCGAAAAAATACTCATAATGGCGTTTATGATGCGCTAATTGGAAAAATAATCTACTGGGGGTCAGTAATGTTTAGAAAACTTTTAACAATTATGGTTGCCTGTATTGGGCTTATGGCAAGTGGCCTGATGGCCGAAGCTGGTGAACGCTATAGCAAGCAGAAGGTTGCGTACCATATCAATTATCCGGGCGGCAAGGACGATAAAGCGTATCTTGGTGCGCTTCGGAACATCCAAAATCATATCAATGCTGTCGGCGCAGAAAATATGGAAATTAAGGTGGTAATCCATGGTAATGGCATCGGGTTGCTGCAAAGTGCAAAAGCAAATGACAAGCTGCAAAGCAACGTGGCCAATTTAAAGGCGCAGAATGTCTCGTTTAACGTATGCGCGAATACATTGAAGGGCAAAAAACTAAGCCCTGAAAAAGATCTCTATGATGTCTTTGAAGAGGATATTGTGCCAAGCGGCGTTGCCGAGTTAAGTCATCTGCAGATGCAGGGTTACACCTATATAAAGCCATAATGCTACAGCATCAAAATTGAGTGTAAGGCCATCATCAAACCGCCAAAGGACAAGTGTTAAGCCCTCATGCCTTTAGGTTGGTCTTGCCAGCTTTATGCAAAAAATAGCAGCGCCCCATTGGCGCTGTTATTTTTTGGCGCTACGGGCTTTTGTCGCTACGGGCTTTCTGTCTGGCGATAGCATTGATAGCCGTGAGATTGTTTCTCGATTTATCTAATTTTTCTAATCTAGCTGACCTAATCTATCTTATGAGGGCTTTGCGCTGCAGGGTTGCCGGAATGGCACGCCCTTCAACGAGCACGGTATAATCGCCTTTTTCCAGCGCCTCATAGCCAGATGTTCCAGCCGGCGCCTCAATCAAACAAAGCCCTATCGCTGTCCCTAGCTTGGCCGAGAATGCGCCACTTGTAACAAAGCCAACAGCCTCACCATCACGCAACACCGGTTCATTATGATGCAGCATTGCATCGGGCTGATGCAATTTGACCGAACATAGGAAGGGACCCTTCCCCTCGGCCTTTCGGGCAAGATAGGCCTGCTTGCCGGTGAAAGGGATGTTTTTGCTAGGCCGACAAGCAAAATCTAACCCAATTTGATGGGGCGATTCAGTATAGGCCATGTCAGATCCCCAATGCACAAAGCCTTTTTCAATGCGCAAAGCGTTTAAAGCCTCACCGCCCGCAAGCCGCAAATCATAACCCTGTCCTGCCTGATAAAGCACTTCAAATACATATTCGGCAAAGTCAGGGGTGATAAAAATTTCCCAGCCCATCTCGCCGGTAAAGGACAGGCGTTGGGCAAAGACAGGTGCGTGGCCAATGTAGAATTGCTGCAAGCTATATGGCGGGAAATCCTTATCTGACAGGGAAATATCAATAAGCGTCTCTAACACGGCGCGTGATAACGGCCCGCTTAGCGCAAGCACGGCATAGGCGCTGGTCACATCACGGATGACAACATCTTCATCGGCTAAGATCGCATTTTGCAGATGGTCTCGGTTGCGCCGGTTGGTTTGCCAAAGGCATAATCATGAACCGGTGCAACGCCTTTCGGGGCGAACCAGCTTGGCCGCTCCCATCCTTGCATTTCCGAATAAACCGCTCCCTTGGATTTTAAGGCTTGGTAAAATGGTGTTCGTCTTAGCCCGCGCGCGGTTTCGCGCTGGCGAGACGGCCAGTGCATTGCATAAGTCAGCACAAGGGTTTCTGGACAGCGTTCCTGAAGATACTGATCCTGTGCCTGAAATTCTTCTATACGTGCAGGGTCCATTTCCGACAGATCCATCGTTGGATGGCCAGCCATTATCCAGTCGGCAACGGCCTTTCCAGCCCCAGATCCAGACTGGATACCAGTAGAGTTAACCCCTGCAAGAACAAAGTAATTTTTTACATCAGGAGCCTCACCCAAGGTAAACCGCCCGTCATGTGAATAGCTCTCAGGGCCATTGAAAAAGGTACGAATACCGACCTCGGTAAGGCATGGCACGCGCGCCATCGCCAATTCCAGAACTTCCATAACGTCATCCTCGACGAATGGCAGACTGTCAAATTCGAAATGGTCTGGGATGCCGTCTTTTGACCAGGCTTTTGCATGGAAATGGGCAAAGCCGAATAACAGTTTGCCAGCATCCTCTTTCCAATAGGTACCATCACAATATGACCGAAGAACAGGAAGATCAGATGGAAGGCCGGCAATCGGTTCGGTAACAAGATAATAATGCTCGCAAGCATGAAGCGGAACACCAACGCCATTTTTCCGGCCCAGATCGCGGGCCCACATTCCGGCGCAGTTAACCACAAACTCGGCCGTGATAAATCCAGCATCAGTATCAACACCAGTTACTTTCCCGTCTGACGTCAAGACTGTCTCAACCTTAATATTTTCAAAAATTCTGGCACCATTCATTCGCGCCCCACGGGCCAATGCCTGCGTCAGGTCGGTCGGATTTGCCGACCCGTCGCTGGGCATATAGATACCGCCAATTACACCGTCAGCGTTCATTAATGGCCATCGTTCCTTGATTGCATCTGTTTTAATAAATGATGCTTCGACACCGAATAGCTTGGCGAAATCGGCTTTGCGCTTTAGCTCGGCAAGGCGATCTGGGTTCAGGGCTATCGAGATTGAACCATTTTGCCGGAACCCCGGATTAAGGCCTGTTTCGGCTTCAATCTCTTGCAGTAGCTCGACCCCATAGCTGGCAAAGGCTGTGGTGGCATGGCTGCCTTGAAGCTGGCCAACTAAACCGGCAGCATGCCATGTGGTGCCGCTGGTAAGCTTCTTCCGCTCGACAAGAACCACATCCTTCCAGCCATTCTTGGCAAGGTGATAAGCAACCGAACAGCCATGGATGCCGCCGCCGATGACAACAACCTGTGCCTGTTTTGGAAAAGGTGCTGGCATCAGAAAAATCCTTCAAATATGCGCTACCGAGAAATTATGTGTTACCTTGAACCGTTACCAAACATACGGGTCTTTACCGCAAAGTAACAAGGGGGGGTGTAGCCAGTGGGCTGTTTTGGTCTTGCGGCCGAATGAGACGCCCCTTTGCCGCCTTAAATATCGGTGCCTTCTTGCTGGGCAAAAAAGGATGTGCCTTTGGGAATAGCTGGCAATTGCATCGCATATTGAGAACAGCGGACACTGCCTGTTTCTGTGCCCCGCACCAGTTCATGCGTGAACCGGCTTGGTAAATGGTTTGGGCTTAATTCAATCGCATCTTCGGCATAATAGGTGGTGATATAAAGTGTCCGTGGTGTGGTAGATAAATTAGGCGCTGACCCGTGCAACAGATTGACGTGCATCAAACAGACCGTACCGGCTTTGCCAGTGCATTTAACAATCTTGTCATGCTGCGGTTCGATAATGCTGTCATCAATGGCACCGGTAAATACGCCATTATGCCAGTGCGGATAAAGCGGGCCTTTATGACTGCCCGGGATAATCTCAAGCGGCCCATTCTCAAATGTTACGTCATCAACAAACAGCAAGCAGGTGATCATGTCGTCATTGGTCATTGGCTGGAATAAAAAATCCTGATGCCATTTCACCGCAGTTGCCGAGCCGGGCAGTTTTGAATTTACCTTGCCGTGATGAAAGCGAATATTGGGGCCAAGCAATTCAGCGCAATAATCAACGGTGCGGGCGTTGCGCATTACATCTTCATAAAGGGGCGAGACCTCTTCGGGTGATTGGACGCGCCGAAGCGCTGGAGTTGTTGCGCTATGGCCGGGCTGTAGGTCGAATCTTGCTCGCCCATCCATTGTCTCACCATAGTCGCAATTATGGTTTCGGCTTTCATCTACCCAGCTTTGAAATTCTGTGCGAAGGGCGGTCAGCTGGCGCGCCGAGACCGCATTATCGACGAGTAGAACACCATCTTGCCAAAAACTGTCTTTTTGCGCTTGTGTAAGTAATCCCATCTTTTTCCCCTATTACTGCTTGGCATAAAAGCGGCATCCACGACACATTTTTCATCCAAAAACTTTTCAATCAAAAGACCACTGCGTCAAGCCTTATTGTTTGTTAGGAATTTGTACGTTAGGGCAATTCTATGCTAGATTTTTCGCGGTAGAAAGACTGTGTCAGGCGAGGGAAAATGACGTTTAATCAGGACTCGATAGATCAGGCAATTGCTGTATTAAAACAGCAGTTTGGCGACCGGTTAAGCGTTGCGCAAACGGTGCGTGAGCAGCATGGTCACACCACCACTAGAATGCCCAACCAGCCACCTGATGCAGTTATTTTTGCCAAGAGTGCCGAAGAAATTTCCAGCATCATGCAAACCTGTCACAAGCTTGGCTGTCCGGTGATTGCGTTTGGTGCTGGCTCGTCACTTGAGGGGCATGTCAACGCGCCATATGGCGGCATCTCGATTGATATGAACCAGCTTGATCAGGTGCTAGCGGTGAATAATGAAGATTTGGATGTGGTGGTACAGCCCGGCATTACCCGAGAGGCGCTGAATGATTATCTGCGTGATAGTGGGTTGTTTTTCCCGATTGACCCGGGCGCGAATGCCAGTATTGGCGGCATGGCGGCAACGGGTGCTTCGGGAACGAATGCGGTTCGTTATGGCACCATGCGCGACAATATCTTGGGGATGCAGGTGGTAATGGCCGATGGGCGCATCGTCCGGGTTGGCGGGCGTGCGCGTAAATCATCAGCCGGTTATGATTTAACGCGGCTATTCATCGGATCTGAGGGCACGCTTGGCATTATCACCGAGCTGACCTTGCGGCTGCATGGTATTCCTGAGGTCATCGCTGGTGGCATTTGTTCTTTTCCCACCATTCACGCGGCCTGTGATGCGGTGATTATGACAGTTCAGATGGGCATTCCAATGGCACGGATAGAGCTATTGGATCCGCTGCAAGTTCGCGCCTGTAATACCTATTCAAAGCTGGATCTGCCCGAAGAGCCGCTATTGCTGGTTGAGTTCCACGGCTCGGCAGTTTCTGTGGATGATGATGTAAAGAGGTTTGCCGAAATTTGTGCCGAACTTACAAGCTCAGATTTTCAATGGTCGAATGAGCCAGAACAACGCAGCAAATTATGGAAGGCAAGGCATGATGCCTATTGGGCGGCGCTGGCGCTTATCCCGGGGGCAAAGGCCTATGCAACTGATGTTTGTGTGCCGATTTCAAACCTTGCCTCATGTGTCGAGGAAACCATCAAAGACATCAAAGAAAATGGTCTGACCGCACCGATTGTGGGCCATGTTGGCGATGGTAATTTTCATGTCCTG
>RGCC01000074.1 GCA_009919335.1 Alphaproteobacteria bacterium
ATGGAAACGCGGCCGTTTCAGAATTTCCCGTTGGCTGGCTTCGGGTACAGTTAAGCCCGCCGACAGCACCCGCACCTTCGGCGCGCTACCGCCAGCGCGTAATCCTTTCCAGTCACGGCGTCGAAACCGAAATTGGGGCGTTTCTGCACCCAATTGAAAAGGCCAAGCTGCGGCATGAAATTGACGGCATGGTGGCGCGATCCAGATCAGCCCGTGACCGCGCCGCGCAAGGCTAACTAGCTGATTTTTTGGCGTCTTGCAGTGCCTGCCAGACCCGATGCGGCGTTGCCGGCATTTCAAATGCGGCAACACCGGCGCAAGCCATCGCATCAACTATAGCATTCATTGTGGCCGCTAAAGCCCCAACGGTTCCGGCCTCACCAACCCCCTTCGCACCAAGCGGATTTATGTTGGTCGGCACGGCAATCGTTGAAATCCGAAAATTCGGAAAATCCGCCGCGATTGGCATTTGGTAATCCATAAATGAACCGGTGATCAGCTGGCCGGACTCGTCGAAATGCAGAATTTCACCCAGCGCCTGCCCGACGCCTTGGGCAATTCCGCCATGCATCTGGCCCTCAACAAGATCCGCATTCAGCACGGTGCCGACATCTTCGACAACAACATAATCAGCAAAACTAACCTTGCCGGTTGCCGGATCAATTTCGACCTCACAGATATGACAGCCGTTCGGATAGGTCACATCTGGCGGTAAAAACTCGCCAAGCACGCTCATCCCGCCCGCTTCGTTACTGTGGCTGGCAATATCGGCCCAGCTCATGGGCGGCCGCGCAGGTTCTGCAGGGTTGCTGAACAGGCCAGCATCAAAGGTGATTTGATCAGCATCACACCCCAATACACCCGCCGCAATGCCCTTACCTGCCGCAACAAACTCGTTTAGCGCGACATGAACCGCCGCACCGCCAATAACTGTCGCCGCCGAGCCGCCACTGCCCCGTCCAGAGGGCAATAGATCTGTATCGCCCTGCTGGTAGATGATATCGTCAATATCAACACCAAGGCGCTGCGACGCCATCCGCGCAAGTGCCGTTTCATGCCCCTGCCCAACCGACATCAATCCGGGCGTTACGACAATCTGCCCATCGGGGCGGGCGGTAATACGGGCAATGTCTTTTCGTACCTGCTTTAAGGGGCCGCCTGCCACCTCGATCGGGTTTGAAATGCCGATACCGCGCAGCATCCCGCGCGCTTCAGACGCCTTGCGCCGTGCGGCAAACCCAGCGTAATCGGCATTTTTCGCCGCAGCGGCAACAATTTTTGGGAAATCACCACAATCATAAAGAAACGTCAGCGCTGTCTGGTACGGCATCGCCTCAGGCGTAACCAGATTTTGCTGGCGCAGTGCTAACGCATCACGGCCAGTCTCACGCGCCGCCTGATCAATTAGCCGTTCAATTACATAAGTGGCTTCGGGACGGCCAAACCCGCGATAGGGCGATGTCTGCATTGTGTTGGTGAAAAAGAACGACATCTGGGTAGCGATGGCTGGGGTTTTATATTGGCCAGCGACCCCGCCCATATTATTCAGCAAACCCTTGGTACGGCGCGATAGATAGGCGCCAGCATCAATACGTGCATCCACCCAAAGCGCGGTAAAATTACCCTCAGCATCAAGACCAAGCGATGCAGTGCCACTAACCGCACGCGCATGTTCATCACTTAGAAAGGCCTCGCCGCGATCGGCTGTCCAGAATACCGGCCGACCAAGGCGGCGCGCCGCCCAGACCACCAGCGCATCCTCGCGATATAGCGCGCCCTTCATGCCAAATGATCCACCCACATCAGGTGACGTCACCCGCACCTCGTCAGGGCTGATGCCAAATAATTGCGCCAACTCGCCATGCAATTGATAGGGGCTTTGCGCACTTGTGGTCAAAGAAGATTTCCCATTTTCGTCGATGAAACCGATCGAGGCGCGCATTTCCATCGTGCAAGCGGTGATTTTCGAGATATCAAACGCGAAATGGCTTACATGGGCCGATTTCGCCAGAATCGCATCAACCTCATCACGATTTCCCTGACGGTGCAACGATGCGATATTATCGTTAGTGCCAGGCCAGACCAGAGGCCCACCCAGCATATGCTCAACCGACAGCGCGACCGCATCAGCGGCATCAATCTGCACCTCGATTAATTCGGCAGCATCAGCCGCCGCTTGCCGTGTGTCAGCGATTACCATCGCCACTGGCTCACCGAGGTGGCGTATTTCTTTTCCACTCAGCAACGGACGCGGACTATCGACGGTAACACCGCCATCTTCACGGACCGGCCCACCCGTCCAGACCATATTGGCAACGCCGTCAGCCGCCGCGTCCAAGGCGGTTAATACCGACACAACGCCGGGCGCTGTTTTGGCAGCGCTGCAATCAAGGCTGGTAATCACGCCCGCCGCAACATTGCTGCGCAAAAACACGGCATGAAGCGCATTGTCAGGAACAATGTCTGCAGTAAATCGGCCATGGCCAGAAACAAAACGGATATCTTCAACGCGCCCCTTAAAGGCAGGCCCAGTCTGATCATTCATTGCAAAAACTCATAACATTGTGAAGAAAACGGGGGTGAAAACAGACAGGTGGCGGACGCAGCAAGCACCGCCGGTATATAGTGACAGTGAAATGATAAATTTGGCAACTACCAAAACAAATTTTAATGCAGGATAAGCCCGTTCCCGACTTTTGGCGTCATTTGGCAAACCGTTTTTCACATTAACCGCTTGTCTCGGCCAATAGACTGGTGGCACTATTGCGCCCTAAAGTTTCAATGGTGCTAGCCTTCAAAAAAGCTAGGGAAAATGCCTTTTCTGCCTATCTGGCCGCCAGCATATCAACCGAATTGATCCGGAGAAGTAAGAGAATGTCACAATCGGAGAATGTACCGGGTAAACCAGAATTCAAACAACTCTGGCCGACGCAGTTTATGTCACTGAGCCTGCCTGGACACGACACCGCTAATCCGGTTCTATCCAACCATTTGCTAGAGCAGAACGTTGCCCGCGATGATATGACGGTTGATTATATTTCGGGAAATCTTTTTGCGACCGATCATCCGGCGTTGATCTGGCTTCGGCAATGTTGCGATCGGGCGGTTCTGGATTATGCGCGTCATGCGGGTATTGATTATGACCTTGAGTGGGTTTTGCAAGGCTGGGCCAATGTGAATATGCGCGGCGATTACCACAATTTACATAATCATCCGCATTCATGGCTGTCCGGAACCTATTATGTATCGGTGCCTGACCAAAGCAATGCCGATACATTTCGGTCTGATTTGAACCCCAGCGCGATCAGTTTCTTTGACCCGCGGCCACAGGCAAATATGAACTCGATCCGAAATGATGGGCAGGTTGACGCCGAACATCGGCTGCTTCCAAACAATGGCGATCTATTTCTATGGCCAGCATTTCTGCATCATCTGGTGCACCCTAATATGTCAGATATGCCGCGGATTTCAGTATCGTTTAATGTCGTGCTGAAATGGAAGAACGACTACATCCCGCGATAATGGCGTCGGGTTAAGAGCGTCCGGTTAATGGCGTCCGGTTTAGGGCGCGCCGGCCTTACCAGCCCCAATATTATTTCGGCAGATCCCAGCGATCCAGCGCCCTCGTGTCAGAGTCGCGTGCATCAACCCATTTTGCACCGTCTGGCCCGTCTTCCAGCTTCCAAAAGGGTGCCCTCGTCTTGAGAAAGTCCATGATGAAATTTGCGGCATCAAATGCAGCCCCACGATGCGCCGATGAACATCCGACAAAGACAATATTTTCAGTTGGCAAAAGCCGCCCAACGCGGTGAATCACCGAAACTTCGTTTAGCGGCCACCGTGCCTTGGCCTGTTCGATAATCGTTTCGATTTCGGCTTCGGTCATGCCGGGATAATGCTCAAGCGTCATCGCGTTCAACCCGCCCCCATTGGGCAGGTCACGAACCGTTCCGGTAAAGGTAACAATCGCCCCAGAGTCGCGCGATTTCAGCTTTTCATGCTCAAGCGCAATATCAAAATCATCTTCGGTAATGCGTACGCTCATTTTATTCCTCATCCAACATAAGGCCTAAAGGCCGCGCTCGTGAAACGGCAGGAAATTGAGCATCAGCCCCTTATCGACACCAGCATTGTCTAGGGGAATCTCAACCAGCCCGTCTGCACCTGTCAGCGATGAAATCACCCCTGCCCCTTTGCGGCCATGCAATTGAAGATACTGCCCATCAGCATTATCAACCAGAACAACCCGCAGAAATTCGGCGCGGCCGGGCTTTTTCTTGCTGCATGGCTTGCTGGGTATGATCCTCAATCCCATCCGATGCCCCGCCTGACGAAATCACCACATCAGCCTGTTCTAGCGCATTTTCATACGCCGCGCTAAGCGCCGCTAGCTTGTCCGGAACAATACCGCAATCAATTAAGGTCATTTGGCTGCTTGCGAGAATGGCCTTTAACATTGGACGATTTGCATCAAAAATCTGTCCATGGCTGGCTGAACTGCCAGCTGGCACCACCTCATCACCAGTGGACATCACCGCAACCCGAAGGCGGCGCCGAACGGTGATTTGCGCTGTTCCCGATGCGGCTAGCTGACCCACCAGAGCAGCGCTGATCATCTGCCCTTTGGCGATCACGATCTCGCCCTTTGCAAGATTTTCACCGGGCGGGCGCATATTGCTGCCCTTTGTTAATTTTGCCGCGATCACAACATTGTCACCGCTACGGGTGCAATCTTCGTGCATTGCAACGCAATCAGGGCCTTGTGGCATCACGCCGCCAGTGTAGATTTCAATAGCCTCACCAGCGCCAATGACACCATCAAATGGATGACCAGCGCGGGCGACGCCAACAATCTTAAATGCACGATCAGGCGCGGCAATCAGGCTGGCAGAGTCGACGCCATAGCCGTCAACCGCCGCATTATGCGTTCTTGGTAAATCAATTGTGCTGGTGATCGTTTCAGCGGCGATTCTGCCGCAAGCCTGATCAAGATCGACGGTTTCTATACCCTCAATCGCATCAATACTGGCAAGCAATTCGTCACGGGCCAAATCGATAGGAATGGGGGCCGTCTGCTGGTTGGGCATCAGCCTAGCTCGCCTGCTTCAGCTTTGTTTGCATCAATATAAACGACGCGATACCGGCAACATCCTCAAGATCAAAAAAGGGCAACGGGCAGTCACTAATTTGTTCATCACTCGCCAACGCAATCACCAAATCATCGTTCGGATAAAGGATTGGCTTGCCAACCGATGGCCGGTGTATCTCGATCTTTTGAATAGGATAGCTTTTAAAGCCCTCAACAAGCACCAGATCGGCCGGCATTAATTGGTCGAGTAACGTGGAAAGTTCAGGTTCGCCGCGATCACCATGTTCAATAAAATGCGCCGAGCGATAGGCCGATGATACCAGAACCTGCCGCGACCCCGCCTCACGGTGACGATAGCTATCTTTGCCAGCATGATCGGCATCAAAATGATGATGTGCGTGTTTTATTGTTGCAACATCAACCCCGCTGGCGCTGATATGGGCAATGATCTTTTCAACAAGCGTGGTTTTGCCTGAACCAGACCAACCCGCGAACCCGAAAATGGCTCCATGCCGACCCGGGCGAATAAGGTGCGCCTCGGTCATCATTTAGCCCCCGGTTACATTCATATGGCGCGCGACAGCGGCTGAAGGCGAACGCCGGCTAATCACAAAATCATGCCCTTTTGGTTTACGACCAATAGCCTCGATGATGGCATCACGGAGCCCGTCTTCACCATGGTCGCGAAGCGCCTTTGCCAGATCAGCATTATCATCCTGACCAAGACACATATAAAGCTGTCCGGTGCAGGTAACTCGTACCCGATTACAGGATTCGCAGAAATTATGCGTCAACGGCGTAATAAAGCCCAACCTGCGGCCGGTTTCCTCGACCGTTACATAACGCGCCGGCCCGGGCGTTTGAAAATTGCTGTCAGTCAGTGTAAAGCGTTTGGACAGTTCGGCCCGCACCTGCGAAAGCGGCAGATATTGATCAACGCGGTTTTCATTCCCGATATCACCCATCGGCATAACCTCGATGATCGTCATGTCAAATCCCTGATCACCAGCCCATGCAACCATGTTGCCAAGGTCAAATTCATTAACGCCTTTCAAGGCCACGGCATTCAGCTTGATATCTAGACCAGCGCGTTTTGCCGCCTCAAGACCGGCAAGCACATTATCCAGATCACCCCAACGGGTGATTTCACGGAACCGATCCGGATCAAGAGTATCAATTGAGATATTCAGCCGCTTTACACCGGCATCGACCAGCTCATCCGCCATTTTATGCAATTGACTGCCATTGGTGGTGATTGTTAATTCATCCAGATTGCCGGCTTTCACTTCACTGCCAAGATTACGGATAAGATGCATGATGTTACGGCGCACCAAGGGCTCACCGCCCGTTAGCCGGATTTTGCGGGTACCGAGTGCCATAAAATTACGGCAAACCTGCTCAAGCTCCTCAAGCGACAGCAATTCCGCCTTTGGCAGGAATGTCATATGTTCGGCCATACAATAGACGCACCGGAAATCGCATCGATCGGTAACCGACACGCGGATATAATCAACCGTTCGCCCGAAAGGGTCGATAAGGGTTTTTGGTGGCACTACATTATCCATAATTCGCATATAACCTTTGCTGCCTTGGCGATCGTCAAACCGTCCGGACAAAATCACATCAGTACAAGCGCATCACTATAGAGAGTCTTGTGCCCGGGCGCTAGTCATGTCGGGTGAAGAATTATTCCGTTAGAACTGCACCCCTGCGCTTAAATGTTCGGCCAGACTCTGGCGCAAAAGCGGCACTGAAATGGCAAAATTCACACCGGCGTCAATATCGGCTTCCTTTGTAAAAATTCCATCAATGAGTCCGATCAGACGGCCGTCCGGATCCACCAGCGCCCCGCCAGACATTCCGGGGTTCACCGCCGCATCTGTCTGGATAAAATCCTCGACTTCATTAAATCCTATATTGGAACGACCGACCGCAGATACAATACCGCAGCTCATGCCTGTCCCCAGTCCAAAGCTGTTTCCAAGGGCGCAGACATGGCTTCCAATAAGCGGCCTATCATCGGTAACGACAATACCGGTTCCGATCAGATCTGTTTTTAAAACGGCAATATCACGCCGCCAATCTATGGCATGCAGAGATGCGGCAGATGAATTTCCAGAAAAATCAACAATTTCAATAGATTTTGCCTGCGCCACAACATGAGCAGCAGTGAGAATAAACGCTGTATCCTGTGCCTC
>RGCC01000075.1 GCA_009919335.1 Alphaproteobacteria bacterium
AGCTGCCAGCCGCGGTCTGCTCAAACCGGCGGGCACCAGCAATGACCAGCCGCCAAGCGGGAAAGGATGGCAAAATATCGGCGAGTGCTTGAGCGCATTCCAAAATGCCCTTTTCAGGCACCATACGGCCGGCAAGAAAGATAATCGGTTCCTTTTTGGCCGGTGATTTCAGTCGGCGCGAAACCCCGTTTGGTACAACATTTACCTTGGCGGAAAGTGCATGATCACGATCCAACCCGTCAAGAAAACAGCGGCGAATATAATCAGAAACACAAATAATCTGAACAAGCCCGTTCAACAATGATTCCCGTTCACCACTGGTTTTTGCCCCTTTCATCGTGCGCGGGTCATTGTGAAGATAGAGACTGACCGGAATGTCCGGGCGTTTTTTAATCAGCTGGCTGGCAACATGACATCGCCCGTGAACTTCAATCAAATCAGGCCTAGGGTGCATTTTTAGCCGATCCAAATAGGCCGCCGTAAACCCATCATTCTTGCCCAAAAGCCAAGCCATTTTTGGCTTTAAGCCACAAAAATTCACCCCGTCGAAGGGCGCGTCTATCGCGCGACCGACCACCCTGATATCATCTTCATTACGGCTTTCTGTCACAAGGTCATGCACAATCGTTGCAACAGCACCGGCATTTGCCGCCGAAAAGGATTCTTTGACAGGAAGCAAAAGATCGATTTTGAATTTTGATCCCGTCAACAGCGTTGTTCCGTCAGTTTGTGGCAAGAAAGGGGTGGGTAGGCTTGCTATATTATTGCATCACCGCAAGGACACAATATGTTAGTTGACATGGCGGGATGAAAATATGAACTTCCGCGCAGAAAATTTGCTATTGCGTCAGCAGTGGTAAATTTGACTGGTCCACGACTTCAACCACTAATGGTCTCTTTATGCCGTCTGATCACACTTTAACACGAATTCTTGTTATCAAGCATGGTGCGCTTGGCGACATTGTTCAGGCGCTTGATAGTTTTGCTAGCCTGCGTGCGGGCAACCCTGATGCCCATATTGCGCTCATGACCACCCCCGGTTTCGTCTCTTTTGCCGCGATGATGCCGTGGTTTGATGAGGTGATTGCCGACCCGCGCGCTGGCATTTTTAACCTTGCCGCGGCATGGCGTATTCGCCGCGTCCTTCGCCAAGACTGGTCGATTATGGTTGATATGCAGTGCAGTGGTCGAACCAAACGCTATTTTACCCATTTCGTGATGCCTGCAACACGCTGGATTGGCACGGCGCCTGGCTGTTCGGATCGGCTGCCCGATTTTACGGGCGTCAATAACCGTGACCGTATGATGAAAACTGCGGAAATTGCCGGCGGTATTGCCAAAAATGCTGATATGGATTGGCTTATGGGTGATGCGGCAAGTGCCGGCACGCCATTATTGTTTACGCCATCGTTCGCCGATTGCGAGTTTCCCCACGCTGGTCGCTATGCCGTTCTTGTACCGGGTTGCTCGTTGGCAAAGCCGCAAAAGCGCTGGCCTGCGGAACGGTTTGCTGAACTTGCAAATGCGTTACTTGCCCGCAATCTAACGGTTCTGCTGGTCGGCACAGATGATGATCGTACTGCGGTTGATGCGGTGCTGGCGGTGGCGGCAGATGCGGTTGATCTATGCGGAAAAACCAATCTGGTCACGCTGGCGCAATTATTGCGCGGCGCTGCATTCGTTATCGGTAATGATACAGGCCCGATGTTCCTTGCAGCGAAAACCGGCGCGCCGAGCCTGATGTTGATGGGGCCAGATACCGATCCATCAATGTCGGCCCCAACCGGCCGCACCGCAACCTGGCTGCAAGCAAGCCCGATTGCCCATATTACCGCCAAAGCCGCACTTGATGCGCTTGAAAAGCTGGGTCTTGAACCGGCCGCTTAAAAGGATGAGCCGGGCTGGCTTAAAAACATCTCTTCCTCGGCGCTGCTTGGCCGGCCAAGCCATGCGTTGCGATGCGGAAATCGCCCGAACCGGGCAATGATATCGCGATGTTTAAGCGCATAATCATGGGTCATTTTTGACGTATAACCCTCAAATAACGGTAATGATGCGTCTTGAATGCCGATATCCTCGCTATGCATCATTGGCATAAGCATGAATTGGCACCGTACCGCCTGACCCGGCTCAAGATATTGCCGTTCAACACAACGTAGACTTAGCGCAAGCGCCATTTCATCGCCGGAAAATGCGCGCGCAGAATTGCGAAAGATATTCCGGGTAAATTGGTCAAGCAGCAGGATCAAGGCAAGACAACCATCGGCGTCATTTGCCCAATGATCGAGACGCCCAGCAAGCGCCTCTCGCACCGCTTTGCCAAACCTGCTCTCAAGCAGGGCGTCAAAATCATCGTCTTTTTTAAACCAGAATTCGGGCGAAGTTTCGACAAACCAGAAATGCAAAATGTCCTGCGGCGTTGGTGTCTTGGGCATGACCTAGGCCTCTTTGCCGATGTGGTGGTATGATTAGATAACCTTACCCGGATTCATCAAATTTTTTGGATCTAAAGCGGCTTTAATTGATTTCATCGTATTTATGATAGCGGGACTTTTGACCTTGGCTAGTTGATCGCGCTTTACTTGCCCAATGCCGTGTTCGGCGCTGATAGATCCGCCATATTTGGTGACATTGCCGTAAAGCAGTTCAAGCAGTTGCGGCGTCTTTGCGTCAAAATCGGGATCACCACCGGCCGCTTGAACAAGGTTAAAGTGCAAATTTCCATCACCAATATGACCATAGCCGCAAATACGGATTTTCGGATCAATCGCCTTTACGCCGGCAACCATATCCGCATAAAAGGCCGATAATGCTGATTGCGGTAATGCCACATCCGAGCGCATGACCTTGCCAGCACGCTTGTGCGATTCTGGTGATTGTTCGCGCACATCCCATAAGGCATCGCGCTGAGCGTCGCTATTTGCGATGGTGGCGTCAATCACGAGGCCATCTTCAAAGGCGGTTGCCAGCACGGTTTCCATAATGCTGCGGATTGGCGAGCTGCCATTACCGTCGACCTCATTATCAGCCGGGTTGGTGCTGCCGATTTCCATAAGCACATTCATCGGGCCAATTGTTGCCAGTGGACACTGGATATTTGGGAACGACTCAAACAGAACATGCAGAATATCAGCCGGAATCAATTCAAAGGCCTCAACCATACCGCCTGATGCGGCCTGCACGCGGTGCAGCAATTCGACCGCCGCATCAACATCACGCACCTCGGCAAAGGCGGTGCTAAGCGCGACGGGTTTTGGAAATAACCGCATCGTTGCCGCGGTTATGACGCCAAGCGTGCCTTCTGATCCTACAAACAGGTTTTTAAGGTCATAACCGGTATTGTCTTTTCTGAGGCCGCTGAGCATTTCCAGCACCTCGCCGCCCATCAGCACCACTTCAAGGCCAAGGGTAAGCGCCCGCGTCGTACCATAACGAACCACGTTTAGCCCGCCTGCATTGGTGCCAAGATTACCGCCAATCGTGCAACTGCCTTTGGCTGCTAGGTTCAGCGGAAAATAGAGACCAGCCTCATCGGCAACATCCTGCAGATTTTGCAAGATACACCCAGCCTCGACTGTCATCGACATATTCTGCGTGTCGAGTTCGCGCACCTTATTCATCCGCCGCAGCGATAGCAAAATTGTATTGCCGCTTTCATCTGGTGTCGCCCCGCCCATAAAGCCGGTATTGCCGCCTTGCGGCACGACAATGATATTATGTTTATCGGCATAGGCCATGATTGCCGAGACCTGCTGGGTTGTTTCGGGCAAAACCACCGCATGCGCCGCGCCGTGAAAACGGCTGTGCCAATCAGACAGATAGCTGGCCGTATCATCGCGCTCTTGCAACACTGCCTTTTCGCCAACAAGGGCAATCAGATCATCAATGATATTGGGTTTACGGTCGTCCATGTGCGGCACACTTCCTGTTTTGGTCTGTTGATATCGGCACTTGCCTTCGGCGGGGTAACGCGGCCATCTAAAAAACCAGTTCTCACCGGATGAGACCGCCTTGGCATTTCATGTAATATTTATAGATATCTGCAAAGATCAATGCAAATGCTGAAACATGCAAGAAAAAGGATCAGGGGCTCGTTACGCCAATGGCGAGACGTTTTTGCCCGTTTCGCCGATAAACTGCTGCCGATAAATTGCGCCCTAGCGCGGCGCGGCGGCGCGGCGGAGCCGGTCATTAATCGCCTCGCCAAGACCGTCAACCGGAATAGGCGCAATGGCAATTGTTTCTGCATGCACCGCATCAGCTGCATGAAGCATCGAAAATAAATTGGCAGCCGCCTCGATCAGATCGCCTGAGGGGCTGAGGTTTAACCCCAGCTTTCCAGCGCCTTGAACAGTGCCAAAGCCGATTAGTTCCTCGTTCGTGTCTCGGCTTTTTGCCATCAGGCGCACCGATGAATTTGGTGCGTAATGGCTGGCAAGCTGTCCCGGGGCAAGGGGTTTTTCATCATTCCCGAGTGGGGCGGCAATGTCGATTTCCGGGTCACAACCTGCGGCGGTCAATGCAGCAGCCAGCGCATCACGCGTAACGCCGCCTGGGCGCAGCAGCAGCGCGCGCGCGCCGGTACAATCCACAATAGTGGATTCGAGACCATTTTCGCACGCCCCCCCGTCAAGTACCAGTTCCACCTTTCCATCAAGCCCTTTGACAACATGCTCGGCGCGGCTGGGGCTGATTTGGCCGGACGGGTTGGCGCTAGGGGCGGCAATCGGCTTGGCAAACGCTGTTAGTAACCGTCGCGCGCCGTCATGCGCGGGTACCCGAATACCCAGCCTGTCCAGCCCAGCCGTTGTCAGCATGGCAACCGGACAATCACTGCTGCGTTGCAGAATAAGGGTTAAGGGGCCGGGCCAGAATGCCGCGGCAAGTGCAGCAGCAATCGGTGTCTTTTGCCCAAGCGCAAACGCGGCCTCGGCGGTGGCAACATGGCTGATTAGCGGGTTAAAGGCAGGGCGTTGTTTGGCCGCGAAAATCCGCGCCACTGCCGCCGCGTCCGTGGCATCAGCACCAAGCCCGTAAACCGTCTCGGTTGGAAAGGCAACAAGCTGGCCTTTCTGCAATAACGCCGCGGCGTCGGCAATGCTCTGATTTGAAATGGCAAGACAAACTGTCATAGTGCTAAATCATCATTCTGGTAAGGTTTTTCATATCCGGCTGGTGCGAACTGACGTGCTTGATCGCCGTTTCTGCTATCCAGTGATACAACATCATTGTTCACTCGCCTAGTCGTCTGTTTCGCGTTACTCTTAATCGCACTCGGCCGGTCAGGCCAAAAGATTTCCAATCAAGGCTTAGAATTTAGATCAAGGGTTTGTTAGATCATGTGCGGACGCTTTACCAGCACGGCCACAACTGATGAATTGATGCGCCGCTTTGGTGTTACAATTACGCAGAATTTGCGCCCGCGCTGGAATGTTGCGCCCAGTCAAAGCAGCCTCGTTCTCATTCGTGAGGGGCTGCATACGCAGGCAATAAACGCCGCATGGGGATTGCCGCCGGCCGCAAAGGGAAACAGTTTTCTCATTAATGCGCGGATGGAAACATTGCGTGAAAAGCCAACCTTTCAAGACGCGTTTTCGCTGTCGCGCTGTGTTATTGTGGCAAGCGGCTGGTATGAATGGTCAGCCCCGAAAACGCCGTGGCATATCCAGCTTTTGGATGGCGGGGTTATGGCGATGGCAGGGTTACTGTTTCGCCAGTCCGCGCAAACCCGATTTGTGATTGTAACGAGTGCTGCCGATGGTGAGCTCGCACAAATCCATCATCGTCAGCCGCTTGTGCTAGATGCCGAGGCCGAGGCTGCATGGCTTGGCGGATCGGCTGATAAGGCTGCCGCTTGCTGCAAGGCCGCGCCCGCCAGCTGGTTTAACTGGTACCGGGTCAGCCCTGATGTTGGCAAAACGACGCGTGATCATCCGCAGCTTGTGACGCCGCTTGAGGGCGATGCGCTGTTACCGGCCGTACCAGATCAGGGCGATCTGTTCGGCTAAATCTCGTCGATCGTCGCCTTTCGCACCAGAATGCCGTAAATATGCCAAAGCATCAGCGCGCCAGCACCGCGATAAGGGCGCCACGCGTCACCGCGGCGCTCCAGCTCTTTGCCGTCTGGCCGCGTATTCAGGGATTTTAGGCGCTTCATACCCTCTTGTAGGGCCAGATCATTAGCCGGCCATGCATCCATATCGCCAAGTGCGAAAAGGCGGTAATTGTCAGCTGTCCAAGCGCCAATACCGCGAATTTCAACAAGCCGTTTTTGCACATCTTCACCGTTCATTGTCGCTAGGTTGGAAAGGTCAAGGCGGTTTGATTGAATTTCATCGGCAATCCCAATCAGATATTCCGCTTTGCGGCGTGACAGGCCAAATGGCATTAAATCATCGGGCTGTTTTGCGGCGATGATCGGCGCGGTGCTGTGGTTTTGATCACACATGCGGTTCCAGATCGCGCTGGCGGCGGCGCGTGAAATCTGTTGGCCGATAATCGAACGCGCCAACGTCTCGAAACTAGCGGGGAGCGAGCGATCTGGCGGCGGGCCGTATTGCGCCAGCGCGGCAGCAATGTCGGGGTCAATTGCGGCAAGCCGGTCAAGTGCGCCGCCCGGGGCGAGAAGTTTTTGTTGCATGATTGTCATGAAAAAACCCTAACAGGCTTTAGAAAGCCGTGCCAGTGATTGACGCTATAGCCTCAGCTTTCGCCATTTCAGAGCAAATATGGGCCAAAACGTTCATATCAATAAGCAGATCGAAATGCAGATCGAAATATATGGATAAACTCTGGTGGATAAATTCTGGCGGGTAAAAAGAGTTGATTTGTCAGCTGTTTACCATGTTAGAGTGAGGTCAAACGAGACTGTCTAGCAAAAGGAGAGATGACATGATTGTGTGGGATTTTCCTTTGCGCCTGTTTCATTGGTGCCTGTTTATTTGTGTTGTTGGCGCAATTATTTCGGCGAAGGCCGAAGTTCTTTGGGTACATGAACGCTTTGGTTTGGCGGTTCTGGGGTTGGTGAGTTTTCGCATTTTCTGGGGTTTTATTGGTGGCCATTATGCACGGTTCAGCCAGTTCCTTGCCGCGCCCAAAACCGCGTTGCAGGGGCTGAAGGGGGTATTTCGGCCTGATCCAGTGGAAAAGGCCGGGCATAGCGCGCTTGGCAGCTATGCAGTGCTAGCCTTGCTTGGTATCCCGCTTTTCATGGCGGTAAGTGGCACCATGTCGAATGATGATGTTTTATTTGAAGGCCC
>RGCC01000076.1 GCA_009919335.1 Alphaproteobacteria bacterium
GGATCTTTCCGCGATGTGCCGGATAGCGCGCGCGGCTTTAATTTGATTGGCGGTAAGGTCGGGCCTAGTCATGCCTTTGTGCATCTTGTTGACATAGATTGTCAGGTGACGGTGCATGGGCTGACCGCAAAAACAAATGATATCATTCATGCTGACCAGCATGGTGCGGTATTCATTCCACCATCTGCAATCGCACAAATACCGGCTGCTGTTGACCTGATCAGCCGACGCGAGGCAGTTATTCTGGAAACGGCAAAATCACCTGATTTCACCGTTGAAAAACTGAAAATAGCCATGGGGCAAATGAAAGATATCCACTAGTCCCCAACCGGGCTGACTAGACCGTCACACCATATCCGTCACCGGCTATTTCACTTCGGCGCGCACGATTGCTGCGCCGTCGACCATTGCCTTTAATTTACCATAGGCGACATCACGCGGCAGATATTTCATCCCGCAATCAGGCGCGGCGACAAGCCGGTCAGGGCTAACATAACGCAATGCCCCGCGTAATCGTTCGGCCACAATTGCGGCTGTTTCGATTTCGTTGGTTCCCAGATTTAACACGCCATACAAAAATTTCTTGGATGGTAATTCGGCCAGAATTGCTGGGTCGAGATTTGGTTGTGCCGCCTCGACAGAAATATAATCCGCACGGCAGGCGTCAAGCTGTGGCAAGAATGTATAGCCAACAGGTTTTTCCTTCACCACATAGGCATAGCCAAAGCACAGATGAACAACGGTTGGACCGTCAACCCCGTCTAGCACCTGATTTATCGCATCAACACCATATTTATCGGCCTCTTCGGGATTGGCCTGCATATAGGGCTCGTCAATCTGAATAACATCTGCGCCAGCCGCTTTAAGGTCGCGAATTTCGGCGTTTACCGCCTTGGCATAGGCGCTAATCAAAGCCTCTGTATCATGGTAAAATTCGTCTTCGGCCAGTTTTGCCATGGTAAACGCACCCGGAATGGTGATCTTGATTGGCCGGTTGGTATGCGCGCGCAGATAGGCAACGTCATGCACCTGCACCGGATGTTTGCGTTTGATCTCACCAGTAACGCGCGGCACAGGGATCATGACATTGCGCCGATTTGGCACCAATGCTGGATTGTCAAGATCAATGCCCGACAGCGCATTGGCGAACCGGTTGAAATAGCTCTCGCGGCGGATTTCCCCGTCCGACAGAATGTCGATGCCGGCGCGCTCTTGATCATGTATCGCAGTCAGAGTCGCGTCATCCTGCGCCTCGTCTAGCGTATCAGCGTTAATCTTCCAGACCTCGCGCATTCGAACCCGGGGCGGCCCTTCGCTTAGCAGTTTTTCCTTATCAACAAGCCATGATGGCTGCGGGTAACTACCAACGAGAGTGGTCGGGATCAATTTATCAAACATCATGTTATCCTTGGCATAATTCTCGATTAAGTCATGGCTGATGGTGTGCGTTTAAAGGGAGTGTGCACCAGGCCGGAAAATGGGTGGCTACAACAAGCAGCGCCTTCCAAAAGGGGATGATCAGCATTTGCATCATGATTGCTGCCGCGAACAAACGCCCCCAAGGAATGCACCATAAAAGAATGCAACCGAGAAAACTATTCACTGGACAAATGATGAATGCAACTAATGATAGCGTTGTGGGCAATAAAATTCGAAAGCGCGCCTTATTTGCCGCGTTCAGCTATGCAGGGGCGGCAACCAGTACTGCCACGAAGATGAAGGCGTGGCTGCTGCTCAAACGGGCCATGCCGGCGGCAAATGATCGTGACCTTGGTGGTGTGATTAATGTAATCAACCCGCGAATAATCAAAGGTGCTGCCATGGATTTTCTGAAATTTACGGATGATGGACTCGCTGTCATCCGGTTTTGATTTTGCCAAAGATTCACCCTCTTACGCATTCAATTATTTGTCACTATCGCGCAATTTGCCGAATTTCTCAATGTTCTCAATTATTGAATTCATGGCAGCAGAAATCTCATCCTTGCCATGATCTAGTTTTTATAGTTTCATCCATATAACAATTCTAATGCCAAAAGGTTAGCTAATGAATAAAAGCGCCCCCAATTCTCAATTTGGAGTATTTTGTTTAGCTCTATTGTTATCGTTCGGCCTGGTCTATCACGCTAAGGCTTGCCGAACAGATTGCCAAGGCCGACGTGGGGTATGGCGAATATCTGGCAGGGGAATGCGTTACCTGCCACCGTAACCAGGGCGCCGGCATTCCCAAGATCAACGGTATTGAAGCCGAAACATTTGTGACTATTATGCAAGCCTATCGCAGCAAGGCACTGAATAATAACGTCATGCAAATGGTGGCGGGGCGGCTAGATGATGAGCAAATTATTTCCCTTGCCGCTTATTTTTCATCCTTGCCTGAATAGTGAGCAAAGCCCAGTTTAAATGCAGATGTCGTCCGATGTGTGGAAATAGAAAACAAAATATAGCGTTTTCTATTTGTATTTTTACAAAATAAATGATTTTCTAGTTCTATCCGACTTGGGATACTAGGTTAAACGGCATAGTTCTATCAAAAATTGATCAGAAAAAATGGGGAGGTTTGTATGACAACAATATCACGACGCGGGTTTGGCGGCCTGTTTGGGGCATCAGCTCTTGGCCTTGCTATGCCTTCTCTGGCTTTTGGTGCAACTCCAAAGGTTGTTGTAATAGGCGGTGGTGCTGGCGGTGCAACTGCTGCGCGCTATATCGCAAAGGACTCAAAAGGTGCGATTGACGTTACGCTCGTTGAGGCGTCAAAGCGCTACTACACGTGTTTTTTCTCGAATCTTTATATTGGTGGTTTCCGTAAATACGCCTCGATAGGACACAACTATTATGGCCTCGCAGTAAATAACCGTATCAATGTTGTGCATGAGTGGGCCGCATCGGTTGACGGCGCTGCAAGAACGGTGACGTTGGCATCTGGCGGCAAGCTGTCTTATGACAAACTAGTATTGTCGCCCGGTATTGCGCTAAAATATGATAGCATCGCTGGCTATTCGCCGCAGGCTCAAGGGCGTATGCCGCATGGCTGGACATCAGGAACGCAAGCGCAGCAAATTCGCAATCAAGTTATGACGATGAAAAAAGGCGGGACATTTGTAATGGTTGCACCGCCAAATCCATACCGCTGCCCACCAGGACCATATGAGCGCGTGTCGATGATTGCGCATCTTTTGAAAGAGCGTAACCCTACCGCGAAAATTATTGTGCTGGACCCCAAGGCAAAATTCTCCAAGATGGGGCTGTTCACAGCGGGTTGGGAAAAACACTATTCAGGAATGGTTGAATGGATCGGCCCGGAAGCTCATGGGGGTATCAAATCAGTTAATCACGAGACGATGGAAATCGTCACTGATCTTGACACGTTTAAAGCTGATGCGGCCTGTGTAATTCCAGCAATGCGTGCCGGGGTAATTGCTCAAAACGCAGGTGTTACCGATGGTGATTGGGCGCCAATCATTCCGGCTACCATGGCGTCAAAGGCTGATCCTAATATATATGTTCTCGGCGATGCTTCTGTAGCTTCTGCGATGCCGAAATCCGGCTTTTCTGCGAATAGTCAAGCAAAGGTAGCGGCAAATGCAATTCGCGGTGAATTAACCGGAAGTAGGGTTTATGACGCTCGCTTTGCCAACACTTGCTGGAGCCTCATCGCGACCAATGACGGGGTTAAGGTTGGGGCAAATTACAAAGCTGGGTCAGAAAAAATTGATGTGGTTGATAAGTTTGTCTCACAAGGAAATGAGAGCAGTGAGGTGCGTAAGACAACCTATGAGGAGTCGATTGGTTGGTACAGCGGTATTACCACCGATATGTTCTCATAGAATATCAGCTAGAAATTTGAAGAAAGCCGGTCATTTTGACCGGCTTTTTTTTAAAGATGAAACGGCCTAAAAATGTGCCTCTTTTGCATGAACTGGATGAAGCCTGGATGATTGTCATGATCAGTAGTAGTATATTCCTGGTTTGTTTGCGAGGATTAGAGAATGCGTAGCCTTTTGGTGCTGGCACTATTCGGGTTTTGGGCAGGCGCAGCAGTAGCGGCACCATATCAGTCAACGACATTGGTCTATGATGTTAGCTGGGGAAATATCCTGCTCGCTAAGAGCAAGCTCGATTACCGCTTCGGACCAGATAAAGCGCGTATTTTGGCAAGTGCTGGCTCTAGAGGGCTGGCAGTGATATTCAGCGAATTCAAAAGCAATGCCGAGGCTGAGCTGGTTTTAGCAGGGGGTAACTGGCAACCAAAAACCCTGATGATGGAGCGCCTTTCTGGGGTTGATACCGTGAAAAGCCGGGTGATTTGGGACTCTGCGTCAAATGTTATTTCCGAGACCCGCATACCCGACCTGGATCTGGACGAAGTCTATCCGCTTAGCGATCAGATGCGCGTCGGTGTAATCGATCCCTATAGTGCGGTTCTGCGGTTGATCAATCAAATTGAGGCCGACGGGAATTGCACCGCAAGCTATGAGATCTATGATGGTCGGAGGCGTAGCCGGATCTCTTTTGAAACCATCGGCGCGGTTGAATTAACCAAGGCACGCCCGGACGAATACGAAGGCAGCGCAATGGCCTGCCGTGTGCAATTTATTCCGATAGGGGGACACCGGATCGAGTCAAAATGGCGCGGAGATGACAAGCCTGACAATGACCGTTTTAAGATGTTTTTTGGCCGACCATCTCAAGGCCAACTCGTACCGGTCCGCATCGAAGTCAAAAGCTGGATTGGCAAGATTATCGGCAGGCTGGATATGGGTAAAATTGAGATGAAAAGACCAGCCCAGAAAGGCTAGGCCGGCCGCCGTTTCTGATTAACCCGCAAGCGCCTTTTGCATCACATCCGATAGGCGTCTGGTAAAGTCGCGCGGGTCAATAATCGCCTCGCCCTCGGCAACCAATGCAGTATCTAGAATTAATTTGGCAAAATCATCCGATCCTTCAAATTCGCCGGTCTCCAGCTTGGCGTTCAATGATTTGATCAATGGGTGTTTTGCGTTTACTTCAAGGATTTTCGGCATACCCTTAAAGTCGGGATTGTGCATTCGCATCATCCGCTCCATTTGCTGATCCATGCCATTCTCGTCGGCCACAAGTCGGGCCAGACTGGTTTCCATATTTGCCGAGCTACGTACATTCGCGACACTGCCTTCAAGCACGTTTTTGATCTTCGCAACAAAAATGTCCGACAGAGTTTCATCTGGCTGGTCATCTTTCTGCTTGGCTTCACCAATATCCGATAGATTCACCTCGCCTCTGGTGATTGACTGAAAAGTCTTGCCAGCGAATTGCTGAATGTTGGATAGCCAGAAATCATCGATCGGGTCGGTCAGGAGCAAGACGTCAATATCCTTTGCCTGAAATGACTCAAGATGCGGGCTCAGCCGGGCGCGTCCTGCATCATCAGCCGATAGGTAATAGATCACCTCCTGATTTTGCGCAAACCCGTCAACATATTCCTGAAGCGTAATCATCTTGTCGGTCTTGGTTGACCGGAACAGACAAATCTCCAGCAGCTTTTCACTATTAGCCGAATCTTCATAAAGCCCCTCTTTGATAACCTTGCCAAGCCCATCCCAGAAATTGGCATAATCATCACGGCGTTTTTCCAACGCCTTTTTCATCTCGCTAATGGTGCGTTTGACTACCGCCTTGCTGATTTTTGTGACGGCGGGATTTTGCTGTAACATTTCGCGGCTAACATTCAGATCAACATCGGGCGTGTCGATAATACCGCGCAGGAACCGAAGCCATTTTGGCACAAGCCCCTCATAATCATCCGTAATGAAAACACGGTTTACATAAAGCTGCAGTTTCGATTTGCGTTCTGGATCATAGAGATCAAACGGCGCAGATGACGGGATGAACAGCAAGTTGGTAAATTCAACCGCGCCTTCGGTCTTATTATGAAGTGTGATGAAGGGCTTGTCATAAGCTGAAGCTACAGCATGGTAAAATGATTTATATTCATCCTCGGAAATTTCTTTGGCTGGCCGCGTCCACAGGGCAGCTGATGAATTTAGCTGGTCAGCCGCGTCATCCTTGCCAATCCAAAAAATAGGTTGGGCAATGTGATCGGAATATTTTTTAACCAGATGCGCGATACGTTCCTGCTCAAGATACTCCTTAGCGTCATTGCGCAGATAAAGAATAACGCTGGTGCCGGTTTCATGACGATCTGCATCAGTAATGCTAAAACCGCCCTGGCCGTCACTGGCCCATAGATTTGCAGATTTGGCGTCATGTTTCTTCGATAATACTTCAACCTTGTCGGCCACCATAAAGGCGGAATAAAAGCCAACGCCAAACTGTCCGATCAGCTGGTCGGTCATTTTATCGGCATCTTTGGTTGTTTTGGCGGCTTCCATAAAGGCCTTGGTTCCAGAGCTGGCAATTGTGCCAAGCGTCTCGACCATTTCCTCGGCTGACAGGCCAATGCCATTGTCGCTTATGGTAATGGTCTTGTCCTTTTTATGAACGGTGATGGTGATTTTTCCATCGAAAGTATCGGCGGCACTGCCAGCAGTGATGATCTCAAATTTCCGCTTGTTGATGGCATCTGATGCGTTCGAGATCAGCTCACGCAGGAAGATTTCTTTTTGGTCATAGATTGCTCCTTGGTATTTCAACTATATCGGCTATCTCGATGCGCTACCGATTTAAGAATTTGGCAGTTAGATTTCAAGGTAAAATTGAGATGGAATTTACCCTGAAAGCAGGATTGCCATGAGTGCGTTTTGAGACCTTACGATCCGGCAAATCTATGCTAAGCTGAATTAAAAGATATGGTAACCCTTTGGTGGATTACTATCCATCCCGATTGACAGAAATGACCGATGAAACCTGCCCTGATTACGCATGAAATATCATCTCGCCATGATGTGCCCGCAGGTCATCCTGAACGGCCGCAACGCTATGCGGCAATTCTCGAACATATTGGTGATGGCTATCAGTCATGGCAACGAGTTGCCGCGCCAATAGCGTCACGCTCCCAGCTGGAATTAGTGCATGGTGATGCCTATCTCGACATGGTGTATGACGTAGCTGGCGAGGCTGATGAACCGGCACCGTTTGATGCGGATACATGGGCCAGCAAGCGCGGTTATGAATGTGCTTCCCGCGCTGTTGGCGGGGCCTGTCTTGCGGTTGATATGGTTATGGATAATCAGGCCAGCACCGCCTTTAGTTTGATGCGGCCACCCGGTCATCATGCCGAGCCGGATAA
>RGCC01000077.1 GCA_009919335.1 Alphaproteobacteria bacterium
TGAGTGGATGCACAACATCATCCGATCATCTTTATCTCTATCCAAACGGGGCCCGGCTTGATGATTCGTTTGCCGCTGCCGCCGATATTGGAATGCGGTTTCACGGCACCCGCGGCTCGATGAGTATTGGCGAGTCGAATGGCGGCTTGCCGCCCGACCAATTGACCGAGGCTGAACCGTCTATTCTGGCCGATTGCCAGCGATTGATCGAAAGCCAGCACAATGCCGATCGTTACGCCATGCAGAGGGTGGCGCTGGCGCCTTGCTCGCCTTTTTCGGTCAGCATGGATCTGATGCGCGAAACTGCCCATATGGCAAGGGCCTATCAGGTGGGCCTGCATACACATCTTGCCGAAAATAGCGAAGATATCGACTATAGCATTGCCAGCTTTGGGATGCGTCCGGGCGAATATATCGAGGCTGTTGAATGGACTGGCAACGATGTCTGGCACGCACATTGTGTTCAATTAAGCCCAGGCGAGATTGATTTATTTGCCCGCACCGGAACCGGTGTTGCCCACTGCCCCTGTTCTAATATGCGCCTGTCGAGTGGCATTGCGCCGGTTCGTGAGATGCTGAATGCTGGCGTCAAAATCGGGCTTGGTGTCGATGGATCTGCATCGAATGACAGCGCGCATATGCTGAATGAGGCACGCCAAGCCATGCTGTTGCAACGGGTGATGAAAACCGGTGATGCAATGACCGCGCGCGAAGCGCTGGCACTGGCGACAAGGGGCGGGGCGGCGGTGCTGAACCGTGATGATATTGGTGTGTTGGCACCGGGCTATGCTGCCGACATTGCCGCCTTTGATTGTCGCGGCATTGATTTTGCTGGTGCCCAGTGGGATTTGCTGGCGGGGCTGTTATTTTGTGGCCCGATCAAATCCAACTACACCATTATCAATGGCCGGGTCATTGTTGATCAGGGACAGCTTGTCAGCATGGATATGCCCAACCTGCTTGCCAAACATCGCGCCATGACTGCTGATTTGATTAAAAACGTCTAAATCCGGATAATCGCGGCCAGCCCATCATGCCAAACCTCGTCAAGATTATGCCCGCCGCCTTGGCGGTCAATAACCAGAAAATCCTGTTCGGGTTGCAACACCAATAGCGGGTGATGCCATGTGCCGCGATCATAGCTAACCCCCTGATCACCACGCGCCCGAAAACAGGCCAGAGTAGAAAAATCAGGGCCGTCATCTGCGGTATTACCATGCGCCACGACCACTAACCACTCGTGCTGGCTAAGCGGCATGAAGGCCTGCGAGCCAAGGGGGTGGCGTTCCATTAGGTGAATTTCAATCGGATCTGGCCGCCGCCGGCCCCGAAACAGCGAAATGATGGGCTTGCCATCCTCAGCCGCCACATCAACCGCCGACATCGCGTCAAACCGTGTTGTCGTGCCTTGATTAATGCCAATCTCTTTGGCCCCGTCGGTTTCAATTACCGTTCCAAACGCGGCAAATCCGGCCTTGGTAAGGGGCTGGATTTCCAACTCTTTAATATCGGTTATGTCCGGTGCACCAGATCCCGTTTCAAACTCACCCATCAGCGAGCTCCTTGATAGGGGTGGGCTGCGATCCAGTGATTGGCAATATCAATCCGCCGCGCCACCCAGACCTTGTCATGCGCCATAATATGATCCAGAAATTTGACCAATCCGGCAAACCGGGCTGGCCGCCCGATCAGGCGGCAATGCAGACCAATTGACAGCATTTTAGGGGCGGTGGCGCCTTCGGCATACAGCACATCAAAGGCGTCAATCAGATATTGGGCAAATTGATCGCCAGTATGAAACCCTTGTGCCGTGGCAAACCGCATATCATTTGTATCCAGCGTGTAAGGCACCACCAAATGAGCGCCATTCACCTGACGAGACCAGAACGGTAAATCATCCGAATAATCATCTGCATCATAAACAAACCCGCCGTCTTCGGCGACAAGATTGCGGGTGTTTTCTGATGTTCGCCCCGTATACCATCCAAGCGGCCGCGTTCCGCAAATATCGGTAAGAATCGAAATTGCCTTTTGCATATGCGCGCGCTCTTCGGCAACCGGCATGCCATGATAATTAATCCAGCGATAGCCATGCGCGGCAATTTCATGCCCATCAGCAAGCGCCGCCTCAATCACATCTGGATGCCGCTCTGCCGCCATCGCTACGGCAAAAACAGTCAGCGGCAAACCGCGTCGACGAAACAGCTCAAGAATTCGCCAGACACCTGCGCGCGAGCCATATTCATAAATTGATTCCATCGACATATGCCGCGCGCCCTCAAACGCCGCCGCACCAATAATTTCAGATAGAAACACCTCGGATGCCGGATCGCCATGAAGCACAGTATTTTCCCCGCCTTCTTCGTAATTCAGCACAAACTGAACCGCAACACGCGCGCCGTTCGGCCATGCAGCCTGTGGCGGGGTGGCACCATATCCGATTAAATCACGCGGGTAATCCTGCATCTGTAAATCCTCGTAGCGTCGTTATTCATTCGCCGTTTTATTTATGAACGATCGGCAAATACCTGCCCCCTATTGACCAAATCCCGCCATGCCGACAGCATTGCCCGTTCTTCATCTTCAACCCAGATTACGTGACCGGGCGGCATCGCGTGCGATGCTGATACTTGCCAGAAGATATCATTGGCGTGGCGCGCTACATCACTTTCGGTTTCAAGATAGATACCTTTTGGTGCAAAGGCCAAACCATCCCATTGCGGCCGGCGCGCATGACAGCTGGCACAGCGTTCAATCACCAGCTCAACCGATGCGTGATGCAGTGCCTCAGGCGTTGCATGCGCCGTTTGATCATATTTTACCTGCGGTGCGCCAAGCGATGAGAGCATGATGGCACAACCAGTCAGAACTGCCGCCACAATCCACGTCCACCAAGGCGGTGCCAGCCCCTTATGCTTGGTGTTAAAGAAATGCCTGATAACCGCGCCAATCACCAGCACAAGGCCAAGAATAACCCACGCATAATCTGTCGCAAACACCATCGGATAATGACCGCCGATCATCACAAAGATCACCGGTAGCGTTAGATAATTATTATGCAGCGAGCGTTGTTTGCCGCGTGCGCCATAACGCGGATCGGGCGTTTCACCAGCCTTTAGCGCAACCACAACTTTGCTTTGCCCGGGAATGATAATCATCAAGACATTGGCAACCATAATCGTGCCGATGGTAACGCCCATCTGCATAAAGGCACCACGCGCCGAAAAAATCTGGCTATAGCCATAGGCCAACGCAACCAGAAACCCAAACCCCGCCAATGCCAGCCACACGTCACTGCGGCCCAGCGGGCTTCGGCACAGCCCATCATAAATCGCCCAGCCAATTACAATACCGCCAAGGCTGATCATCACCGCCTGCACTTCAGTGATATCCAGAATTTCCAGATCAATCATGTAAAGGCTAGCTGCGCCGTAATAAACAAGGCTCATCAGCGCGATGCCAGAAATCCATGTACCGTAAGCCTCCCATTTGAACCACGTAAGCTCATCCGGCATTTTGGCAGGGGCGACCAGATATTTCACCATGTTGTAAAACCCGCCGCCATGAACCTGCCATGCCTGACCATGCGCCTCATCGGGTAATTCCCGCCCGGGTTTCAAACTAAGGTCAAGCGCGATGAAATAGAAGGATGACCCGATCCAGGCGATACCGGCAATCACATGCACCCACCGCACAACCAGTTCTGACCACATCCAAAGATAGTCGATCATCATTAGACATCCCCCTCAGTCTCAGCATGGCCAGTTGCCGCCGATCTCGATCCTCGCCCCAGATTTTTAGCCTAGCAGAAGCAGCCTTCCAAAGCAGCCGTTTAACGGCATCAGCCTTTAATATTATGCCTCAGCATCCCTCAATTCTTGCCAGATCGCAAGCTGCGCCGCGATGGATAAAGCAACATGGGCAGGGCTTTTTCCGTTAATCTCATCAATACCAATCGGGCAGGTCAGCAAATCCAGCATCGCTGGGCCTATTCCGGCAGCGCCAAGCCGTGAGACAAAGCGCGCCCGTTTCGTTTTCGACCCGATCAATCCCAGAAACGCAAAATCACCTCGCGTTAAAAGCTGAAGACAAATCGCCTCATCAAGGGCGTGGGAATGGGTCATCACCAGATGAACTGCCGCTTCAGGAGCGTGCAGCGCGATTGTCTCAGGCGACTTTGCCAGCAGCATTTGTGCAGCGCCATCTAGGCGGTCGGGAAACCGGCTCTGATCAATATCGACAAGAAAAATCTCAAACCCAAGACCGCCAAGACGCGGCACCAATGCACGGGCAACATGACCGGCGCCATAGATGAATAAAGGTGTCTGTCGCGGCAGCGCTGGTAGGTGAAACAGCGCCGCCTCTGACCGCAATGCCGGCGTATAGACTTGCAGGGCCATGCCGGCACTGAGCGGGTGCGACAAGCCAGCGCCCGCATCAGTTGCGGTCTTTAAAACAGCCAGATCAACCGCCTCTTTTGCGGTAAATTTTTCCAGCAATAACGACATCTGTCCGCCGCAACATTGCCCCATATCAGGCCCAAGAATAACGGTGAAATGCTGGCGCTGCCACATGTCAGGCGCTGGGTCGCCAAGCATTTTTCGGGCACGCGCCATAACGTCAAACTCTACCGCGCCGCCACCAATAGTCTGCCAGATATCAGTGGCGGTTATCAGCATTTGCGTGCCGTGATCGCGCGGTGATGAACCTTTCGTAGCTGTTACCGTGACCAGCACGACATCCTCGCCCGCCTCGATCAGGCCAAGGGCGACGCCAATCCAGCCAGCAGACGCACCCTCAATTGGCATATTCTTAGACAAACCGCGCTCCAAGCCGGTTTGCCGTCATCAGCATCCGTTCGGGCGTTGCCGGTGCATCAAGCGCCGGATAAGCCGCCCCTTTGATACCGGCCAGCGCATCAGATAGCGCCAGCCAACTGCTGATTGCCAGCATCAGCGGTGGCTCGCCAACCGCCTTGGATTTATGGATCGTGTCTTCACTATTCTCACCATCTGCATAGAACGCGACCCGCCACGCGGCCGGCCGATCCGAGCAGGCCGGAATTTTATAGGTAGACGGCGCGTGCGTTTTCAAGCGCCCATCAGAATCCCAGATTAATTCTTCGGTGGTCAGCCAGCCAACCCCTTGCAAAAATCCACCTTCAATCTGTCCTAAATCAATTGCCGGATTCAGCGATTTTCCAACATCATGCAGCAGGTCAGCGCGCACAAGCCGGTTTTCACCGGTCAGCAGATCAACAATCACTTCCGATACCGCGGCACCATAGGCAAAATAATAAAAGGGCCGACCATGCATTCGGTCTTTATCCCAGTTTAATTTTGGTGTCGCATAAGTTGCCGACGTATTCGGCACCTTGCCAGTTGTGGTCGGCGTGATTTTGACATTTTCAACATCAATCTGAAATTCATGCGCGACAATCTGCGCGACCTTAATATAAAGCCCCTGTCCCATTTCGGTGCCACCATGATTAAGTTGCACCGAGCCATCATTATAGACATGGATCAATGACCCCGCCTGATTCAGGAATGTCGTGTTAAAGGAAATGCCAAATTTCACTGGCGTCAGGGCAATGCCGCGTTTGACATATTGATTGGCAGCATTAAACGCCGCAATGTCGGCACGGCGCGCAACATAATCCGACGTTTTTACCAGCTCATCCACAATCGGCTGAATCACGCAATCCTCGACCGTTTGGCCATAAGGGGTAACGCCATGATGGCTTGCGGTTTTTTCCGGATAGAAATTGCGCTGGCGCACCTGCAAAGGATCAAGGCCAAGATAATGCGCCACCTCATCCATCACCCGTTCGATACCAAGCATCCCCTGCGGCCCGCCAAATCCGCGAAAGGCCGTATTTGATTGCGTATGTGTCAAACAGCAATAATTGGTAATCTTCATATGCGGAATATCATAGGCATTATCAGCATGACACATTGCGCGCGCTGCAATACCGGCCGATAAATCCCACGACATGCCACAGCGAAGTGCCTGCTCGAACTCAACCGCCAGAACACGGCCTTCATCATCAAAGCCAACTTGATAATCAATACGGCAATCATGGCGTTTGCCCGTTAGCATGAAATCATCATCACGGTCATAGATGGTTTTGGCTGGTCGGCCGGTTAAATGCGCGGCCAATGCCGCAGTCATCGCCGGTAGATTTCCCTGACTTTCCTTGCCGCCAAAGGCCCCGCCCATACGCCGCGTTTCCACTGTCACCGCATGATTGGCAAGGCCCAGCATTTCGGCAGTTTTATGCTGGATCTCACTTGGGTGCTGGCTTGAACAGAATAGATGTATATCACCATCTTCACCGGGGATTGCCAATGCCGCCTGACCCTCAAGATAAAAATGCTCTTGCCCGCCAGCACAAAGCCGTCCCTTTAGCTGGTGCGTTGCCGCCACAAGCGCGGCCGCGCTATCGCCCTTGATCATTTCACTCGGCGGGCCAAGCAACGAGCCCGCAACCATCGCTGCATCAATCGTCAAAATTGCCGGCAATGGCTCATACGCAATTTGTGCAAGGCTGATCGCCGCCCGTGCCGCCGCCATATTAACTGCGGCAACGGCAAATACCGACTGCCCGACATAGCAAACCTCATCACTGGCAAAGACCGGATCATCATGGATCATCGGACCACAATCATTGACCCCGGGAATATCGGTCGCACTCATCACCGCCACAATTCCCGGTGCTGCGGCCACCGCAGATAAATCCATATGGGTGATGCGCGCATGGGCATGGGGGCTTTGAGCGATCAGCACCGTCAGGCAATTTGCTGGCACTTCTATGTCATCAACATAAATCGCCTCACCGGACACGTGCTTTGCTGCACTGTCATGATGCTGTGATGTCTGAATATCACCGGTGATGCGCCGGGTCATCGCCAGCCCTCCAATCCAGCGGTCAGCCCATCTCCGGCAAGCCGCATTGATTTGCCCGAAACTAATTCAAGCCCATATTTCATTAGCAGATTCTGCGCCGTCAGCATCCGGTATTCTGCCGAACCGCGCATATCCGAAAGCGGGGTAAAATCATCTGGCAGCGCCGTTGCCGCATCCCTGAAATATGCGACATCAAGCGGCTTTCCGACAAGTTTGACCTCGGCAGCTTGCGCCCGTTTTGGAATTCCGGCCATACCACCAAAGGCAAGGCGGACATGATCAATCACCCCATCACGAACGCGCATATTTGCCGCCAGCATCACC
>RGCC01000078.1 GCA_009919335.1 Alphaproteobacteria bacterium
TTCTCTGCAAAACAAACAGCAGTTCCGTTTGCTCTGTTAATAGCCGGATTGCTTGGTCCAATGTTAACTGAAACTTATGGTTGGCGGTTTGCACTTATCGTAATCGGAGTCGGTTGTTTGCTTTTTTCTGTATTTCTGGAATTAGCGCGCAGTGAGTTTGATAGTGATAAAGACCTGACGCGGAAATTTCACTTGTCCGATTTTCCTGAAACGATAGGCTTCGTCATTAAAAAATCTGAACTTAGAGGCCTCGCATTCGGTGCCTTTGCCTTCGTTGGACTACAAACCACTTTTATTGCTTATTTTGTGGTTTACCTGACCGAAGTTGGCTTCACGTTGGTTGAAGCAGGAACCGTTTTTTCAATTGCAACTGTGGTAGCCATACCTGGACGTATTTTCTGGGGTTGGTTGAGCAGTCAGTATGTTTCCCCGAGAATTATGCTTGGCCTTTTGGCGGTTCTGATGTTTTTTTCGGTTTCAGCGGTTAGCTTATTTAGTCCGGTTTGGATGCATTGGCATGTAACGCTTGTGGCTATTGCAGTGAGCGCGTCGGTTTTTTCATGGCATGGGGTGACGCTTGCTGAGGCTGCAAGGCTGGCCCCTGTATCAATGCGGGGCGCTGTCACTGGTGGCGTGTTATCATTTGGTCAATGTGGCGGGCTGGTTTTGCCGCTTCTCTATTCATTGGTGTTGAGCTTGACGGGAAGTTATAAGCTGGGCTTTTTGGTATGCGCGTCGCCGGCGCTTTTAATCGGGTTGTTGTTGTTATATTCGGCGCGCAATAACTTGCAACCAACCCATGATTAGGCAATTGTAGTGCTTGCTCGGGCATTATCGCTTTGCCATTTAATTTTTGTAGTAGATTTATATGGCGCCAAATTAGCGAAGATGGCCTTATTGAAAAGCAATCCATAGAAAGTTACCGCCGCCACCAAGCGCCATCAGATCCACCAGTATCTCGTGGTTGCGGTTTGTGATGCGCTCTAGAATTAGCCGGCCAAGCATTGCGCCCGGGATGGTGGCAATGCCCGCAATAATGCCAAGGGTCAGGATGTCCTGTCCGATTAGACCTATGCTGCCAAATGTCAGGGCACGTGCGATATGCGTCATCGCAGCAATCACCGCTAGGGTCGCAACAAAGCTTGCCTTTGATAGCCCATAACCCAGCATGAACGGCACCAGCAACAAGCCGGGGCCGGTTGATGAGCCGGCCAGGAATCCAAAAATGCCACCAACAAAACTCAGTAAAGATGGAGAGGTTTTGATTTTGTATGATTTCGCAATTCGCCGGATCGGGATTGAAATTAACACAACGCTGCCGAGCATTAGCGCAATCATTTTTGCCTCTAGCTGCGCATAGAAGATGCCTCCTAGCACGACCATTGGGATCGCCGGAATGGCAACACGCAAAAATGCCTCGCGGTGAAAATCAGCGCGGTTGATCCATGCGCGCGATATACTGCCAAACAGCAGCATGATTGCCAGCACTGGCAATACCGACGTGATGCCAATGATTGGTGTTAGGAAAACTGCGGGCAGCAAGCCACCTGCAACACCTGTTATACCGGTTATCGCGGCTGTTACAAAAGCAACGGCACAAACAAGAAGAAGATCTATTAATTCCAAATTTGGGTACGCCCATGTGTCAAAAGCCGGTTAGCTGGTAAAAGGGACCGGAAGATAACCCGCCTTCAGGCTGTATGATGGTAAATCATGGTCAGACAAATGCCGCCTCTTAGCGGTTCCATATGGCAGCATTTGCCGGTTAGATGATTGGCGTTACGCAGCAGCAGGCGCCCGCTCATCTCGGATTTGCGTGCGGTGCATAAGCCGGTCTTGGTTCGGGTCGAGGTCGCCGCGCATATGCAGCGTGTAACGGTTATCCCATATGACAAGATCGTTTGGTTGCCATTGCTGCGCCCAGTGGTGTGAGCCGGTTTCGATATGGTGCCAAATCTCGTCCAATAGCTGATCACTGTCCTGGTCATTCAACCCGACAATCCAGGCATTTGGCCGCCGTCCAACATAGAGCGACTCTTTCCCAGTTGAGTGATGCTTGATAACCAATGGATGCACCGCACCTGGCCTGTTCTCGTTACTATAGGTTTCGTCAAAACCGGCGCGTAGCTGGCCGGCTGAATTGCGTGTTGCATCATGCTTGCATGACAATCCCTTAATCCGTTCTCGCAGCGCGTCTGGCAAGGTTTCATAGGCGCGGTTCAGATTGTAAAAATGAGTATCACCGCCGGTTGCAGGTGTGGTCAGGCCATAGAGAATACTCGCTTTTGGCGGCAGGTCCTTATAGGTCATATCCTGATGCCAAACCAGTTCAGAATTGCCTAGCCCACCAATTGCAACACCTTCCTTGACTATATTTGAGATTACGGCAATTTCTTCCCGTGTTGGATGGTATGCACCATTAACTGGACGCGTTGGTGCTTTATCAAGAGCGCCAAAATATTGGGAAAAGCGGACAAATTGGTCTTCAGTTAAATTTTGATTGCGAAATCGGAGAACTAGATGCTGATCCCATGCAGCAGTCACTTTTTTAAAAACGTCGCCATCAATTTCTTGCGTCAAATCCAACCCAACTATGTCGGCGCCAAGCGCGGCGCCTGTTGGTATAACCTCAAATTGATTATTTGCGCTCATTTCAACCCCCTGTTTCTGTCAAAAGCCTGCTCAAAGCTTAGGCTATACAAATGATGAAAAAAAATGAAAAATAGCAAATTATTTATGCGTTTTTTACATAGGTAAGTGATGAAAAATCTTCCATTTCGCTGGATCGAGACATTTCGGGCGGTTTCTAGGGCGGGCAGTATGACGGATGCTGCGCGCATATTGAACGCCGATCAGTCGGCGATGAGCCGGCATATCGCCGCGCTGGAGAGCCAGCTCGGCATCACCCTATTTGACCGAAGCAAACGGCGGTTACGGCTTACGGCCGAGGGTAAATTGCTATTGGCCGAGGCGGATTCGGCTGCTGAGGCATTGAACAGGCTTGTCCGCAAGGCTAATGAACTTCGCCAGGTTTCAGAGGGGCATCTGCAATTGCTTACCTCTGCGACCCTTGCCCGCGGGCTTATGCCCAAGGCGTTAAGTATTTTCAAGGCCACGGCTAGCGGTGTCTCGGTTAATGTTGATGTGGTCAGCAGGGTTGAGCTAGAGCGGCGCATTGAGGGCCAGCAGTTTGACCTATGTGCGGTGGCTTTGCCATTCACATATCCAAGCGCACACCTTGTCCATATCGGCAGTTTTCCGGGTGTTTGCGTCCTGCATAAAGGTCACAAGCTCGCCAAGATGCAACGGATAGATATTGCTGATCTTGCTGGTGAAACAATGGTTGGGCTGCCGCAGGGAACGATTGGCAGGATGCGGATCGACCAATTATTTGCTGAGGCACGCATCGAGTATAAACCGCAGTTTGAAACAACTGCGGTGGCGGTGAATGAATTTGTCGAGCATGGCATTGGCATTGCGATTACCGACCCGTTTACGGCAAAATCAAACAGCAGCGGAAATGTCGTGATCCGTCCGCTAAAACCGACGATCCATTATGATTTTGCCTTTCTGTTTCCGGCTAATCGCCCCCGGACGACGCTAGCGTCATTATTTGTCGAAGCAACTGCAGACGGGTTGCGGGTCTGACGCATATCGTCACTAAGTAGAATTACTCCCCCACCAACAGATTTCTGCCGGCTATTGCGCGCTAAATAAAAAGACCGGCAACTGCCGGTCCTTTCACCATATCGGTTAAGGCCGCCAGAGCCTTCTTTTATTAGCCAGCGTTAATCGCCAACCTTGATCCCTGCTTCCTTGTAATACCGTAGGGCGCCCGGGTGATATGGCATCGCATTTGCTGGTGCCATTGCGGCGGATTTGGCATTTTTGAAAGCACCAAAACTGGCGCCAAGCTTGTCATTATGTTCAACAATGGCTTTGGTTATTTTATAGACCAATTCATCGGAGACATCTGTATTCGTCATCATCATCCATGGAATTTCCATGATATTGACGTCTTTTTGCAGGCCCGGAATATTCGGGTTGGCTTTCATCGAAATGATTTTTGCCGCTGGCATGAATTGCTTTAACTTTGCTTGACCCTCGGGCGAATTATCGAGCGAGACATATTTAAGGCCGCCACGATCACGAAGCTGGGCATTGGATTTTTTGCCCGCACCTGAATTCAGGCTGACAAGTGAAATATCCACCAGACCATCACCAAGGGCAAAAATACCTTTCACGAAATTGGATACTGGCACCTTTACAAAATCATCATAGACCATGCCGCCGTTTGCCAGCCCGCCTTCAATGTAATAGGGAATGATCGTCGAACCCTTATATTCAGATGCGATGCGTAGCCCGGATGCCTTTGCTTTCAGGTCGGCAATGGTTTCAATTCCAGTATCAGCAACCACCATCAGGCCGGTTTTCAGTGGGAACATTGTGCCAACAAGGCGAAGTTTTGAATTTTGTTTGCCAGCATAAGTGCCAGTGCCGGTGCTTGCAAAGCCAACCTCGACAGCATTGGCAAAACCAAAATCAAGCTCGCCATTATTGATCAGCGGCAGATAACCAGTTAGTGGCTGTGTTCTAGCGGTGATGCCAAGTTCTTGGTTCACAATTTTTGCAATTGATTGGCCGGTGTTAAAGCCGAGTGATCCTTGTGATCCTGATCCGATCGTAATCACCTCGGACATCGCAGGCGCAGTAAAAAGGGCCAGGCCAAATGTGGCACCAAGCATTGTTTTAAAAGTTTTGAGCATTGTATCCTCCCATTAATTGCTCGTTCTTCCTGTTTTAGGCTGGAAACTTTTTGGCCGTAGCGCGGCAAATAAGGCAAGCCCTGCGACAATGGCACATGCCGCCATATTCACCAGCGTGCCAATAATCGGAAATGGCAGGCATAACAGCCCCAAAATGATCGCAAGCAAGCGTAAAAGAATTGGCAATCGCCGCGTAAAATAACCGACGATGCCAACCGAAACCATGAAAATGCCGGCCAATGAAAAGCCCAAAGCCATGGCAATTTCGAGGCTGTCACCATCCAGTAGAAGGCTTGGCGTCACAACAAAAACAAATGGCACGACATAGGCCGCCCAGCCGATCCGCATGGCCGCAATGCCGGTAGAAAACGGGTTGGCCTTGGTAATGGCAGCAGCGGCGAATGCCGCAAGTGCAACCGGCGGCGTAATCATCGACATCATGCCAAAATAAAGAATGAAGAGATGGGCAGCTAATGGGTTCACACCAGCCTCGACAATCGATGGCGCAACCAGTGCTGCCAAAAGCACATAAACGCCCGAAGTCGGCATACCCATGCCAAGTAGAACACAGATAAATGCAGCTGCAAAAAGAATCACAAACAGGTTCTGCCCAATCACCTCCAGCAATAACAAGGTCAAAGCAAAGCCGAGGCCTGTCGCGTTCAACACGCCGATAACAAAGCCTGCGGCGGCAACGATAAGAATGAGATCAACCATCGATGTGCCAGTGCTGATCAATGTCTGGCGAATCTCGGAAATGGCCAGTTTTTTGCCCTTATAACCGCGCAGCATTCCAGTTGCGATGACCGCAGCCGAGGCCAGTATTGCGGCCATCTCCGGATCATATCGCAGCCAGAATAATGCCAGCACCAGCACCAGCATAGGCAGGATAAAATGCCAACCCTCACGTAAAACCGCGCCAATATTTGGCGTGTCATCTTCCACCGGTTTGATATTGTCACGCGCGGCGATTAGATCGACCTGAACAAAGACACTGAAATAATAAATGACCGCGGGCAGCAATGCACCGGCGGCAACTGTCAGATATGAAATTTCAAGGAATTCGGCCATTAAAAATGCTGCCGCTCCCATGATTGGCGGTGTCAGCTGGCCACCGGTTGAGGCAATTGCCTCGATTGCGCCAGCATCGTTTTTTGAGTAGCCGCCACGCCGCATCAGCGGAATTGTTACAACGCCAGTGGTCACAACATTCGAGACCGCACTGCCGGAGATGGAGCCGAATAGGGCTGAAGCGATGATTGAGATTTTTGCGCTGCCACCGCGTGTCCGGCCAGTTGCAGCCATTGCAAGGTCGGTAAAGAATTCGCCGCCACCGGCACTGAATAGCAACTGTCCGAAGAATACAAACAGCACGACAATGACAGTGCCAACCGCCAAAGGAGTGGCAAAAACGGCACCGGGATCAAAGCCCAGATATTGCACCAGCTTGACCGGCGACATTTCTTGGCCAACCAGCGTGCCGGGCACTCGATCTGCCAAAAGAGCGTAAATCAGAAAAACCAGAATGATCGCAAAAAGCGCCATGCCGGCGCGCCGGCGCACGCCTTCAACAACGCCCAAAACAACGATGCCACCCAGCAATGTCAGGATCGGCGGCCGATAGGCCTGTTCGGCCAGCAAATTGTCGTAATTGTACGCCATATAGGTCAGGCCGGCAACAGGTCGCGAACCAAGCTGTTTGACGGGGTCAAAAATAGGATCGTTAGCGCCAGTCCAAGCTGAAAGCCCATATATTGTTCGGTCAGAAACGCAATGCCTAACCGGGTTGGCGCATCAAGGTTCCATAAGATGCACAATATCGTCATCAAACTGGCGGCAGCCGCAATCAGCCCATATTGCAATGATGATAGAAACGATGGATTGTTTTGACGATCGGTTACTGGGGGAGTCATGAGGGTTCTCTTATCGATTAAATTTAGATTTTCGTAAAACTGCGCAAATGTAAATTTAAAACGTAAGAAAAATATGATTTTGCTGCAAAGCCTCGATCTATCGCCAGTCCCCAGCCTATCCCCAAGCCGATTTACTCCCAAGCCGGTTTACTCCCATGCCCAGATGATAGTCATTTGAAAACCGAAATATGTCGGTTAGGTTGTTCAAACGATATTGTGCTTGGATGAGAGTAAGAGCACCGTTTAGGCTTATGACTGTAATTTGCAATCCGGCGACAGGCCCACGCGCTATAGAAATGGAGACGAACCGATGTCCTATCCAGAGTTGAAAATGCTAATTGCTGGTGAGTGGGTGTTGGGCAGTGACGGCGCAAGTGAGCCGGTTATTTGCCCGGCTGACGGCACCGAGATCGGCCATGTGCCTCATGCCAGTCCGGCAGACCTTGATCGGGCGCTGGAAA
>RGCC01000079.1 GCA_009919335.1 Alphaproteobacteria bacterium
GTCGCGCAATTGAGGTTTCGCTGTTTCATGCGCTAGCCGATTGGATGAATGTTCCGTATTTGCAGCATCATTATGGCGGGCGGGAAATCCGCCGTCCGGGCCTGCATCATCCGACAATTGCGCCCTATGGTGCCTATCGTTGCGGTGATGAAAAAATGCTGTTGATTTCGATCCAGAATGAGCGCGAATGGGTGCGGCTTTGCAGCGATGTCCTTGATCAGCCCGACCTGCCGCAAGATCCGAAATTTGACAGTAATGTGCATCGGGTGCAGAACCGCGCCGCACTCGATGCGATCATGAACGGGGTGTTCAGCCAATATTCAATCGACAAGATTGCCGATAAATTACAGGCTGCGCAAATTGCCTTTGGCCGGTTAAACGATATGGATGTCTTTGCCCAACACCCGCAAAACCGGTTTGTTGCGGTGCGTACCTCAGCTGGTGATGTCAAGCTGTTGGCACCGGGCGCAATTCTAAATGGCGCGTTGCCAACGCTTGGTGCGGTGCCGGATTTGGGCGAGCATAATGATGCTATCCGCGCTGAATTTTCTGGCGATTAAGCCGGGCAAATAGGCCCCGTCTACGATGAGAATTCGCCAATCGCAACCGCATCAAGAAGTGCCGTTTCGCCAGCCTTGATAACGCTTAGTTTCGGCGTGCCATCACGGTAGGCAAGGCCAAGCTGGCGTGCCGGTGGATTGCCGCTAAGGGCAAGGCGTTTGACCGGTAACGGGTTCATATTGCGCACACATCGTTTGGGCACAATCGAGACGCCAAGATTAGCCATCACCATGCTGGAAATTGCCTCCAGCCCCTCAAGCTCCATCGAATCCCGGACAGTTATCTTGTGTTTTTGCAGCCACCCCTCGACCATCTGACCAAAAATTGCATTGCGGTCAAACCGGATAAAAGGACGGGTGCGCAACAGCTCAATCGGATCATCGCTGTCGGTTTGTGGGGGGGCCAAAAGCTGCATCGGTTCGGCCGCAATATCAAGGCAGGCCAGCCCTTGCGGTAGTAAGTCCGGGCGGGTGATGATCGCCGCATCAATCGCGCCGCGATCTAGCTGTTGCATCAATTGACGTGATAGGCCCGGATAGATCGTGACCCTTAAATCGGCATGGCGCTGGCGCAGCAGCGATAGTGCCAGCGGCACCAGCCCGGTCAGGGTTGTTGGCACCGCGCCAAGTACAAATTCGCCCTGAAACCCCTGATCACCGATCACCGATGCAAGGATGCCATCATAAGCGCGGATGATTTCATCGGCCTTGGCGGCCAGCGCGCGGCCGGTCGGGGTTAATTCAGGGCGGCGGCCCTTGCGGTCGAACAGCGCGACACCCCATAATGTTTCAAGCGCCTTCATCTGCTGGCTTACCGCCGCATGGGTGACATGACAAGCGGCGGCGGCGGCGCTGAACGAGCCGTGATCTTGGATGGCGAGCAATGTACGGAGCTGGCGGATGGACATGGTAGGATAATCCGGCCTTTAATGATTAATCGCTGATCGTATTGTAAGTTATTCTTACATATTTAGTAAGTATTATTTATTTTATTAAAGAAAAAATTAAATTTATAGTTTTGATAGTTTAATCAAATGGAGTGATCTGGTGGCGGATGAAACGCAAATGATGACCGTGTCGATCTGGCGCGAAAGCGGCGATGATGGCCGCTTTGAGAAATATCAGGTGCCGGCGCGTGAAAACCAGACGGTGCTTGATGTCGTGGCGTATGTTCAACAATATATTGACCCGACTTTATCGTACCGGTTCGCCTGCCGTGTTGGGATGTGCGGATCATGTGCGATGATGGTTAATGGTGCGCCGCGCTGGACCTGCCGCACGCATGTCAGCAAGGTTGTCGCCGGTGATGAATTGGAAGTTGCGCCATTGCGGAACCTACCAGTGATTAAGGATCTGGCAACCGATATGGATCCGTTTTTCGAAAAATGGGTTGCTGCCGAGGCGGTGTTTCATCCCAGTGCCACCCGGGACGATCCGATGGCGCCGATTACGCCCGATGATCCGATGCGCATTGCGGCGAGTGAGGCGATTGAATGTATCAATTGTGCGATCTGTTATGCGGCGTGTGATGTGGTCGAGTCGAACCCCGATTATTTTGGTCCGGCAGCCTTGAACCGGTCATGGTCGTTGTTGAATGACAGCCGTGATGCCGGTCAGGATGTAAGGCTGGCGGCGGTTGGCTCGAACGGTGGATGTCACAATTGCCACTCTCAGCAAGGCTGTGTGCAATATTGTCCGAACGAACTTAACCCCACCTTGTCGATCGCTGGATTAAAGCGGGAAACGACCAAGGCATTGTTCCGGCGGAGCCGCTAGATGCTGGATATTCGTTTATATATGGCACAGCGTCTAACCGCGCTGATTATGGTGCCACTAGTAATCGGCCATATTGCGGTCATGATCTATGCGGTTCAGGGCGGCTTGACGGTTGCCGAAATTCTGGCCCGTACACAAGGCTCTGTTGCATGGTTTTTATTTTACGGCAGTTTTGTTGTTGCGGTGTCAGTGCATGGGGCCATTGGCGTGCGGGTAATCAGCTTTGAATGGCTAGGGCTTAGGGGGCGCGCCCTAACGCTTTTCAGCTGGGCAGTTTTTGCGGCGTTGCTGGGGCTTGGCGGCAAGGCGGTTTATAGCGTTACCTTTGCAGGAGGCGGGCTATGATAAGGCCGCACCGCTCGCACCCTCTGTGGTTTGCCTTTTTGCTGCACCGGCTATCGGGGCTTAGTCTGGCGCTATTTTTGCCGGTTCATTTCTATATGTTGTCTCTTGCCGTGTCGGCGCCGGTGCGCCTTGACGGCTTTCTGCGTTTTACCGATTTGACGATTGTTAAACTGGCTGAATTTGGGCTGGTGTTTTTGCTGGCCGTCCATCTTTTTGGCAAAAGGCTGCACCGGATCAAAAAGTTACAATCGCGGTGAAGGGGCTGATCGGCAAATGCGGCTGCACGCGGATGGTGCAGGGCGGCTATAATGTGGCGCTGCATCCCCAAGATTCGGTCGAGCGTCATTTCATGGATACGATCATTGGCGGCAAATGGCTTCCTGATCAGGATATGGCCTGGCGACTTGTCACCACGGCAGTAACCCGTATTCATGAGCTGGAAAATGAAATCGGCTGTTTTTTCGACCGCAACAGTGATGGCACGCTGCATCAAAAGGCCTTTGCCGGACAGACGTTTGACCGCACCGCCCATAAGGGCGATTTGACCGGTATCGAGATTATTGGCCGCCTGATGGAACAGGTGCTGTCGCGCCCCGTTGAAAAATTGCAGGAACATCGCGCAATCGGGTTGATCCCGTCACGCGATGGCAGCGCGCTTGCCGGGGTTTTGTTTATTGATATGCGGCGCGGCACGTTCCGTTTAGTGCGGGCGAAAACTGTGCTGATGGCAACCGGTGGCGGCCCGACAATGTATAAATATCACACCCCATCTGGCGATAAGAGCATGGACGGATTGTCGATGGCATTGCGCCGCGGGCTTGGGCTGCGTGATATGGAAATGGTGCAGTTTCATCCGACCGGCCTGATGGCGGGTGACGAAACAAAAATGACTGGCACGGTGCTTGAAGAGGGGCTTCGCGGGGCTGGTGGCTATCTGATCAATGGCGAGAATAACCGCTTTATGTTTGATTATGATGATGCGGGCGAGCGCGCCACACGCGATATTGTCAGCCGCGCTATTTACGAAGAAATGCGGCAGGGTCGTACCTCGCCCTATGGCGGGGTTTATATCTCGATGGCGCATCTTGGGCCGGACGTTGTTGCCAAGAAATTCCAAGGTATGGTCAAGCGCTGCGCCGATAGTGGATTTGATCTTGCTGCCGGTTTGGTCGAGGTGGTGCCAACCGCACATTATCTGATGGGCGGGGTTGTTGTTGACGTTGATACCCGCACAGACCTTCACGGCCTCTATGTTGCTGGTGAGGATGCTGGCGGCGCGCATGGATCAAATCGTCTTGGCGGTAATGGTGTTGCAAATTCTACTGTTTATGGCGGTATTGCCGGTGATGTAATGGGCGCTGATGCTATGAAAATGGGCGCATTGCATGATCCGGATGAGACCGTTCTTGATGAAGAGCTCGCGCGCGCGCTTATTCCGTTCTCGGCGAAACCGGGTAATGTTCAGGAATTGCGCACACGGCTGATGGATATCATGTGGGATGATGTCGGGGTGATGCGCGATGCTGCTGGTATTCAGCGCGGCATTGAAAAGATCGCTGCCTTGAAAGACGAAATGGAAACGGTTGGCGTTGCTGCCGATAATCTGGCCTTTAACCTGTCATGGCATGATTGGTTAAGTCTGCAAAGCCTGATTGATACATCCGAGGTGATTGCCAAGGCTGGTCTGTCGCGCGAGAATTCACGTGGGGCGCATTTCCGCGAAGATTTCCCTGACGCCGGATCGTTTGACCAATCCTATTTCACTGTTGCAACATCGGGTGATAAGGGCATTGAAGTTTCCCGCGAGGCAGTGAAATTCACCATCGTCAAGCCGGGCGAGTCACTGCTTGGGGCGGACGAGGCCGAAACGCTGGTGGGGGCTGCACAATGATCAATATCGAGCTTATTCAACAAACCGCTGAAAGCCTGATGGCGAAAGCAGCAATTGAAATTCCCGATGATTACCTTGCCGGTTTGCAACAGGCCGCCAATGACGAGGATGGTGACCTGTCCAGTTTTGTGCTTGAGGCGATGCTGGAAAATTACGCAGCCGCAAAAGAAGACAGCCGCGCCATGTGCGGTGATACTGGCTGTCCTCGATGGTATGTCAAAATGGGTAATGAGGCGCAAATTGATGGTGGGCCGGTCGCGCTTGAGGCGGCGCTGCGGCGTGCGACGGCAAACGCAACACAATCGGTGCCATTGCGGCCAAACCGGGTGCATCCATTATGGCGAACCGACCATGATAATAATGTCGGTATTGGGGCGCCGGAAATCGAATATGGGTTTGAACCGAACGGTAATTGGATTGATCTGATTACTGTTCACAAGGGCGGCCTGTTTGGCACTGATTACCGGATGCTGTTTCCAAGTGACGGCATCGAGGGCATCAAGCGGTTTTACCTCGACTCGCTGGTGGCGTTTGGCAAGCGCGGTCTGGCCTGTCAACCGGCGATTATCGGCATTGGTCTTGGCGGCTCAAAAGACAGCTGCATGGTGCTTGGCAAGCGTGCCGCCTGTCTGCGTGTCGTTGGCAACCGTAATCCTGATCCGAAAATTGCCGCGCTTGAGGATGAGTTCAAGACATTGGGCAACAACATCGGTATGGGCGCGATGGGGTTCGTTGGCAAATCAATGGTGATTGATTGCAATATCGAGGTTGGCTATTGCCATACTGGCGGGATGCAAATGAGTGTTCATGCCTTTTGTTTGTCGTCGCGCCGTGCGGTAGCACGGATTTTTGATGATGGGCGGGTTGAATATCGCACTGACCCTGAATGGTTTACCGATTATCAGAGGCGGGAGACAGTCGAATGGTAAAGCCGAGCAAACCGCGTAAAATTCGCCTCAGCGCGAACCCCACCGCCGAAGCATTGGCCGGTCTGGTGATTGGCGATATTGTTTATCTTGATGGGACTGTCTATACCGCGCGTGAAGGGGTTTATAAACGCGTGCTGGAAGATGGCGTTGCAATGCCGCTGGCGTTACCCGGCGAGAGTGCGGCCAATTTTCATTGCTCGCCCGCTGCCACCCAGCATGATGATGGCAGCTTTGATCTTGGTGCGGTAACAGCAACCGCATCCTTTCGGTTTTCCAAATGGATCGGCCCGTGGCTGGCCGCATCCGGGGCCAAGCTGATCATTGGTAAAGGCGGAATGAGCGCCAAGGATTACCGCGAGCATTTCGTGCCGCATGGTGCCATTTATCTGACCACGGTTGGCTATGGAACGGGCGCGCTTTTGGGCCGCGGTGTCAAACAGGTCAGCAATCTTCACTGGAAAAAGGAACTTGGGCTTGCGCAGGCCATGTGGGTTCTTGAGGTGGAAAATTTCGGCCCCTTCATTGTCGAGAGCGACCTTGCCGGCAATAGCCTGTTTGAGCGTGAAAATGCCCGTATCGCGGCATCGCTTGATAAGGTCTATGAAGGCACCCGACCACGCTTTGGCGAAACCGATGACCGCAGCGATGAATTGATCTGACCACGGTTGGCATCAGGCCGAAGGGCAATAAAGGAATTTGGCTGTGGCCGATCAAAATATCCTGATTATTGGCAGTGGTTTTGCTGCTGCGGTGACCGTAATTCATCTGGTCCAAGCTGGCATAAAACCGGCCACGATCACGATTGTCGGGCCGGGTGCGCTTGGTGCGGGCAATGCCTATGGCTGTGACGATAATGATTTCCGGCTGAATGTGCGTGCCGCACTGATGTGGATATGGCCTGAAAAGCGTGGCCTTTGGGCAAAAGCGAATATCACTGATGATCCGGAGGCTGTGCAGAATTCCGGTAATTTTTACCGGCGTCGTGATTTTGCCCGTTATGTGAAAAGCTGCCTTGATACGGTTTTGGCCGATGCTGGCGTGCCGCATAATGGCATCACCCATCACCAGCAAATTGTAACCAGCCTTGGCACGGCCGACAGCGGCGGCTGGCAAGCAAGCCTTGATGATGGCCGCCTGATCACCGCCGATCATGTCATTCTGGCAACTGGCAATCCAACGCCGCAATGGCCGTGCCGGGTTAATCACGCGGTTATGGCATCGCCAGCGACGGCAAAACTGCTGGTGCAAAATCCGTGGGATGGGCGCTGGCTTGACCATGTAATCAGCGGATCGCGCATTGCCATTATTGGCAGTGGCCTGACCGCGTTAGACGCGATTACCGCGTTGGCACGGCGCAATCATCAGGCGCAGATTTATCTGCTGGCACCACATGGTAACCTGCCGCCAGTACAGGCAGATTGGGTAAAACAGGGGCCGCCAATTTGGCCAAAACCGCCACGCCCGTCAAAAATCTTGCGCCGGTTCCGCAGTTATCTGCCCGATCTGCCGCCAGAAGATTCGCGCTGGCAAGCGGCCTTTGAGGAATTGCGCATCGACATTAACCAGCAATGGGCGGCATTGAA
>RGCC01000080.1 GCA_009919335.1 Alphaproteobacteria bacterium
GTAAAGCCGGTATTCGCCTCGGCGCCATGCCAATCACAACAGCGCGAAGCTCGACTAATATCGGCGCAGAACACCAAAAATTCAGCCGCCGATTCGATAAAAGCCTGATTGCCAGCCAATTCTGCTAGGCGCGCCCGCTTGACCCGATCGGTAATACGGATGATCGTCGCCGCCTGCAGAAAATTGGATGATGCGGCAGCCTGACCGGCAAGAATAATCTCGTTCAACAAATCAGGTGCAATCGGCCTGTCTTTGAACTGGCGGATCGACCTATGAGATTTTAACAGCTCGATTGTTGGGTTCATAAGGGCTACCTCTTATTAAATCGGTCAGAGTATCAATCTGTTAGGCTATCAACAAATATGCACCTCTGCTGGACAGCTATTCGTTGCGGGCCTATTCGTTGCGGGCCCTAATCACATCAATGATTGCATTGGTCACCTGCTCAGATGTTGCCGTGCCGCCAAGATCGGGCGTATGAAAATCAGGATTGGCAGTAATCACCTCGATCGCTTCCATTAACCGTGTAGCGGCATCGCTCTCGCCAATATGCTCAAGCATCATCGACGCGCTCCAGAACGTTCCCACCGGATTGGCGATGCCCTTGCCGGTAATATCAAAGGCCGAACCATGGATCGGCTCGAACATTGAAGGGCTGGTCCGCTCAGGGTTCAGATTGGCCGTTGGCGCAACGCCAATTGATCCAGATAAAGCCGCCGCCAGATCCGACAGCACATCGGCGTGAAGGTTGGTCGCAACAATCGTATCGAGGCTTTCCGGCTTCATCGTCATTCTGACTGTCATCGCATCAACCAGAATTTTATCCCATGTCACGTCAGGGAAATCTGCGGCAACTTCGGCGGCGATTTCATCCCACATAACCATACCGTATCGCTGGGCATTTGATTTCGTCACGACGGTCAATAATTTACGCGGCCGTGACCGCGCCAGCTCGAACGCAAAACGCATGACACGTTCGACACCAACCCGTGTAAAGACGGCCAGATCAGTGGCCATTTCATGCGGCTGGCCACGATGACTACGGCCGCCCTGACCAGCATATTCCCCTTCGGAATTTTCCCGCACGATAACCCAGTCAAGATCCTTTGCCGTTACACCAGCCAGCGGACTTTTGATCCCCGGAAGAATGCGCGTTGGGCGGACATTGGCATATTGATCAAGCGGCTGGCAGATATTCAACCGCAAACCCCAAAGTGTCAGATGATCAGGAATATCTGGCGCCCCAACCGCACCAAAGAAAATCGCATCAAAATCACGCAGCTCATTTGCCCCATCAGCAGGCATCAGCGCGCCTTCACGCTTGTAACGGTCACTGCCCCAATCAAAGCTGGTCACATCCAGTTTGAACCCGCCATCACGCGCGGCAAGAGCATCAAGAACCTTTAACCCAGCATCAATAACCTCAACGCCAATGCCATCGCCCGGAATAGACGCGATTTTATATGTCTTCATTTATGTCCCCGTAAAATCTGCAAATTAAAATTCTGACAAGCTGCCATGGTTAGACCTATATGGCAGAGACTGGTGAACCGCGGCGATCGCTTCCAACGGTAAATATTAGGCGGATATTGTTAGCATGACACCGCACCATGATCAGCAAAAAAGCGATGCGCAATCAACAATCACATGACCGGCATCCTCTGAAAATCACGCGGCCTTGTCGAGGCGTTCACGTTGGCCAGTCACGCGGTCGATAGGATGACGCTATAAATTACTCAATCCGGATCCAAAAATAGAAGGTTTTGCATTATATACCGTAGTTTGGAAATTTTTTTTAACTGCCTTCATTTTTTTCGCTGGCCAAAGCAAATTTTTCTATATCTTTGCAATCTTCAATTCATGCATTCAAGACGAGGCAGAAACTATGTCAGCAACTTTTCAAAATCCCGAAACATTGGTGCTTCACGCCGGTAACTATCGCCGTGACAGCGCGACGAACGCAGTTGCAGTACCGATCTATCAAACTACCAGCTATCAGTTTGACAGCACCGAACATGCTGGCAATTTATTTGGCCTTCGCGAGCTTGGAAATATCTATACGCGGATCATGAACCCGACCAATGCAGTGCTGGAAGAACGGGTTGCCGCGCTTGAGGGGGGTATGGTTGCGCTGGCGGTTGCATCCGGATCATCAGCCGTCGCGCTTAGCATTCAAAACCTATGTAGTGCAGGCGATAACATTGTTTCGTCGCCGCATCTTTATGGCGGCACTTGGAACCTTTTTGCCAACACGTTCAAACAGCTTGGCATTGAGGTACGCTTTGCCGATGCGGATAATCCGGAAAGTTTTCGTGAACTAACCGACGAGAAAACCCGCGCTTATTTCGCCGAGACCCTGCCCAATCCAAAGCTGAATGTTTTTCCGATTGCCGAGGTTGCCGAAATTGGCAAGAGCCTTGATATCCCGCTTATTGTGGATAATACCGCCGCGCCAATTACCTGCCGCCCAATCGACCATGGTGCCAGCGTCGTTGTGCACTCGCTGACCAAATATATTGGCGGCCATGGTACCTCAATTGGCGGCATCATTATTGATAGCGGCAATTTCGACTGGACCCGGAATCCGGACCGGCATCCGCTATTCAATACACCAGACCCAAGCTATCACGGCGCGGTTTGGGGCAGCCTTGTTCCCGAAGCATTAGGCGCACCAATCGCCTTTGCTATTCGTGCCCGCGTTGTGATGCTGCGCGACCTTGGAGCAGCGATTTCACCAACCAATTCGTTCCAGTTAATTCAAGGTCTGGAAACACTGCCATTGCGGTTCCGCGTTCATCAGGACAATGCGCAACGCGTTGCCGAACATCTGGTTAAGCATGAGGCGATCCTGTCGGTAATTTACCCAAGCCTGTTTGAAGGCGCACAAAAGGCCAAGGCCGACAAATATCTAAACCGTGGTTACGGGCCGATCGTTGGGATCGAGCTTAAGGGCGGCGAGGCAGCTGGCCGCAAGTTCATTGATAATCTGAAGATGATCTATCATGTTGCCAATATCGGTGATGCGCGCACCCTTGCCATTCATCCGGCATCGACAACGCATTCACAGCTTTCCGCCGACGATCAGTTAAAGACCGGGGTGACACCGGGCTATGTCAGGCTTGCTGTCGGGATTGAGCATTTTGACGACATCATCGCTGATATCGAACAGGCACTTGCCGCCGCTAACAGCTAGCCGGTTTTACCCAGAAAAACAAAATGGGCCGCGGCGATGCTGTGGCCCATTTTTGCCGGACAACGCCCCGATTAATTTGTTAAAAACGGCCTGATTTCTTCGGCGATAATCTCGGCGATCACGTCGCAATCATCAATTGTGAAAGTCAGCGGTACACGCATATCAAGGGTTTTTTCCAGAACCCGCAACGTCGTTGGCAAAACCGGGATATCATCAATATAACGCCAGCTATCATAGCGGCTGGTAAAGGCCTTTGGCTCAGCATCACCAAACCATTTCAGCTCAACCCCACGTTTGGCACAGGCCGCAACAAAATCGGGAACCGCGGACGCTGCCACCGCATCAGCACGGAATTGGATTGACGAGCCAACATAAAACTCTTCTTGTTTGCGCGGCGGAATAATCACCCCGTCCATTGCAGATAGATGCCCATGAAGCCGATCATAAAGCTGGTTCCAGCGCGCCAAATTATCTTCAAGCATCGGCAGTTGCGCGCGTAACATCGCCGCACGCAAATGATCCATCCGTCCCGAATAATTAGGCGCATGAAGCCGCACTTTTTGAAATATTTCTTCGGCCGGTATCGCGCCATGACGACCATAGAGCATATAAGAGCCGGACGACACCACCGCAACCGCCGCCAGTTCGGCATCATTAGTAGTCAAAAAACCACCCTCGCCCGAATTCATATGTTTATAGGTCTGGGTTGAAAATGCCGCCACCTTACCGAAATTGCCCGAGCGGATACCGCGCCATTTTGCTCCCATTGTGTGGGCACAATCTTCAATGAGGCTGATATCATGCTTGGCACATACCGCCAGCACCCTGTCCATATCGGGAATATGACCCCGCATATATGATAAGAGCAGATGTTTGGCACCGCTGGCCTCGGCCTTTACAGCCAGATCATCACAATCAATATGATAATTCTCATCAATATCGACTAGAACTGGCACAGCACCAACATTATGAATAGCACCTGGAACCGGGGCCAGAGTATAGGCATTCGCCAGCACTTTATCGCCAGGTTTAACCCCGCAAATTCGCAAGCCAAGCTGAATAGCATAGCCCCCCGAGGTGCAGGCAACGCAATACGCCGCCCCCTGCCATTTCGCATATTCCATTTCCAAGGCAGCGACGTCGCCAACTTCATCAGGCAGTAGATTATACCGATGCAACCGGCCGGTTTGCATAATTTCGACCGCACGTTTGATGCCGGCTTCGGGGATTCCCTCTTGCTGGGTAAATGGTTTGCGAAACACCGTTTGCGACATTGGCCTTTACCTCTTTTATCAATGGCGGCGGTTGCTTTAACCCGCCAGCTTTGGGAAATAATCCTCCAGCACACTTTCACGGTTAACATCTGCGGTACAACAATGCAAACCGCCACCAAAGGCATAGGCATCCCGCAAATCAACCTCGATAACATTCATCCCGAGCTTGTCCATCTGCTCAGCCTGATAGACCTCGGATTTTTCGACACAAACTGTTTTCGGATCAAGCACCAGCACATTCATGCTAAGCCAAACCGACGAATAGCATAGCGCCGGCGGGGCATTATGCGCGGGCTGTGCCGCATCAACAATTTCCCACCCATTATCATGAAACATCCGGCGCTGTTCTTCTGGCAGGCGGCGTTGCGGATTGTTCAAAATCAGGCCGGGACGAAGCGGGGTAAATGTCGCGTCAATATGAATTGGATATGGGTCTCCGGGAAAATTAACCGCATGAACCCGGTGATCAGGAAAATGCCGGCGCAGCCATTCAATGCCTTTTAAATTTGTCGTAAAGCCGTGCTGGACAACAAGGTCCTTGCCAAAGCGCAAAACATCAGCAGCATCAAATAACGGCTCTTCTTCCGTCGTTACAAAGAATTTCTCGGCGGCCCATTGCAGCCGTTTTGCAACACCAATTTTCTCTGACAGATAATCTGGATGGTAATCAGCATCAGTCAGGCGCGGCTTTGGTGCGGCCTCATGGCGGAAATTCGGATCTTCATTCCAATATTTCTGCATCAGCGGGCGGTAACAAAGATATTCAAACCAGCGACAGCGGTATGACATCGTCGCTTCGAGAATTTCGTTCCCAACTGTCAGCAGCACATCGCGTGGCGGCATACAGCCGAACTGGCTTTCAGTATGAAAATCAGGAGTGGTCGCTGGCTGGGAAAAATCAATCGGCGTCGGGCGATCAACCTTGATCCCGCGCGCCGCCAGCATTGCCGCAAAATTATCCAGCAATTCATTGGCGCGATCGATCGTTTCCTGCGGACGCCGACCCCACTGACCACGCATGTCGCTATCTTCTGGCACCTTGGCATCGAGGGCTGGCTCTTCTGGCGGGATATGACAATCATCAGCACGTCCGACGATGACATGTTTCAACGGATCCCATTCATTCCAGCTATTCACAATTGTTGACATCATTTTCTCCTCGATGGCGCAACGGCGATCACATAGATTTAAAAAAAATCACCCGCAAAAAATCACCAGCGTTCATACAACAATTTCCCGCAGTCCAAAACAATATATTACGCGGCTTTGGCACTGGCCTATCCAGCAAAAAAGACTTGCCTCTTTTATCGCAACTGTTGATATAGAGCGAAGGCACGAACGATGGCGTCGTTCCAGCTGCATCAAAAAGGTTGCGGTTGCGCCTTGCATATTAAAGTCCTGAACGCCGGGGCCTTCTTTTGAACACGTCAATGGAGGGTCTAAATGACTTTACGACCAGAAACCTACCGTTTTCATAACGGTGAAAAAGCAACAGCGCAATTTTCCAACAGCGAATATGAATTCCGAATAGCTGGTTTGCGCCGGATTATGGCCGCCGCCAATGTGGATGCTGCCGTTTTTACCTCAATGCACTCGATCGCCTATTATTCCGGCTTTCTTTATTGCGCCTTTGGCCGGCCTTACGGGCTGGTCGTCACAGCCAATGATCATGCCACAATTTCTGCAGGCATTGATGGCGGCCAGCCATGGCGGCGATGCTTTGGCGATAACATCACCTACACCGACTGGAAACGCGATAATTTTTGGCGTGCAGTTGGATCAATGACCGGCCAGAACTGTGCTATCGGCTATGAGGCAGATCATCTCACCCTTGATCAGCATGACAAGCTAAAGACATTTCTATCGCCTTCCAGCATGATCAATCTGTCACATGACGTGATGCAGCAGCGGATGCATAAATCAGCGGCAGAACTGGCACTGATCAAAGCCGCTGCCAAGATTGCCGATATTAGCGGCTATGCTATCCATGATGCGGTAAAAGAAGGCGCACGTGAAATTGACATTGCTATGGCTGGCCGTGATGCCATGGAAATTGCGATTGCCGCAGCCTTTCCCGATGCCGAATATCGCGATACTTGGGTCTGGTTTCAATCCGGTCTCAATACCGATGGGGCCCATAATCCAGTCACCAGCCGAGCCTTGCAACCCGGCGATATTCTATCGCTCAACAGCTTTCCGATGATTTCCGGCTACTATACCGCACTTGAACGAACGATGTTTTTAAAAGAGGTAGATGCGGCCAGCCTTCAAATCTGGAACGCCAATATTGCCGCACATGAATATGGCATGAGCCTGCTGAAACCCGGCATGAGCTGCAGCATGGTTACCCAAAAGATCAACGCCTTTCTGCAAGAGCGCGATCTGCTGCAATATCGCAGCTTTGGCTATGGTCATTCATTCGGCATCCTGTCGCATTATTACGGCCGCGAAGCCGGGCTGGAACTGCGCGAAGATGTTGATACTGTGCTGAGACCGGGCATGGTGGTGTCGATGGAACCGATGCTGACCATTCCGCATGGCAC
>RGCC01000009.1 GCA_009919335.1 Alphaproteobacteria bacterium
TGATTGTAAAGGTCAGCCCCAATAATCTTGTCCTCAATTCCGGCGTCAATATTTGGATTATCATTTACCTCAATGATAAAGGCGCGGCCGTCTATTTCTTTTATATCGACGCCATAGAGACCGTTGCCAACGCTAAGGCTAGCCCGAATGGCCGCATCGAGAACATGGGTCGGCACCTCTGTCACCGGGACAGTCTCAAAATCACCCGAGTCCACTTTGTTGTTCGATTTGTGATTATATATTTGCCAATGCCCCCGCGACATAAAATATTTGCACGCGAAGAGCGGTTGGCCGTCGAGAACCCCGATGCGCCAGTCATAGGGGGTTGGCATGAACTCCTGAGCGACCAAAACATAGCTTTTCTCTAAAAGTAGATTTGCTTTGGAGAGAAAGGCATCAGTAGTTTCAATTTTGAATACACCGCGTGAAAATGACCCGTCTGGAATTTTTAGCACGAGTGGAAATGCGAGACTGGTCGCCATTTCGTTGAGATTCCCCGATGTGACAAGCCAGCTTTTTGGCATGTTCAAATGGGCGCGCTCGAGAACTTCCTTCAAAAAAACTTTGTTCGAACAGCGGAGAATGGATTGCGGATCATCGATCACTGGCATGCCAAGTCGGTCTGCTGCAAGTGCGAATTCATATGAATAATTGTTAAGTTGCGTTGTTGTTCTGATAAACAGCCCATCGAAAGAGGCCAGCCGTTTTATATCTGTCTTTTCAATCACGCTGCAGGCGATATCGATCTTTTTACCGGCGCGAATTAAGGCGTTTATGGCGCGGCTATTTGATGGTGGAAGTAGCTCACGCCTGTCAATTAGGATGGCAAGATCAAAGGCTGAATGACGTATGAAGGCCGGGTTTGGAATCGGCGAGGACACTGCCGCTTTAAGCGCTTCAGAAAAGCGTGGCCGATCCTTTTCATCCACCGCAGTAAATGATAGTGGCCAGACGTAACGCACGTCCCACCCATTGCTGCTGCGCTGTAATAGCACCTCAAGTACAGGTGATGGAAATAGCCGGTAACATTGCCGACAAAGGCGGCGTGCCCAGTCAGCGTCGGTTTGACCAAAATAAAATTCAAGCGATATTTTATCATGCGCATGTTCGTGTTGTGCCAGATAATCCTGTGGTAACAGCGAACTTAGCACGCCAAGATGTTTCTTATAAAGCCGCCGACGCACCAGACTGGATAGCGTATCGACACTTGGCAATGTTCGATTGCCGCGCGCCTCGGCAATTAAGGAAACATAATATCCTGAGCCCAGATATTCATCACTCGGGCAAAGATTGATGATATGATTCTGTGCCCCTTGACGGTCAGTCGCGGTTAGAAATTGTCGCGCAACAATGACTTCCAGTTTTGAGTTTCCTGTCAGATGCAGGTTTAAATGGCGTGCATCTTGCGCGCGTGACACGACGATTAGAGTGCGCTGGCGTCTCGCCGGCAGTTGATCCGGCTGGATTAGCGTTGTGGTATCACCAAGCACGGCAACCATCTTCAGCGCATCTGCACCATCTTCATAATAGGCAGGCAACCGCCTCTGAACAGCAAAGCCAAGCCCTTGATAAAAGCCTATCAGGTTGGGTTTATTGGCCCTAACCTCAAGCGACAAAAGACGTTTGCCTTCGTGCGCGGCACTGTTTCGCATCGCATTCACCAGCATTTCGCCGATGCCGTTTTGGCGCCAGCGCTCTAATACTGCCAATGAATAAAGACGGGCACTCTTTCCGTTTCGTCGCCAATGGATCAGCGCATATCCAACCGCTGTGTTGCCAACCCGTGCCACTTTCATGACCTGAACTGGATTTTTGAGACTTCGGGAAAAGGACCGGCGTGAAAGCCTGTCCGTCGGGAAACAACTATTCTCGATCGCGACGAGAGCCTCAATATCTCTGGTCTCAGCATCATTGATGATTATGTTCATAAAATCAGGACGACATCACTGCATGTTGACTGAAAAATTTACTTCCGCTTTTGCCAGTGTTTTGTCAATTGAATTATTGGAGCGCGGCACTGTGACTGACAACAGATCCAAGACAAAGGCTTTTTCGTTATCAGCGATAATATGGTTTGAAGAAACTAAGAGATAAGGGCGGCTATGAAGCCTTGTCTTGATACAGAAGCCTATAATCTGCCAGAAACCGTGGATAGCGCCCTCTTCAGGATAGCCCCGGGCACCCGCCGGCCGCACATGTGCCTCGCGCATATCGTGCGATTGAGTCAGGGTTATACTGAATTGTTCCCTTTTTTTTAGTCAGCTCTCATACCGCGTTTCACCCCGCTTTGTTGGGTCGGTGTTAAGTTCCGTCAATAACGGTTCATGCGCCCGTTGTGAGCAGTTATGCCTGAGGCAAAGATGACAGTTTATGCCTATCTTGCTAAAAGTGTCTTTATCTGGCGGCGGAAAAGCTGATGTGTAGATCAATTTGCTTGAATGTTTGATGCTGCAACCAAGTGATATCGCTAACCGTCGATCTTGAGTTTGCATTGAATAAACTGGGCGTTCAGTTGTTCTTGCTAAGGTAAAAAATTTCTCTCCATCGGGTAATTCGACATATTGAGGTAAAATAACGCCGGGTGTCCGAAAGGCTGTATGCAAGTTCCATACAGGGCATGATCCCCCGTGCTCGGCGATGTTAAAGCTCGTAGCGTTAAACCGTTTTGTTACATTTCCGGCCTTGTCAACGCGAAGAAAGAAAAATGGAACGCCGCGTTTGGTCTCTCTTTGCATCGTGGTCAATCGCTGGCAGGCCTGTTCGAATGAAACAGCAAAGGCAGATGCCATCCTGTCGATGTCATATTTGCTCTTTTCTGCCATTTCATGAAAATCGTCATATGGCATCAAAACAGCAGCCGCAAAGTAGTTTGCCAGCTCAACATGACAGCGCGCAACGGCATGCGATGAACCACTCCTGATATTTGATGTAATGCCATCCATGACGTCCGCTAATTCAACAAAACATAGTATATGTGCCAGTTGGAATGTGCGGTTCTGATAATCCAAGGCTTCAGAGAGCTGGATCACGCGCGTATCAGTATCGTAAATACGCAAAGAATCATTCATTTTTTCAACCGGTTTTGTCTCAACGGTTATGCCGTGCTTTTTTAGAAGACGCTGTTTGAGCATGTATAGCATTTCATATGGCTGACTTGGCTCTTCTAATCTAAGTGTCTCAGCCGCCTGCTCCAACTCATCAAAATAATTGAAATTGTCACGGAAAAAGTCATGAATGATCGCGTCAGGCGAGGCTGTAAGCAACTCTGTCGGCATACGTTCATTGCCAAACTTCATTATATTGTCGATTGCGATACGATGACTTTGATGAAGTTTTAGAAAGTTTTGAACCAGAGATGGGGCATGGTCTATTGCCGCACGAAGCTCCTGCAAATCAGGCTGGGTCGTTGCAAATAGCGGGTCTTGGATCGCATTGCGCAGATCTGCCAGCAGATTCGTGCTTTTGTCCATCACAACATCTCGCCAATCGACGTTGTAATTATCTGCCAAAGCCATCAATATTGGGACTGATAAGCTTCTTTGATTTTTTTCAAGAAGATTAATATAGGCGGCGCTAACTCCGAGGATTCCCCCCATTTCAGCCTGTGTCTGGCCTTTTTCGCGGCGGAGCTGGCGCAATTGCGTTCCGATAAATGTTTTTTGCATATTCCAATGGCTCTCTTCGGCATATTAACAAATTAACAAAATATAGAATTGTTATATAAACACTATACACAATAACACTATTTTTGGTGATATTTGACTATTTTTGTTTAAACCTTCCCTCCCACGCAATGGAGGACGTTATGATTGGTTATAAAACTTTGGCTGTACCCGGCCCGACGAACATGCCCTATGAAGTGCAGCGCGCAATGGAAGTTCCATTGGAAGATCACCGCGCTCCTGACTTTCCAAATTTCACGCTGCCGCTATTCGCCGATCTTAAAACGATATTTCGGACTGAAACCGGCCGTGTGTTTGTGTTCCCCGGTTCAGGAACGGGTGGATGGGAGGCGGCCATTAGCAATCTTTTGTCTGCCGGCGATAACGTTCTGACGTCAACCTATGGCCAGTTCTCCTCACTCTGGGTCAAAATGTGCCAAGACTTTGGCCTAAATGTGCAGAATATCGACGTTACTTGGGGCGAAGGCGTGCCGCTCGATGATTATTATTCAGCCCTCTCGGCTGATAAGAGCCATTCCATCAAAGCAGTGCTTGTCTGTCACAATGAAACAGCAACGGGCGTTACAAGTGATGTGAAGGCTGTCCGTCAGATACTGGATGACCTCAACCATCCAGCACTGCTTTTTGTTGATGGGGTTAGCTCGGTTGGAAGCCTTGAATTTCGAATGGAAGAATGGGGTATTGATGTCGCTGTATCGGGTTCACAAAAAGGTTTTATGATGCCGACAGGGCTTTGCATTGTTGGTGTTAGCAAAAAGGCCTTGGAAGCATGTTCAACGTCGAAATTCCCCCGCGGGTATTTCAGCTTTCAGGAAATGATGAAAATGAATGAGCAGGGCTATTTCCCATACACCCCTGCGGCCACACTTTTGCGAGGTCTGCGGGCATCAATCGATCTTCTTCACGTTGAGGGATTGGACAATGTTGCAGCACGCCACAATCGCCTCGCCGCTGGCGTTCGGGCTGCAGTTGATGCTTGGGGGCTTAAGAATTGCGCTGCTGAACCGAAGTGGTACTCGGATACGGTAACGGCGATCGTTGTTCCTGAAAAACATGATGCCAATGATGTCATCAATGCGGCTTATCATAATTATGGCGTTTCACTTGGTGGCGGACTTGGAAAAGTCGCTGGTAAGGTCTTTCGTATTGGTCATTTGGGCTGGCTGAACGAAACAATGGTTCTCCGCGCCCTTGGTGGGGTTGAAATGGCCATGCGGGACGTCGGCATCCAGTTTCAAGCCGGTAGTGGCGTTGGTGCTGCAGTTGAACTATACACTGACACGCGCCAGCCTCTTAGCTTAGCTGCTGAATAGTGGCTTTGCCCGTAAAGGAAGCAAGGCCGCTCGCCATTCCTGATAATCTTGGGGTTAATTGGAGGCTAGAAAATGTCGCCCGATTAACCCTGTTCTTCCCTGCCCTGCCTTGGCCCTGCCATGTTTAGACCCTGCCTTGGCTCTGCCATGCTTAGGCCATGCCTAGGCCGTCATGACTGAACAGGGTCGGGAAATGGCTGCAAGGAAGCTGCGGGTCATCCGAACAGCCTTTTGTTAAGGGTGACTTTTGGTGCTGTCCGAAACATCCCACGCTATCGACCTATTCTTGGCCAGCCAACCGCGCAGTCATCTCGTTTTCGACTAGCGTTAGATCCACCCCATTATTCATGGTCACATCTTGGAAACTACGATAGTCAAGCTCGTCGATACAGCCTAAGTTGATTCCACAAATATTAGGTGTGGTTCGCCTTTGGTGGTGAGTCATGATCCCACATTTTGAACAAAAATGATGGGTGGCAATTTTTGTATTCCATTTGTAATGGATCAGATATTCGGCGCCGCTTTCAATTTTAACATCGTCACTTGGGCATGATAGCATAACCGCACCGCGACGCTTGCAGAGGCTGCAATCACAGCGCCGGACAGCACTCATATCAATATTGCGCGGGATTGAAAACTTAACTGTTCCACAGTGACAATTGCCATAAAATCTATCTTTATCCATCCGCTTTTCCCCTTGCATAATTTTTTAATCACACCGCGCCGACATGCCGCCATCGACAATAATCTCAGTGCCGGTGATAAAGCGCGCTTCATCCGAGGCCAAAAAGAGAACAGCATTTGCAGTATCAATTCCATTTCCCATAAAGCCAAGCGGAATACGGGCAAGCCTTTGTTTCAATAAAGCATCAACATTGCCCCCGGCGCGCTGACCAGCAAGCCGCGCCTCCACCATTGGCGTATGCAATTGCCCCGGAACCACAGTGTTTACTCTAATACCCTTTGGCGCATATTCGACAGCCACTACCTTAGAGAGTTGGATAACCCCAGCTTTAGACGCGGCATATGCTACCTGAGCCGAGCCAGTCCAGCGAAGCCCAGACGTGGAGGCAATATTGACAATCGATCCAGATTTCTTTGCGGCCATATGTGGCAGTGCGAATTTACAGGCGTTAAAAACACTCGTCAGATTATAGTCAATCTGGGCCTGCCAGTCTTGTTCTGATAATTCAACTGGCCCACCTTTTTTTGACCCGCCAACATTATTCACCAAAATATCAAGCCGACCAAACCTGTTGATACAGTCTTCAACCATAGCCCGGACCTGATCCGAATTGGTAACATCGCATTGATGCGGAATGATGCGGTCCTTGTGCGCCGCATTATGTTTCATCGTGTCCTCTAGTTGATCCAATGACAAGTCAACCGCCAGCACGCGCGCACCTTCTTCGATAAACCTTGTGGCAATCGCGCGGCCGTTTCCCCAACCAGCACCAACACAACCAGCACCGGTTACAATTGCAATCTTGTTATCTAGACGTCCCATCAATGGGTTCCTTTAAAATTTTTCCTAAGGCAAAGATTACCTAATCTTCTGCGCCCTGCACAAGCGCTTGTAGGGCATGTTACTAGCGGTGTTTTGATGACGCAAAGCATTGAGATCAAAGCACAAAGAAAATTCTTATAAGCGCTAAATATTAGCTTTTTTCGAGAAAATCGAGAGGCCCGGCAGATCCCAATCCAAGACGAGTTGTTTCAGTCTCTATCACCACATCGGGTGTCACGTTGCCCAAATTCACATCTGGGCCAAACGTTTTCACAAGGAATTTTTTTCCGGCATAAATTTGAACCGTGGTACTCCCAACGCGCGGCGTTGCGAGTTCAAAGATACATCGGGTAATATCAACATTTTGCCGAAGAGCCAAAATCAACGCCTCGTTTGGCACGCCTCCATGCATCAACTCAGCTGCCTCGATTAGGGCAAACTCTGCGCCCATTTCCAAAACCTCATTCACGTCGTCAATGATTGACATTATCGAAGAGCTTTGCCTTTTATCGCCGATCTCGCCAACAGGGTTCATGCCCTGATCGCGAACCATATCAAAGAGCTGTTGCCTCAAACCTTGGCCAAGTTGAACCATATTGTCAGAAATTTCTATAATATCGAAGCCAAGAGCCTGCGCTTCACTCAAATGTCGCGGCATGGCATCAACGCCCATTGTGTGAAGAACATATTCTTGAAATTGGCCTCCAAGAAACGGCCTAATATCGTTTGCGCGCAGCATCTCAATTTTTGCCTGCAAATGCGTCTTCTCAAAAAGCCGGGATGTGCCAGTAGCAATTTTGAACAAATCAATATAATGACCAGCAACGTCAATAAGGTCAGACAAAGACGCCAACCCCAATTGATAGTCGGACACCATTGTGATACCAGATTTGCGGGGCTTTGAGACGGTTCTACGCTTATCAATAGAAACAAATTCGAAAGCTGTCTTAAATGGCATCTGAAAATCTTTCATTAATTGTTTGAGGTCATAGCTTATACAGCAAGCTGCCTTTTGACATCACAAATCTGAGCGATACCCCGTTTCTAAAACGGCAATTACGCACTCGCTGGCGTCGACTTATTCTAAGCCAACCAATCTGATAATGAGTGTTATGTCTTTAGCATAAATGTCTTTGGAGGGCCCTTGTTATATTGCGCCGTTTGCCGGCGATGAAGGAACCGCGCATCACGCAAACTGCCGCCGCCCATCCTTTCAATGGGGACACCGGCAGATCAGGCGTTACAGTCGTAAGAATTCCGACTTGCCGCGTCAGTCAGCAGGTGACAGCATCATTGAGGCTTCAGGCCAACGCGGTGGCAAGAGCTTATCTCGAATGCGCCATTTTTCCTTCCGTCACTGTGCATAAATCATTTCAATCCAAACGGTCGCACATGGCGCGGCTGGTTGTCCAAGGCCGCATGCAGCCGCCTCAAAGCCGCCCTACCCCGCCCGGTCTTTTGATTTCATTAACTGCAGCATGATCAGCTTGAGTATCAATCGGCCAGCACCAATCATCGAAAGCTGATTCAGATCATTTTTTGGCGCCAACTCAACAAGGTTCAACCCCACAATCTGTCCCTTTGCCGCTAGTGCCTCAAACAGCTCGATAATATGCCACCACATCAGCCCACCCGGCGCGAGCGCAATTGTTCCCGGCATCACCGAAGGATCAAGCCCATCAACATCCAAGGTGACAAAAAACTTGCCCGATGATGGCAGCGCAGCAATCACCGGCGCGATACCGTGTCGGTGAATATCCTTTGCCAGATGAATCTGTGCGCCCCATTTGCGCGCTATGTCTATTTCCGACTTTTGCGCACTCCCAAACGAACGGATGCCGATCTGGTGAATGGCAGTAATATGGTCCTGCTCGGCGGCGCGGCGCATGGGGCTGGAATAGCCGTCATAAATGCCATAGCGTTCATCACGCCAATCCAAATGCGCGTCAATCTGAATTAAGGTGATATCTGATAGGGCATCAAGCCCCCTTATCACCGGGTTGGTCACGCCATCATCGCCGCCAATGCTAATTGGCATAATACCGCGCTGAACGGCAAAGCGAACGGCATTTTCTGCAGCGGCGTAATGCTGCTGAATATCGCCCCCGTCAAAAGGAATATCGCCGCCATCGACAATTGCAAAATCATCCAAACAGATAGCGTGCTGGAAATCGGCATCTAGCGCTTGACCATCAATTAGAATCCGCGGGCTTGCCGCACGCAACGCAACCGGGGCAGTCGATTGGTTATTAGGAAACAAATGCTTAAGATAGGGCTTGCCATAAGGCACACCAAAAATAACCGCCTCGGCGTGCAGATCTTGCCAGTCGCTAATGACCGGAAGATTAACGAAGCTGGTCTCGGTGGGCGGATTGGTTTTGGGAATGGTGATCGTCATTATGCTACTATGCTTTCTCCTAGAGAGCGGCTTGGTAATGGCCGGGCATAAGCTGCAATGACCACCGGCCAACGCGTTCGTGTTTTAGTTAAACATAGTCTGATAGAAAAATCACATAGAATGCCATTTTGAAAAAAGCAGCCTTTTCATTTTTAAATCTTGGACTAGCATAAACCCAAATTGTCCGCCATGTCTGCGCGGCGCACGATGTCTTGATAAAGGATAGGAACCATGACAGGCATTTCAGATGATCCCTATTGGTGGCAGGCGGCACCACCACAGGATTTTATCATTGATAACTGGCCGACGCGCGCTGATGTGGTGATTATTGGCGGCGGCTATTCCGGATTTGGCGCTGCTATTCCGCTGGCCCGCGCCGGGCTTGATGTGGTGATTTTAGAGCGCGACCAGATCGGGTCGGGCGCCTCAACGCGGAATGGCGGCATTACCAGCGGTAATTTGCGGCTGTCTTTCGATGATCTGACCAAAAGATTTGGCGCAGAAAAAGCCACAGCTTTTTACCAGGAAGCCAAAGCGGCGCGGGCTGATCTGGCACAGTTTATCACCAGCGAAAAGATTGATTGCGACCTTCAGCAATGTGGGCGTCTGGTTGGTGCCTTGCGTCCAGAATCGCTCGATAGCATGAAAAATGATGCTGAAAGGCTGACCAAATTGCTTGGTATTGACGCCGTTGTCTATGATCGCGCCAGCCTGCCTGATTACATTGATACATCGCGTTATTGCGGCGGTATGATGCGCGACGATATTGGCGGCATTCATCCAGCAAAATTACTGGCTGGCATGTGCCAGGTCGCAACTGCAGCTTCGGTCAAAATCGCAACCCAGACAAAAATGGTCGCGGTGAGCCGGCAACGCACATCATCACCCACCCCCGAATTTCGTGTCGAGACCAGTCGCGGGGTTATTCATGCCGGCCATGTTATCAGCGCAACAAATGCATACACAGATGCAGGTCAGCCATGGTTGCGCCGCCGTCTTATTCCGGTGATTTCCGAGATGATTGCTACCGAAGAGCTTGGCGAGAATATGGTCAAAAGCCTGATGCCGGGGTTGAACATGTATGGCGAAGCCCTGCAGCTTGGGCATTATTACCGTCCATCACCTGATGGAAAACGCATCCTCTTGGGCGGGCGCCGGATGAGTCCGAATCCGGTCAGGGCGCGTAAAAGGCTGGTCGGGGGATTGGCCTCAATCTTTCCCCAGCTTGCCGATATCGCCATCACAAATCACTGGTTTGGGTTTGTTGCCTTTCCGTTCGACCAGCTGCCAAAGCTGGCGGTTCATGATGGGGTTATTTACCCAGCTGGCTATTGCGGTTCGGGAACGGTTTGGGCGCGCTGGCTAGGCCAAAAAGCGGCGCATATGGTGCTTGCTGATCTGAATGGAAGTGCATTTGAGGGAAGCGCATTTCAGGGCGTTCCGTTTCGCACGATGCCGTTTTATTCTGGCGACCCATGGTTTTTGCCATTGGCCATGGGGCTATATGCGATTCAGGATAAATTCAAAACAACGTCAAAATAACCGAGCCTTACAGTCAGACTATATCAGCCGCCAGCGTACCTAACGGCGGCTGGTTTGATCCGGCGACTCAGCGAAACGGTGCGGTGAAAACGCCGCAAGATTAACTCGCGTTTGCCGCGCCATAACCAGATCTGCCAAGGCTTCGCCAACTGCTGGCCCAAGCTGGAACCCATGTGCCGAAAACCCAAAGCCATGAATTATACCTGCTTCGCCACCATTGCCGATAATCGGCAAATCATCCTTTGTATAGCCTTCGATTCCAGCCCATGCGCGTAAGATGGCGACATCGCGCAAATGTGGAAAGACGCGCCCTGCGGTCATCACAAAACTGCTTAGACCGGCCGGAATGATTTGTGTCAAATTACGCGCTGCATCTGCAACACCGCGCTTGCCACCGCCAATTACCATCGACCCATTATCAAGCTGTTTAAATGACAATGTGCCACCCATGACCCCAACAACAGATTGCAAAAATATTGGCTGGCGATCGGTGATAACAAGCATTGGCGCATGCGCCTCGATTGGCAAAACATCACCGGTCATTCTGGCAATTCGCCCACCCCAAGCACCAGCACAATTCACCACAATATCGGTTTCGATCATGCCAGCATCAGTTGTCACCTGCCAATGTTCACCAGATCTATCGATTGATGTCACAGTCACCGGCGTTCGAAATTCGGCACCAAGAGCCACCGCCTTATCATGAAAGGCGCGGGTAATTTTCCACGGCAGGGCCCAGCCATCGCCCTCAACCAGAACACCGCCAAGAACCGATTTTGTAAGATGCGGAATGCGGCAAAGCAGCTGGTCACGATCAACCCATGTTTCATGCTGGAATCCGGCCTTATGTAATTGCTGTATGCGCCGAGACGCAAGATCAGCCCCCGCATCATCAAGCGCGACCTTGACATAAAATTGCCGATGAAACCCCTTATCGATATCAAGCAATTGATCAATCTGGTTCCACCAGTCCATCGCCGCAACCGAGAGGGGAATTTCCGCAATATCGCGCCCAAGACGACGAACCCCGCCAGCATTAACCCCTGATGCATGGCGCCCGACATGATCTTTATCGACAACAATGACCGGCTGGCCACGCTGGCTCAAAAAGAACGCTGTAGCGCAGCCTTGGATACCTGCGCCAATAATAACAACAGGCCGCGTGGCAGCCGGTCCCGCTAGTCTGGCCATGGTCCCTCAAGGCTGGCAAGCTCGGCAAGGGTGATCGGCTTTACCGGCGGACGAAGCCGGTAATAGCCGGTTTCTGTCATTGATTGACCCGTATGGGACGCAATCATTTCCTGAACGACCAAGCCGCAACTACGCCCCTGACAACGCCCCATCCCCGCGCGGCAAAAGGCTTTTAGCTGATTTGGGCCGCTGGCACCGCTGTCAAGCGCCGCATCGACATCCGCTTTGCTAACAGCCTCGCATCGGCAGATGATCGTCTCGTCAGCCTGCGCCAGCCGGAAATGGGCCGGTGGTAAATAAAGCCGGTCAAGAAATGGACGGATACTCAGATAGTGCAGATGCCGCAATTTATAATATAGCTGTGCCAGAAAACGCGGCTTGCCGCAGCGGGCGACAATCGCGCTTGCTGCTAATCGTCCGGCAATTGCGGCCGCCTTGGCGCCACCAATACCAGCACCATCGCCGGCAATATAAATCTGCTCGTCAGACGATTTTCCGGTGACATCAATTACTGGTCGCCAGCAATGTGCCTGATGATCCCATTGATGCGCAAGCCCGGTTGCCATTGTCAGATTAACATTCGGCACAACGCCCTGATGCAAAAATATATGGTTGGAGCCGATCTCAATTTTGTCTCCGGTCGACAGGGTGCAAGACACGCCCTGAGCCTGCGACTGTCCGATGATTTCAACCGCGCTTACATGGTTAATTACCTCGGTATTACGACGGATATCACCGAGCCATTTCCGCCCCATCGCTACCATTCCGGGTTGCAAGAATGCCAAAGGGGCAAATGGAATAGCCGATCGCCATTGTTTGGTGCCAGTAATGTCAATAACAGCCCGAACCGACAGCCCCGCTTTGATATATTGCCACGCAGTCAGATATAGAAGCGGGCCAGACCCGACAAATACCGCATCTTCAGCCCCAATTGCTGCCTGTTTTAACAGAGTTTGCGCGCCGCCAACGCTCATCACACCAGGCAATGTCCAGCCCTTTACCGGCATTGGTCGTTCAATCGCGCCGGTTGCAATGATGATATAATCGGCGGTGATTAATTCGGCTTTGCCCCGCGAGACAATTGCAATTTCATGCGTATCGGTGATTTGCCAAACCGTGCAATCGGGCCGGTAAATGGCACCACAATCGGCAAAGCTCTGGGCAAGCTTGACGCCGTCATAATAGCTCTGACCAAGATAGGCAGGTGAGGTTTTCTGATTGGCCTGCAGATTCCGGTAAACCTGACCGCCATTATCTTTCTGGTCATCAATGACGATCGTCTCGAGACCAGCCTTTGTTGTTGTCAGAGCCGCCGCCATACCAGCAGGACCAGCGCCAATGATGACAATTTGAAAATGCTGATTTGCCATCTTTTATCCTGATGTCTTGCCGGCGTTATCGGGCACATTTTGACGCTGAATCATCATGCCATCTCGAACGGTGATCTGGCATGCCTGCTGATTGGGCCTGCCGTTAATTTCGACAAGACATTCAAAACAAACACCCATCATGCAATAAGGACCACGCGGATCATTTTTTTCGGCGGTGCGGAATTGAACCTTGCCAGCACGCAATAATGCCGCGGCAAGATTATCACCATCAAAAGCGGTTATTGCTTCTCCGTCAAAGTGAAGATGAACAATCTTGCCATTTTGGGGCATTGTCGATTTAAACATTGAACCGCCTCTGGGAAAACCCTTCAAGCTCTGGGCCTAAACCACCCTCGGCAATATAGCCGGCAAGATCGAACGCATGTGCTGCCGATAATGTTACACCGCTATGACAAGATATGGCAAAGGCACCCGGCATCGTTTCAGACTGATCATAAATCGGATAGCCATCTTTTGACATCACCCGAAGCGCAGCCCAGCTTCGCACCACCCCAACATCAGCCAAGGCAGGCAGGGTCGCCAATGCACGATCGGCAATCCCGCTAACAATATCGGGGCGAACACTGGTTTCAAATCCGGCATCCTCATGGCTGTCACCGATCATCAATCCACCTTCGTCAGTTTGCCGTAAAAGCAAACTCGGCAATGCAATTTGCTGATCAAGCTTTTCAGTCACGACAATCTGCCCCTTTTGCGGCTTTAGCGATTGCTGCAGACCAACCATCGGGGCAAGTTCGGCATTGGCAAGCCCCGCCGCCAGAACAATTCTTTGACATTCAAAATCACCTTTTTCGGTGCCAACGCGGATGCTATTTCCTGTTTTATCAATTGTGCGAACCGCAGCATTTGCAAGGCAAACACCGCCATTTCTGATTAGACCAGTTTGCAAAGCCCGCATCAGATAGAGCGGGTTCACATGTCCATCATGCTGGCAATAGGCCGCCCCGACAACCTTGGGGCCGATGCCGGGCATAATCTCTTTCAGTGCAGCACGATCAAGCATCTCGAACTGGAACCGGCCATTTTGATGGGCCCGAAGATGATCCAGCTTTTCAAATCTATGCTGCATTTCGGCCTCGCTAAGGCATATGCTAAGGCCACCTTCTTGATGCAGACCCAAGGCGGGGCCGCCGGTTTCCTGCAAGTCCCCGGCCAGCTTTGGCCATAATTCGGATGATCGCATTGTCCAGTCAGCATAGGCCGGAAAATAGGCACCCTTACCCTGCACCCAGACCAGCCCAAAATTACCGCGTGCCGCCCGCAAAGCATTATCTTCAGCGTCAAGCAACAGCACTGACAAGCCACGACGCGACAGCCCATAGCCGATGGCAAGGCCGATCAGACCACCGCCAGCGATAATTGCATCAAAATTGGATTTGGTAATATATATTTTTGGTGATGCAATCAGCGATTATCTCGGCGGTAGCTGGCGCCATGCCCAACCCATAATGCGAATGCCCAAAAGCGGCAATGATATTATTCACACCCGGAATCTTACCAAGACAGGGAAGGCTGTCAGGAAAGCTTGGGCGCGATCCCATCCACTCATCCGGATCAGCACAGTTTAATTGCGGAAAAAGCTTTTTGGCTTGATCAGCAAAACGCCGTGCACGCGCATAATTTGGCGCAGCTTCAAGACCAGCAAATTCAGCCGTACCGGCAACCCTGACACCAGCTTGCATCAAGCTGGCGACATATTTCTGGTCGGCATCCATAACCGAATGATTGATGGTGATACCCGGATTGCGTAATACCAGATGATAGCCACGCTCAGCTTCAAGCGGCAGCTTAATACCAAAGCGTGCCAGCAACTGACATGACCATACGCCGGCGGCCAGCACGATTTTTTTAGCCGAAAACACCCCCTTATCAGTGACCAGCTGGCAACCACTACCCTGATCGGGATGAATTTCGTGGACCTTTGTTTGGATGTGATTGGCACCCTTTGCCAATGCCTTTTCCGCCAAGGCAATTCCAATCCCCGCAGGGTCACTTGCACGCCCCTGATGTTTGATCAGAATTGCCGCCTCAAAATCATCAGCAATATGCGGTTCGATTTCCTTTAGGGCCTGCTTGTCAATCAGTTCGATTGGCACCTGACGCGCCTGACGCAACTGCCAACCGAGATGTTCAAGCGACGCCGCATTTGAATTTCGATAGACATGAACATACATGGAGTCGCGAACCAGCTGTTCTTGTCCGGTTCCGGCAAGCCGTTTTTTATAGGCGGCCACACTGCCCCTGCTTAAGCGGAATAGACCATCAGCAACCGGATCAAGCCGTTCAGACCGCCCTGCCGCCAGAAACCGCAAAACCCATGGCATTAATTTTGGTAAATAGCCGAGGCGGACCGACACCGGCCCTTCTGGGTCGATTAGCCAGCGCGGAACCTGTTTCCACAAGCCCGGCATTGACTGCGGAACACAGGTCCATGGCGAGATGACGCCGGCGTTACCATAGCTGGTTTTACTACATACCGGCGCAGGGTCAAAAATCGTGACCTTCATGCCGCGTTCAACAAGTTCAAGCGCCGTACAGACGCCAATAATGCCTGCCCCAATAACAGCAACATCAATCCTCGTTTCCGGCAGTGTCATCGGTCCGGTTCCCCTTCATACCGATCACCGCGCGATGATGGCGCCGATATCACCAGAAAGCGGATTTCTTCAACCGTCTGATTAACAATTGCATGGGGAGTTTTGGGCGGGATATGCAAGGTCATACCCGGGCCAATCTCAATATGCTGGCCATCCGCAAACTGCATCACCGCGCGCCCCGCCAGCATATAGAAACATTGTTCCGCTTGATTGTGATAATGATGTTTTTCGCTGCAGCCAGGTGCCAGCGTTTCCTCAATCACAAGCAAGCCCGCAGTCTCGACAAGTGGCCAGCCAACACCGCCATTACCCCAATGATAGGCCGTCTGCGTATCACGTGATGCCGGATGCATCAAACCACTCCTGATTTTGGCTCCTGGCTGAAATAACGCGCATATATTTGCCACACCAGCACCGGCGACGCAAAGGCCAGTGAATAGAATGCTGCTGTGGCGCTTGGCGAAACTAAAAGCAAACCAGCAATTGCAAACATGACACGGCTTGGCCCGTTCATCGAAACCAGAAAATAGCCCGCCACCGACGCTGAAATCATGAACACACCCAAAGCACAGGTTATGGTTGTCTGGAAAAATTCGGCATAGGTGAAATAATCATCAAGAACAATCAGCATTGCCGGTGAATAGACAAACACCATCGGCACCAGCAGCTTGCCAATGCCAAGCGAAAAGGCCGACAACCCAGTTTTGAAAGGGTTTGAACCAGCAATACCAGCCGCAGCATAAGCGGAAGCACAAACCGGCGGTGTTATCTCAGAAATCACACCGTAATATAAGACAAAAAGATGCGATGCCAGCGGGGGAACACCGAGTCCTGATAGGGCAGGCTGGGCAACGGTTGCCAACATCACGTAAAGCGCTGTTGTCGGCAAGCCCGCGCCCATTAGGATGCAAGTAATTGCAATTAGAATGAGAGAAATAAACAGCGTAATGTCGTTTAAGGAAAAATCAATTAATGGCACATAGCTAAACCAGCCTTGAATCGTTTCACCCATGCCAAGCGCGCTGTTGGTTACCATGAAGCCCAAGCGAAAACCAAGGCCAGTGGCATTAACGACACCAACGACAATCCCAATTGCCGCACATACCGCTCCAACAGAAAGAGCATACTTCACCCCTTGCGACGCACCAGCCATCAAATCACCTACACCGATACGGTGGTTTGGATTTATAAAGCCAACGACTAGTATGGACGTGATACCCCAAAACGCCGCCATGTGCGGTGAATAGCCAGAAAACAAGACATAAATCAGTACAATAAGAGGGATAGCTGTCATCCAACCTTGCTTGAGCACCGCCAAAAATTGAGGTATCTGTTCAGAGCTAAGGCCTTTAAGGCCTAATTTTTTAGCCTTAAAATGGACAATAGACATAACTCCAATGTAATGCATTGCTGCAGGTACAGCTGCTGCGATAACCACCGTAGTGTATGAAATTTCAAGAAACTCAGCCAAAACAAAAGCTGCGGCTCCCATGATAGGCGGGGTAATTTGTCCACCAGCACTAGCCGCAGCTTCAACGCCACCAGCAAAATGTCCGGGATAACCGCTTTTTTTCATGTTCGGTATGGTTAGTGATCCCGTTGATACGGTATTGGCGATTGATGATCCTGAGATCGTGCCAAACAGCGCCGAAGATACGACCGAAACCTTTGCTAGGCCGCCGGTATATCTGCCGGCAACGACTGTCGCCAAATCAACGAAGAATTGTCCAAGGCCAATGCGCTGAGCCAAAACGCCAAACAGCACAAAATGAAACACCACTGTCGAGACAATCCACAAGGTAACCCCATAGATACCAAGATCTGGAAAATACATGTTATTAACAAAAAGTGACCAGCTCAGACCTGGATGCTTCATGATTTGAATAGGAATTGATTGCCCAAAAATCGCGTACGCTGTGAATAAAAGAATGATGATCGGTACAATTATACCAATCGTTCGCCGTACCGCTTCAAGCAGGACAAAAATCAAAACTGTTCCAAAAAATACATCAATCGGCAAGGGCACACCCATGCGTAGCACTTGTTCAGGAACAACTAAACTGAACCCCAAGAAGTGAAACTCAAACCCATACCAGCTAAAGCCAACATAGAGTGACGCCGTCACACCCGCAATCATCAGCAGCCAGTCATAGATTGGCACACCGGAGAAGCTCCACCACGGTTGTTCATTTACCGACCGTTGCCGCAGACGCTTTGACGCAGGAAAAGAAATAAAGATTAAAATAATGACGCCCGACATATGGGCACCCATATGCCAATAATCCACCGGCACACCAATGCCCGATGTCACGTAATGATAAAGTGCAAAAATAATACTGAAGGAGAAAACAAACTTAGCAAGCCATGCGCCAATCGGCCTTGTGGCAAGTGAGTCGTCATATTTGCTCTCAAGAGATAATGCCCGCTCAAGGCTAAACTTTTCCATGACTCTGCGCCCCTGATCGAGAGGTAATATTCAAAATTTGGATTTGTTGGGGCGGCAACTGACCGCCCCAACAGAAATTATGGAATTACATCAAGCCAGCTTCTTTGTAGAAACGCTCGGCGCCAGGATGCAATGGAATCAAAACACCCTTCAGCGCTGTTGCTTTCTGGATGGCTTTGCCTTTTGGATGACCTTTATCTAGCAACTTGCGGGTATTGTCGTTCCACAATGCTTTGGTGATCTCATAGATAAGGTCGGCAGGCTGATCGATTGACGTGATAAACTGACCATTCACCGCGACAGTGTTGACGTTATAGCCGATGTTTTCATAAACACCCGCTTCAATGACGTCTTCAACATAGTAAGGAATGATCTGATTGATCGTCTTTTGCTCATCAGCTGAAAAGCTGTAAAGATCAAAGCCTTTGGTTGAACCCAGCTGGATCAGGGATGAAAGCGGTGTACCAGCAGCATAGAAGAACGCGTCGATTTGCCCATCAGCAAGACGCTGTGCGCTTTGTCCAACGTTCAACTCATATTCTTCAGCCTTGATATCATAATGCTTGAGGATCATGCGAACAGACACCTGAGTACCGGAACCTGCCGCAGCCACGCCAACCTTCATACCGTTAAGGTCTTTCAGGCTGTTTAGCTTTGTTCCCTTTTTAAGCACCAAATGCATGCTCTCCGGGTAAAGATTTGCAATGACGCGGATCTTGTCTTTTTTGTTGTCCACAAACTTGCCTTCGCCGTTATAGCTTTGCACAACAGTTTGTGCCCCTGCCAGACCGGCATCAAGCGAGCCTGCTTGAATGGCATTAGCGTTAAAAACCGATGCAGTTGTTGAAACAGCAATCGCAACCAGACCAGGCACACCACAGCTGCCGCCTTTCTCACATGGGCGTGAGCCTGGCGGGTTTGAGATTGCGTTAGCGATCAAACCACCGATCGGGTAATAGGTGCCACCAGTGCCACCGGTGCCAATCCGGAAAAATTTCATGTCCTGCGCCTGAGCCACACTGCCCATTGCAAGCAATGAAACCAAAGCTGTAGCAAATAGCTTGCTTAAATATTTCATGCGTTCCTCCACAATATTTGCGTCTATTAATTTAGCATTTGCAGCTGATTGCCCGTAAGGCATGGTTTCAGCTAAACGCCTAGCCCAACAAATGAAGGGTACACCCCTAATCTAAGCGCGATGCACGACGACAGGGCAATCCCCCAATTGCCTATTCAGCATCACAAAAAAAATGACGCCAATTAACAAAAGATTAAATTCCAGAAAATCCATTAGCACAAATTATAAATTATTCTAATTCCATAAGTTTTTCTTATTGGCTATCATATGAATTCTGGCAAATAGAAAAATGGGCACCGCATGATCAGCATATGGCAAATGACAGTAATTCGGGAAATAATGACTGCTGGCTCAATTTCTGCAGCGGCGCGTCAATTGGGGCGTACCCAGCCTGCACTGAGCGCCACCGTTAAAGAAATTGAGCGAAACATGAATTGCCAACTATTTGAGCGTGAAAAAGGTCGTCTAATCCCCATGCCTGAGACCTTTTTCCTGCTCGACAGAGCCACGGCGATTTTAGAACAGGTTGACGACCTTAAACGGCTGTTAAAATCGGGTAATGAAGCAATCCCAAGGAAAATAAATATAAGTTCTATGCCAGTCTTTGGTGATCATTTTTTGCCGGGGATTATTGCTGAATTCTCCAAAGATTATCCACAGGCTAGTTTTCAGGTTGCCGTTCAAGGCTCGCCCGAAGTGATTGCCAGCATGGAGGCACAACGATTTGATGTTGGCCTTGCCGAGCGCGGCGAAGATAGCGATTTAATTCACTGTCGGCATTTTGACGTTGATTGTGTTTGTGCTTTACCAAATGGTGATCCGCTGTTGGCCAAATCAGTGATTGAGCCTGCCGACCTCGCAGGTCGACCATGTGCCAGCTTTCTTCCCGAACATCATATTGCCAAGGCGCTAAAAGCGACTTTTGACAATGCCGGCGCAGCTTTCGATCCAAAATTTCAGATGCAGAATGGTGCTGCCCAATATGAAATTATCGGATCAGGCGCAGGCTTTGGCGTCTTCAGCCCCTTAAATGCCTGGATACATAGACGCCTTTGGTCAAATAACAACAACATTGCCTTTCGACGATTTAAACCGCAGATAACTTATCGATTTTCTATCATTACTCCAAAACGTCGGCCGCTATCACGATCGGCAATGGCCTTTGCAGCGACACTTGAGGCTGCAGTCATCAAAATGCTGGCAGAAGCGCAAAGTCACGTTGATGATGGCACGTCGGTCACGTCATAATGATATCAGTCATAATAACATCGGCGCTTGCCAAATCTACGATATAGGCACGCGCCACCAACGATTAGAATTTAGTTCATCAGCAATAGTGCCATGCCCAGAACAAGGCTTATCAGGCGGCGAAACGGTTTGGCTGCACTGATTACCGCATAGGATGTCAGACCAAGAGCGAGGGCAATTTTGCAAAACGCAAATAATGACAATACAGGCGTCGTGTCGATTGTCAGCAGCTCGGGATGCATCACCATACCAAGCGGGATCAGATAAAGTCCGATACCAAGCGCCATCGCCGTCAGCCCGACCCGCAGCCAGTTTTCACCAACCATGCCAGCAGCGATAAACACCCCACCACAAACGGGCGGCGTGATTGTCGATAAAAGCGCATACCAGAAAACAAACAAATGCACCGTCAATGGTGCCATTCCAAGATCAATCAATGCCGGCCCTGCAACCGAAACACAGATCACATAGGCCGCGGTTGTTGGCACTTCCATGCCAAGGAAAAGACAAGCAAGCGCGGTTAATAATAATGCCGGCCAGATCATTCCGCCCGAAAAAGACAAAATAAGTGATGTCACCTTAATCCCGAGACCGGTTATTCCAAGCACGCCTATGATAATCGATGCGCAAAGAATTATTGACGCGATCATGGCAATCTGGCCGCCGGCTATGACAGCCGCGTCACATATGCGCCCCACGCCCGCACGAAAGCTTATTACCAGTGATCCGTTAATAAATAGCAAAAATGTTGCGGCTAAGATGGCCACTGCGGCGGCATATTGCGGGGTAAAACCGACATACATAAAAAACAAAAGAACGGTAAATGGTATCAAAAAGAAGCTGGCCGTTATCAGCACGTTTCGAAAAGCCGGACGCGCCGCGGGATCAAGCGGGCGCAGTCCGAAACGTATTGCATAAATATCCACCCCAATCCAAACGGCAAAGAAATATAATAGCGCCGGCAGTGCAGCCGCGACAATGATCTCGGCATAGGGGATGCCGGTTAATTCGACCATGACGAACGCGCCTGCGCCCATTAATGGCGGCATGATCTGACCGCCTGATGACGCCACCGCCTCTACCGCCGCCGCGATCCGTTTTGGATAGCCAAGTGAGGTCATCGTTGGCAATGTTACAATACCGGTAGAGGCCACATTTGCCGATGCCGAACCTGATATTGACCCAAATAATGCTGACGATAGAACCGATACTTTTGCCGCGCCCCCTCGCAGCCGCCCTGCCGCCGATGTCGCAACATTCATAAAGCCGGCACCAGCCTCGCCCGCATTCAACATGGCCCCAAAAATAACAAAAATCGCAACGATTGAGACGGAAACACCGGTTAATGTGCCCCAGATACCGCCCTCGGCGATTGTCATTGTGCCAAGAAAGCTGGCAAGCGGCGTTCCCGGATGGCCAAATTCGCCCGGGACATAGTTACCAAACAGCCCATAGAAAAGCGCGATCAAAGCCAGCAGAGGAAGCGGCCAACCAATGGACCTGCGCGCCATTTCCAATACCGTCATCAACAGGATAACTGCAACAAACGTCTGAAACTGATTGGCAAGATAGCCATATTGATCGAGCAGCAAATTGTGATTTACGACAATCCAGAGGCAAGCCGCCATTCCGATGATGGTAAAGCCCCAGTCACAAACGCGCCGCAACCCAATTGATGATTTGAACAGAAAAACCCACGGGATAACCAGCGCCATGTGAAGCGGCCTTGATACAAGATTGGGCACAAGGCCGGAAAAAATGAGCCATAGATGAAACACAACAGATAAAGCCCCAAGCCCAATCCAAATAGATCTTGTTGATTTCAACGGTGCCATCATTGACAGATTTCCAGCTTAATATCCGATAAAAAAGGGCAACCATTATCACCAACGCTTGCCCCTATCATCTTGGTTTCACTGAACCGAAAATGATCAGTGATGTGATGCCAGCTTGGCACCGACCTCTTTATAGTATTTTACGGCGCCCGGATGGATCTCGGTCACAATATTATCAAGCATATCAAGCGATACACCATTCCACCATTTTGCCGCAGAACCCATGGACGCTTTCGCTTCCCAAAAGGTTTTGGTCAAGGCATAGGCTGTCGCGTCATCCATATCTGTTGTGGCAAAGGCGACAACGGGCAATGATGTTGTGGTAATCTCCGACGACTGACCAGCATATGTGCCAGCCGGTATCTCGAGCCGCGTGCGCTTTGACAGTTTGATTTGCTCATCAGATAGAGACAGCACCCTCGCACCGGCAGATGCTGCCGCCTCGATCACATTTGGTGCCGGGTAGGATCCGGCCGTCACAAACCCGTCAATCTGGCCATTCTTTAGCGCAGGAACCGCATTCGATAATTCAACCTCAGCCAGCTTCACCTTGCCTTCAAGGCCAAACAGCTTGAGATATTTTGCGCCTTCTCTCGCACCAAACGACCCCTTGCCAAGCAAAATTGTCTTGCCCTCCATACCGCTGAAATCGGTTACACCTGACGCTTCCGACATCACAAAATGCATGGTCAAAGACGGAATTGGGAACAAAGCCCTGATTTCATTAAAGCGCGGATTTGCCTTATCCTTGAACATCGCCTTGCCACCACGGGCCAGATTGATCAGCGTGGGCGGTGTGGTGAACACATAATTACCTTTACGGCCGATCACTTCCATCACATTTTGAACCGACCCCTGACTCTCTTCGACGGTGACAGTTATGTCGCCCTTCGAGCCTTGCTTCACCCCCTCGGCAATCTGTACCGCCATTTGATAATAGGATGAAGTCGACTTTGCCGATTTATAGGTAACGCGCGTTTCACTTATCGCTTGTGTTGCTGGCACGATCATCGCCGCCGCCAGCAAAATCTTTGCTATCGAATTGAGTTTCATTGTTTTTGCCTCCCAAAATATTTTCAAAACCCTAGCACATTAGGCTAGTGGTTCAATCGCAATATCAAGCCGGCATTTATAACAAGGCCGCGTTGTCATTATTCTTGATACTGCCACGGCAATGCGCTTACAGCGTCAGTCACTATGCCGTTTTAGCCATAAATCAACCGATCCCTTCCAAGGTTATTGGCTGAGAATAAACTTCACTTTTTCATCATGCTGGTTTTATGCTCATGGGATTAGCTTTGCCGCAAATGCGGGTATGTGACGAAAGGGAAATGGCAATGAGCCGAGAACAGGCATTATCCAAAATTGACGAATATTATCACACCGGCGGTTTCGAGGCTGACCTTGCGCGCAGGATCGCTTATAAAACCGAAAGCAACCTTGCCGGATGCGAGGCCGCTTTACAGGCCTATCTTGATGATGATCTCGTGCCATATTTATCCGACCTTGGATTTGATTGTGAAATCTATCCAAACCCGCGCAACGACGCCGGCCCATTTCTGGTGGCGCGGCGCATCGAAGGCGATGATCTACCAACGGTGATGACCTATGGTCATGGCGATGTGGTTGCTGGATACGATACCCAATGGGACAATGGAATGTCGCCATGGCAAATCACCAAGGATGGACAGCGCTGGTATGGCCGCGGCACCGCCGATAATAAGGGCCAGCACACGATTAATATGGCCGCATTGAAAACCGTTCTCGAGGCGCGCGGCACGCTTGGCTTCAATGTTGTCATTCTGATTGAAATGGGCGAGGAACGTGGCTCGCCCGGGCTAAAGGATTTCTGTGCCGCCCATCGGGATCTATTCAAGGCCGACGTATTTATTGCGTCTGACGGGCCGCGCATCCACCCCGATAAACCGACCATTTTTATGGGATCTCGTGGGGTATTTAATTTTACCATGCGACTGGATTCGCACGCTGGCGGTCATCATTCCGGGAATTGGGGCGGCCTGCTGACCAACCCCGGCGTGGTCATGGCACATGCGCTTGCCAGCATGATTGATCGAAATGGAAAAATTCTTGTCGAAGGATGGCGCAACACCCAAATCCCAAATTCGGTTCGCGCAGCAATTGCCAAGCTAGAGGTTGGGGGCGGCGAAAACGCACCCGAGATTAACCCAAATTGGGGCGAGCCTGATATGACTCTTGGTGAACGGGTTTTTGCCAGCAACACGTTTGAAGTGCGTGCGTTTGAAACTGGTAATCCGCGATCACCAGCCAATGCTATCCCGCCAAGTGCCGTGGTGTTTGGGCATCTTCGCTATGTTGTTGGCACCGAAGTTAGCCAGTTAATGCCGCTGCTGCGCGCGCATCTCGACAAGCACGGATTCAATGATATCACGATCACCAGCGAGCGCGATCCGATGTATGCTACACGGCTTGATCCCGATCATCCATGGGCGAAATGGGCGCTGAAATCGCTTGGCGAAACGGCCAGTGAGGATATTTCTGTGATGCCAAATCTTGGGGGATCATTGCCCAATGACGTGTTTGCAGATTTGCTTGGATTGCCGACCATCTGGGTGCCGCATTCTTATGCTGGCTGCTCGCAACACGCACCAAACGAGCATATTCTGGAATCAATCACCCAATCGGCGCTACGGCTAATGACTGGGTTATGGTGGGACCTTGGTGCCGGAAACACCCCACGGAACAGCAACTGAGCAAATCTCTTTATCTTTGTCCTAATCTTTACCCATGAGGAAATAATATGTCAGACCTATGTGACATGACCGCTGTCGAATTACGCCGCATGATTGGACGCAAAAACATTTCGCCGGTTGAGCTGCTGGATAGTTGCATTGCCCGGATCGAAGCGACAGATGGGGCGCTTAACGCCGTTGTTACGCGTTCATTTGATCACGCCCGTGACGCGGCAATTGACGCTGAAAAAGCCGTTCTGAGTGGGCAGGAATTGGGTTTGCTACACGGGCTTCCGGTTGGCATCAAAGATCTTGAAGCGACCGCCGGGATCCGCACCACTTTAGGCTCGACACTTTATGCCAATCACATCCCAACCAAGGATCAGGGGTCAGTTGCGAATATTCGCGCCGAGGGCGGTATCATTATCGGCAAGACTAACACACCGGAATTTGGTGCGGGGGCAAATACACGCAATCTTGTATTTGGTGCCACCGGCAATCCTTTCAATCCAGAAAAAACCTGTGGTGGTTCGTCGGGCGGATCAGCGGTTGCGCTTGCCACTGGTATGATGCCGCTTGCCAGCGGATCTGATTATGGGGGCAGCCTGCGCACGCCTGCAGGTTTCTGCGGTGTTGTCGGCATCCGGCCATCTCCGGGGGTTGTTGCAGCAGAAGGGCGGCCGGTTGGCCTGCTTCCTTTTTCCGTTCTCGGGCCGATGGGGCGCACCGTTGACGATGCCTATCTATTGCTGCAGGCACAGATGGGCGTTGATCCGCATGATCCATTTTCAACATCACCTGACATCGATTTATTTGCGCCCCTTGAAGGCGCCGATCTTGGCAGCATCAGGGCAATGATTACGGCCGATCTTGGCGCCGCGCCAATGTCAAAAAGCTATCGGTCGCTTTTCGCCGACCGGGTTGGTGTTTTCGGCCGTCACTTTTCGACTGCGATAGAGGGCAGCCCCGACTTTACCGATGGTGATAACTCATTTGAAGTTTTGCGCGGGGTGAATTTTGTTGCCGCACATGGTGAGCGTGTCCGTCAACACCGCGACAAGCTAAGCCCGAACGTTGTCGATAATGTTGATCGCGGCCTTGCCTATAATCTGGAAGATGTTGCAATCGCACATCTGCAACAAAGCAAGATTGCCCGCAACTGGCTCGATCTCTTTGACGAGGTGGATGTGGTCATTTGTCCAGCCGCATCAACCTCACCATTCCCGCATGATCAATGGTCGGTTACAGAGATTGATGATGTGCAAATGGAAACTTATATGCGCTGGCTGGCGATCACCTATTTGCCAACAATGGCGCTTGCAAGCGCGGTTGTTCTGCCATGCGGGCTAGATGATCATCACATGCCGTTTGGCATCCAGATTCTGGGCGCGCCCGGGCGTGATCGGCTTGTTATTGAGGTTGCAAAAGCGCTCGAGGACGTGCTTGCTGTGAACGAGAAAACCCGTCGCCCTCTTCCCGATATAGCCAATCTGGCAAATGTTGCAAAAGCGGCAGGCTAACGCCTAGCGGGATCAATCCTCATAAAGATGGCATTCGACATAATGCCCTTTTTGAGCTTTTCCGACTGGCGCAATGCCAGAGCAATGCGGCATTGCGTTGGCACAGCGCGGATGAAACGAACAGCCTGTCGGTGGGTCAATCGGATTTGGATAACTGGCGCCTAACTGGTTATTCGGAATCCCCAGATTTGGATCAGGGGTCAGAACTGAATTCAACAGCGCGCGTGTATAGGGGTGCTGCGGATCATTAAACAATTTATCGGTATCGGCGACTTCGACAATACGCCCAAGATACATCACAGCCACCCGCGTTGCGATATGTTCGACCACTGCCAGATTATGACTGATGATAATATATGTTAAATTCAACTCATCGCGCAGGTCGTTCAACAGGTTCAATATCTGCGACTGCACCGAGACATCCAGCGCCGATGTTGGCTCGTCACACACGACAATTTGTGGCCGGTTGACCAGCGCACGGGCAATTGCCACGCGCTGGCGCTGGCCGCCCGATAACTGATTTGGAAAGGCATTACGAAGGCGCGGCGGCAACCCCACCAGCTCCATCGTTTCCTCGACACGCCGTTGCATACTGTCCGGATCAGCAACGCCCTGCACCTTCATCGGCAACGCGATGATAGAGCCGATCGTCTTTCGCGGATTGAGCGACGAATATGGGTCTTGAAAGATAGGCTGCACAGTTCGCGCCAACTCGAGCCGCGGCACATCATTGATCGGCTTGCCACATAGCTCAACCGTGCCCGATGATTGTGGCAACAGACCAAGCAGCATTTTGGCAAGCGTCGTTTTTCCACAACCCGACTCGCCAACAAGTGCCAGAACCTCGCCGCGCGCAACCGTCAGATTTACCCCATTCACTGCCTTGAGCTGTTGCTTTCCCCGAAACATACCGCGTGAAATAGAGAAGTTCCGGGTTACATCCTTTGCATCAATCATTAGTTCAGCCATCATGCCACCTCACTTTTTGCCAGTGTTTTAGCATCATGGATGCAGCGATAAGCCTGTGTTTTACCTTTTGGGTCACGCAGCGAAATATCACTCTGACGACACGCATCGCTGGCCATATCGCAGCGATCAGCAAACCTGCAGCCAGTAAATTCGCCAATCAGCGACGGCACCATACCCGGGATTGACCCAAGTGGCGTACCGCGCTTGGTTTTTCCCGGCACCGGAATACAACGCATAAGCCCGCGGGTATAAGGGTGAAGCGGGTTTTCAAAAATCTGCTGCGCCGTGCCCTGCTCGACGATTTGGCCCGCATACATCACCGCAACACGGGTCGCAATTCGCGCCACCACGCCAAGATCATGTGTGATCAGCATCAGCCCCATATCAAATTCATTTTGCAGGTCTTTCAACAACAACAGGATCTGCGCCTGAATCGTCACATCAAGCGCCGTTGTCGGCTCGTCAGCGATAATCAATTCCGGTTCACATAAAAGCGTCATGGCAATCATAACCCGTTGACGCAACCCACCAGATAATTGATGCGGATATTGACCAAGCCGCTGATCGGCCGCAGTGATGCCAACCTTTTCCAGCATACGCTTTGCCAGATCGCGCGCCTCATCACCTGATATGGTGCGATGACGGTGCAATGTCTCGATCATCTGATTGCCTATGGTAAAGGCCGGGTTCAGACTGGTCATTGGCTCTTGGAAAATCATTCCCATCTTGTTACCCCGAATATCCGACATTTGTTTCTCGGAATAATCAAGGATACTCGTGCCCGCCAGATCAAGCTGTCGTAGCCTCCGGATCGCTTTTTTGGGCAACAGATCCATTATCGCCAACGAGGTCAATGATTTGCCACAACCAGACTCACCAACGATGCACAGCGTCTCACCCTTATCCACATGAATATTGAGGTCGTCTACTGCATGCAGCACGCCCTCGGCGAGGGGAATATCCACCGATAGATTTTTGACCTCAAGCACTCGATCAGGCATCCCCACCCCCTAGTTCCTATTTTCCGGTGCAGTTATATCCCGTGCACCATCACCCATCAGATTGATAGCTAGAACCAGCATAAACAACGCCACTCCTGGTATAGCAATCAACCATGGCTCAAATAACATCATATCCTTTCCTTCGGACACCATCAGCCCCCAGGATGGCAATGGAGGTTGAACGCCAAGGCCAAGGAACGACAATGCGGCTTCAAGAATAATCGCGTGCGCAATTTCAATCGTTGTGATCACGATCAGATTGTTAACCACGTTCGGCATCACCTCTGCGATCAAAACACGTGAGGTTGAACAGCCAACCGCCCGTGCTGCAGCAACATAATCCATCGAACGAATTTGCAAGGTCGATGACCGCATCACCACGGCAAATCGATCCCACAATAACAAGCCCAACACCGTCACGACCACCTGCAGCGACCCACCAACAATCGCCACAACCGCCAACGCCACTAGAACGACCGGCATCGAGAGCCTGACCGTGATCAGAAACGTGACGACCATATCAACGCGGCCACCAAAATAGCCCGCCATAACCCCCATAAAAGTACCGATGATGCCAGAAATAACTGCAGCCCCGATGCCAATGAGCAGGGAAATTCGAGCCCCATATATCAACCTTGACAGGTAATCACGCCCAAGGTGATCCGTGCCAAGAATATGCTCCCAGCTACCACGGCTGTCCCAAACAGGCGGCACAAGACGCCGCATCAAATCTTGATGATACGGATCGTGCGGGGCAATAAGCGGGGCAAGCAAAGCGATGGCAATGACTGTAATGACAATGACCGAGCCGATGATCATGCCCTGATGGCCTTTGACTTTTTTAATCAGCGAAGACAATTTGCCTGACCTATTTATGTTTGCACTATTTGATAATGACATCAGCTAATCCTGATCCGAGGATCAAGCCACGCATTTAGCAAATCAGCAAAAAATGTGAGAACAATGTAAAATAATGAAAAGACTAGAATAAGCCCCTGCACTGTCGGTAGATCATTTCTGGTAATTGACTCCCAAGCTAAAAAGCCAGCCCCATGCAAAGCAAAAATTGTTTCGACAACAATCGACCCCCCCAACATAAACCCAAACTGCACCGCAGCTAGGCTGACAACAGGGATAATCGCGTTACGAAGAGCATGTTTAAAGAGGACCACTACCGGCCGTAATCCCTTCGCCCGCGCGGTTCTTATGTAATCTGTGCTGAGAACCTCAAGCATGCCAGTTCGCGTTAGCCGCATAATCGCTGGCGCCGCATAATACCCAAGAACCACGGTTGGCATTACAAAATGCAGCCATGTATCGGAACCGGATGTTGGCAACAGACGCAGATTTACTGACAGTAAAACGATGAGCATCAGGGCAAACCAAAAGCTTGGAAGCGCCTGCCCCATAACAGATAAGAACAGCGCAACGCGGTCAATAATGCTGTTTGGACGAATTGCAGCAGCAACACCAAGCGGAACTGAGAATAGAATTGCAAAGGTAATTGCGCTAGTTCGGAAATAATAGCTTTTTCCCAGGTCACCACCAATTGCACGCTGAAGCCAGTCAAAATACTGGACAAGGATAGGCCGGTCAAAGCCATATAGTTTACGAATGGCCTCAATATCCGCGTCTGAAGCCGTTTCACCAGCCATAGCAATCGCTGGGTCACTCGACAGATAGAGCAGACCAAAGCTGATAAAAGAAACCGTTAAAGCGACTAATGATGCGAGGCCAAACCGCTTCAATGTATAAAAAAGCATCAGAGCATACCTGTCAAAACGTCAGTGAGAGAGCTGCGCGCCGTTCGGCGCGCAGCTATCGTTTATTTATTTCCATTTTGCTGTGAAAAAGCGCGGAATTTCATCTGCCGTAGGCGTGAATTCGACGTCTTTCGAGAACGCATACCATGTATTATATGACCATAGCGGGAACATAAATACCTCTTCCGATATGCGAGAAAGAGCCGCTTTATAGGCGTCCTTTCTAACTTGGGGATCTACATTAGTATCCCCAATTCCCAACTGCTTGATAACCTCAGGGTCTTTTGAATAATCGTCCTTACCACCAGATTGGAAGTGGCTGGTAATGGCTGAAACATCATTAATTGAGTATGATCCCCATGTACCAAAGTTAAATGGCGACGCACCTTCCTGAACCTTGTCTCGGAATGCCGCATATTTCAGATACTCAAATTTTGTCTTGATGCCGATTGCATTCAGATTGTTGATCATGGCTTCAGCATAATCACGGTTTCGGTAGGCAAGGAACGGTGTTTCAAACCCATTTGGATAGCCTGCCTCGGCCAGCAGCTTCTTTGCCTTTTCGGGGTTGTAATCATATTTTGGCACATCCTGAGTGCATCCAAACTGCGACGGAAAGCACAGTGAATTCACAACAATTGACTCG
>RGCC01000081.1 GCA_009919335.1 Alphaproteobacteria bacterium
CCTAATTTGGCGCTCTTAAAGCTGGGTTAGGGATTGCGGTTTAATTCAGCCAATAAATGATGAATGCGCCATCTTCTATAGAAGGAAAACAGATGCGTTTAAGCCAGTATTTTCTACCTGTTTTAAAAGAAACCCCGAAAGAGGCTCAGATCGCCTCGCATCGCCTGATGCTTCGCGCGGGGATGATCCAGCAATCTAGTGCTGGTATCTATTCATGGCTGCCGCTTGGCAAGCGGGTTCTGGATAAGATCGCCACTATTGTTCGTGAAGAGCAGGATCGCGCTGGGGCGCTTGAAATTTTGATGCCCACGCTGCAACCGGCAGAAATCTGGCAGGAGTCCGGTCGCTATGACGATTATGGTGCAGAGATGCTGCGCATCAAAGACCGGCACGACCGTGATATGCTTTATGGGCCAACCAATGAAGAACAGGTTACCGATATTTTTCGCTCGCACGTCCGCAGCTATAAGGCGTTGCCGCTGAACCTCTATCATATTCAGTGGAAGTTTCGTGATGAGGTGCGGCCACGTTTCGGCATTATGCGGGGACGTGAATTTCTGATGAAAGATGCCTATTCGTTTGATCTGGATGGTGAGGCCGCACGCATCGCCTATAATAAAATGTTTGTCTCATACCTGAAAACCTTTGCGCGGATGGGGCTGACGGCAATCCCGATGGAGGCAGATACTGGTCCGATCGGCGGTGATATGAGCCATGAATTTATCATTTTGGCCGAGACCGGCGAGAGCGGTGTTTATTTTCACAAAGACTGGCTGAAAACCGACCTTCTGGCCGATATTGACTATGATGCTGATTTACAGCCGTTTGTTGATAGGTTTACATCAATCTATGCGCGTGCAGATGAAAAGCATGACCCCGCCAATTGTCCGGTTGCCGATGATGATCTTATGACCATGCGCGGTATTGAAATTGGTCATATATTCTATTTTGGTACAAAATATTCAGCGGCCATGGGGGCTACGGTCAGCGGTCCTGATGGCAAGAATGTGCCGGTGCATATGGGGTCGTACGGCATTGGCGTCTCTCGCCTCGTTGGCGGTATTATCGAGGCTAGCCACGATGATAAGGGTATTATCTGGCCGGATTCGGTGGCGCCATTCGGTGTTGCGGTGGTCAATCTAAAGCCGGGGGATGCCATTTGTGATGCAACGTGCCAGTCATTATATGATGCGCTGGCGGCAGCGGGGCATGATCCGCTTCTTGACGATCGTGACGAAAGACCGGGCGCAAAGCTCGCGGCGATGGATTTGATTGGTATACCGTGGCAGATTGTTGTTGGGCCGCGCGGAATGGAAAATGGCGTGGTCGAGGTAAAGCGGCGTAAATCGGGTGAAACTAGCGAAGTTTCGCCAGAGTCGGCACTAACGATGGTAGGCACGAAAACATAAGGTTTCTGGCAGTTCAGGCAGCGGCGAAAAGGGCTATTTGATGAGATATTTTTTCTCTCCGGTTGAACGGATGTTAGCGTTTCGCTATATGCGATCGCGCCGCGCCGAGGGGTTTATATCGGTAATTGCCTGGTTTTCGCTTGCGGGGATCACGCTTGGCGTTGCAACGCTGATTGTTGTGATGTCGGTGATGAACGGGTTTCGGGCTGAGCTGGTTGGCCGGATACTTGGGCTGAACGGCCATGTTGCTGTTTATTCCAGCAAGCCGGGCGGGATCGCAGATTTTGATCAGCTGGCCCTTAAAATAACCGATATGCGTGATGTAATCGCTGTTACGCCGCAAATCGAAGGTCAAGTGATGGCAACGCAGAACCGTGTCAGCGTCGGTGCGGTCGTGCGCGGGGTGCGCTGGTCTGATCTTGCGGTGCGCAAACCGCTATGGAATTCGCTTGGCGAGGCTGAAATCAATGGTTTCCGGGACGGGGGCGGGGTGTTGATTGGCCGTGAAATGGCGTTCAAACTTGGGGTGACATCTGGCGATAGTGTGACTTTGACCACCGCCAAGGGCAAGGCAACCGCATTTGGCACTGTGCCAACCCGCCGTAAATTCAAAATTGTGGGTATCTTTAATGTTGGTATGTACGAATATGATTCCAGCTTTGTCTTTATGCCTCTTGATCTGTCAGCTGGATTTTTAGGTTATGAAAACACCGTATCCGGTCTTGAAATTTATGTATCAGCGCCCGAAAAGATTGCTGTGCTTCGTCAGTCCGTAAGGCAGGTTGTTGGCGATGATCTGCGCGTTTTTGACTGGGTTGAGCGCAACCGCAGCTTTTTGAACGCCTTAAGGGTTGAGCGCAACGTCATGTTCCTGATTTTGACGCTGATCATCCTCGTTGCGGCCTTTAACATCATTTCGTCAATGATCATGCTAGTCCGGTCAAAAAATGCTGATATCGCATAATGCGCATATTTTTGATGACGGGGGCAAGCATCGGCATTGTTGGCACTATTACGGGTACGCTGGCGGGGATGCTGTTCTGCTGGAATATTGATGCGATCAAAGGGGCGATCGAAAGTCTGTCGGGGGCTGAGTTATTTGCAGCGGAGATTTATTTCCTGTCTAATCTGCCTGCAAAAATTGATCCGCAGGAAGTTCTGATGGTCGTGCTGATGGCATTGGGGTTGTCGTTTGTGGCCAGCCTCTATCCGGCATGGCGTGCATCTAGAATCGCGCCGGCTGAGGCATTGCGCTATGAGTGATATCGAAACTGCAAAATCATCCGGACCTTTGCTGGAATTACGCAATATCCAGCGCAGCTATTTCCAAGGTACGGTTAAACTTGACGTTCTGACCGATGCCAGCCTCGCCGTTAATGCTGGCGAAATGAAGGCACTGGTTGGCCCATCAGGATCAGGTAAATCGACATTGCTGAATATTGCCGGTCTTTTGGAGCGGCCAGATGCTGGCGCAGTGTTTGTTGATGGTGTGGAAGCTGGCGAGCTGGGCCGTTCACGACGTGGACGATTACGGCGAACCCATATCGGCTTTGTTTTTCAGTTTCACCGCCTTTTACCCGAATTTTCTGCGCATGAAAATGTGATGATACCGCAGATGCTAAACGGGCTTGATCGTGATGAGGCGGCCACCCGCGCCGAGCAATTGCTTGCAATGGTTGGATTGCAAGCGCGTGCAGATTTTCGCCCCGGTTTGTTATCGGGCGGCGAGCAGCAGCGTGTGGCGATTGCACGTGCGGTGGCGAATGCGCCGCGTGTGCTACTTGCTGATGAGCCGACCGGCAATCTTGACCCTGATACAGCAAAAGATGTGTTTCACCACCTCTCGACCATTACACGGGCAACTGGTACCGCGGCATTGGTGGTTACGCATAATCAACAAATTGCTCTAAAGATGGACTCGGTGCTGACGATTGCCGATGGTAAAATCATCTCAATTGGCTAGATTTACGGCGCGGCTTTGGGGTAGTGTCAGGCGGCTTCCTTGTTGATTGCTGAAAGCCTGTAATGCCCGCCAATTTTGTCCATCTCAGACTGCATAGTGCCTATTCGCTGGCCGAATCAACACTGCGCATAAAATCTCTGGCGTCATTGATTGCCGATGACCGGCAGCCGGCCGCGGCGATTACCGATACAAATAATATGTTCGGTGCGCTTGAATTTGCGCAAACGGTGGCAAGCGCTGGCGTTCAGCCGATCATGGGCACCCAGATCAATCTCAAAGACTCACAAGGTCAGGGCGAGATTGTACTTTTGGCGAAAAACGACCTTGGCTATACGAACCTCTCAAAATTGCTGTCAAAGACTTTGCTTGAGGCTGATGCGGTGCATGATCCGGCCTGTTCGCTGGATGATTTGGCGGCCCATGCTGATGGGCTTATCCTGTTAAGTGGCGGCGCCTTGGCTGGCTTTATTGGGGCACCGGCTGGTGACGGTAGGCCGGCCTTGGCGGGTGCGCGCGCCGATCAGCTTGCGGCCTTGTTCGGTGATAGGTTCTATATCGAATTGCAACGTCATGGCCTTGGCGTGGAACGGGCGGCAGAACCGCATCTACTAACGATTGCTGACCGGCTGAATGCGGCGTTGGTTGCGACCAATGACTGCCGTTTTGAGAATGCTGAGATGAGCCAGCCGCATGATACGCTGGTCTGTATCGGCACCGGCAGAAAGTTTTCCGAGGCTGATCGCCCACGTTTTTCGCCGGAGCATTACTTTAAAAGCTCTGTCCAAATGACTGAATTATTTGCAGATATACCTGAGGCAATTGCCAATACATTGGTCATCGCCAAACGGTGTAGCACGATGGCAAAACAGCATGATCCGATCTTGCCACCATTTGAGTCTGCTGATGGTCGGAACGAGGAGGAGGAGCTCACTGCGCAGGCAGAGGCCGGGTTGCAGGGGCGCTTGGAAGGTCACGTTTTCACTGACGAGATGGATCAGGCTGCGCGTGACGAGGCGGCCAAGCCCTATTTTGACCGTCTGAGTTTTGAGCTGAATGTCATCAAACAAATGGGCTTTCCGGGGTATTTCCTGATTGTTGCTGATTTCATTCAATGGGCCAAAGCGCAGGATAAATACGGTCACGATAAAGTTGCGCAAATCATCACATTCGGGTCATTGCAGGCGCGGGCTGCCTTGCGTGATGTGGGGCGTGTGCTGGAAATGCCTTACGGGCAGGTTGACCGAATTGCCAAATTGATCCCGAATAACCCGGCCAAGCCGACAACGATTGCGCAGGCGCTTGTGTCTGAAGAGGAATTGCGCCAGCAGCGCCGCGATGATGAACAGGTTGCCGATCTGATTGATGTGTCGATGAAACTTGAAGGGCTTTACCGGCACGCCTCTACCCATGCAGCGGGGCTGGTTATCGGTGATCGGCCGCTTGCTGAGTTGGTACCGCTTTACCGCGATCCGCGATCCGATATGCCGGTGACGCAATTCAACATGAAATGGGTGGAAAAGGCCGGCCTTGTTAAATTCGACTTCCTCGGGCTTAAAACCCTGACCGTTTTGCAGCGGGCGGTCGAGTTTATTGGCGAAAGAGGGATCGAGCTTGATCTGGGGTCAATCCCGCTTGATGACCAGCCGACCTTTGAAATGCTGTCCAATGGTGACACGGTTGGCGTGTTTCAGCTGGAATCCAGCGGGATGCGTGATGTGCTGCGCGGGCTAAAGCCTGACCGTTTTGAAGATATTATTGCCGTAGTGGCGCTCTATCGGCCGGGGCCAATGGAAAACATCAAGGATTATGTTGCCCGAAAACATGATCCTTCGCAGATCACCTATATGCACCCTGATCTAGAGCCTGTTTTGGCCGAGACCTATGGCATTATGATTTATCAGGAGCAGGTGCAACAAGCGGCGCGTGTGCTTGCTGATTACACGCTTGGTGCTGCGGATATTCTGCGCCGTGCGATGGGTAAAAAGATTAAAGAGGAGATGGACGAACAGCGGCAGATTTTTATCGCCGGGGCAACAAAGCGCGGGCTGTCGGAACAGTTGGCATCTGATGTTTTTGACCAGATCGCGGCCTTTGCTGGCTATGGATTTAACAAATCACACGCGGCCGCCTATGCGCTGGTGTCTTATCAGACTGCCTATCTAAAGGCGAATTATCCTGTTGAATTTTTGGCGGCGTCGATGGCGCTTGACGCAGGGAATACCGAGAAGCTGGCAGTGTTCCGACAGGAATGTCAGCAAAAGAACATTGCCGTTTTACCGCCTGATATCAATCAATCATCGTCTGGCTTCGCCGTTGAAAAAATAAACATAAATGGCGGCGATGGTGAATTGGCCATTCGCTATGCACTGTCAGCCGTGAAAAATGTTGGTGCCGAGGCGATGAGCCGCCTCACTGAAATTAGAGATGTTGAAGGGCACTTTTCGTCCTTAAAGCATTTTCTACAGCGATTGCCGCGCGAAGTGATTAATCGGCGTCAGATGGAAGGGCTTGTGCGGGCAGGTGCGCTTGATAATATTCACAAAAACCGTCGTGAACTGATTGAAAATATGGATTTAATCCTTTCCCATGCAGACACAATGCGCCGCGAGGCCGAGTCTAATCAGGTCAGTCTGTTCGGTGGTGATGCTGCGGTGATTGACGATAGTATCAGATTGCGCGAGATGGCTGATTGGGCTGGTATGGATCGGCTGAAAGAGGAATTTGATGCGCTTGGTCTGTACCTGTCGGCGCATCCGCTGGATAGCTATGCAAATCAGCTTGGACGTCTGCGGGTAACATCGCACGCTGAGCTGACCGATCAGGTGAAAACTGGCCGCGCGCCGCAGCGTGTTAATCTGGCCGGATCAGTCACGGCGAAACAGGTGCGTGTATCACAGCGGGGCAACCGTTTTGCCTTTGTTCAACTTACCGATCAAACGGGTGTGTTTGAAGTAACGTTCTTTTCCGACGTTTTAGCTGAAGCCAATGATTTGCTGGACCGGGAAAAGCCGTTGCTGATCGTAGCCAACCTCAAAGTTGAGGATAACGGGCCGCGTTTGCTGGCAGCTCGTGTTGAATTGCTTGATGATGCTATTGCTGCATGGCACGGCGGGGTTGCACTCTGGGTTCAGGATGAAAAGCCGCTGATAAGGCTAAAAGAGGCCCTAAAAGCCGATGGACCCGGCAAGGCTGAGGTGAAGATTCAGCTTAATATCAAGGGGCAGGATGTTTGTATCGGGCTTCCCGGCAGGTTCAAGTTAAGCGGTGATTTGCGGCAGGAGTTACGGCGGATGCCCGG
>RGCC01000082.1 GCA_009919335.1 Alphaproteobacteria bacterium
GGTGTGCCGATTGCCGATATGCCAGGCAATTTTTGCGAGATTTTTGTGGCGTATTTCTACCACCGGCTCGGCCGCAGCACGGACAATAACCCGGCGGCCATCGTCCAGCAGAAAGGCATCACCAGCATCAAGCGAAACGGTTTCGGGCAGGTCCACGATAAACGGCAGCCCGCAATCAGTGAGCATCCGTTTGCGCCGCAAAAACCGCGCCTCAAATTCCAGCGTGATCATCATATCACCATCGCGGCGGGTTACATCGCGGTGGATATGACCGGCATATGTTGGTTCCTGAGATTTCGCCTGATCCATCGTCTTACTCTGCCTTAATAGAGGAAATAACGCTGCGCCATTGGCAATTCATGCGCCGGCTCGCACGTCAATAAAACACCGTCAGCGCGCACTTCATAGGTTTCCGGGTTAACCTCGATATCAGGGCAATGGCTGTTATGCACCATATCGGCCTTTGAGATATCGCGTGTATGACTAACTGGCAGGGTCGCCTTGGCAAGGCCCAGTTGCGATTTGATTCCCATTGCCTGTGCTGCATCACTAACGAATGTAACTGCTGACTGTTCAACCGAACGGCCAAGGCTGGCAAACATTGGGCGTGTGTAAACCGGTTGCGGTGTTGGGATGGATGCATTTGGGTCGCCCATTTGTGCCACCGCGATACTTCCCCCCAATAAGACCATTTCCGGTTTCACCCCAAAGAAGGCAGGCTTCCACAAAACCAAGTCGGCCCGCTTGCCAACGGCAATTGAGCCAATATGGTTTGAGATGCCATGAGCGATTGCCGGATTAATCGTATATTTGGCGATATAGCGTTTCACACGGATATTGTCATTTTCACCGGTTTCCTCGGGCAAACGTCCCCGCTGTATTTTCATCTTATGCGCGGTTTGCCATGTCCGAATTATAACCTCGCCAACACGTCCCATCGCCTGACTGTCCGAGGCAATGATCGAAAACGCGCCCATATCATGCAGAATATCCTCAGCCGCGATCGTCTCACGCCGAATACGACTTTCGGCAAAGGCCACATCCTCGGGAATCGATTTATCCAGATGGTGACAGACCATCAGCATATCGAGATGTTCTTCCAGCGTGTTGACGGTATAGGGGCGCGTCGGATTGGTTGATGACGGAATGACAAATTGCTCGCCACAAATTTTGATAATATCAGGTGCGTGACCACCGCCAGCCCCTTCGGTATGGAACGCATGAATGACCCGCTGTTTCATCGCTTTGACAGTGTTTTCAACAAAGCCACTTTCGTTAAGCGTGTCGGTATGGATCATCACCTGAACATCCATTGCATCAGCAACCGATAAGCACGTGTCAATCGCCGCTGGTGTGGTGCCCCAATCTTCATGCAGTTTCAACGCACAGGCCCCACCGATAACCTGTTCTTCGAGTGCCGCCGGCAGTGATGCGTTTCCCTTGCCAGCAAAGGCGAGATTCATCGCAAGGCCATCGGCCGCTTGCAGCATCCGGCCAATATGCCAGCTGCCTGGTGTGCAAGTGGTCGATCTATCTGTTGCGGACAAATGAAATGAATGTGACTGTCAAACCCGCCCGCAGTTAGGATATGCCCCTCGGCCGCAATTGCTTCGGTTCCGGGGCCAATGATAATATCAACATCTGGCTGGGTGTCAGGGTTGCCAGCCTTGCCAATGGCGCAGATCCGCCCGTCCTTTATCCCGATATCTGCCTTATAAATGCCTGCCACATCAATGACCAGCGCGTTGGTAATCACCGTATCAACCGCGCCATCTGCACGGGTTACCTGTGACTGGCCCATGCCATCACGGATGACTTTACCACCGCCAAATTTCACCTCTTCACCATAATGCGTCAGATCGCGCTCAACCTCGATAATCAAGTCAGTATCAGCCAAACGCACCTGATCGCCAGTGGTTGGCCCATACATATCAGCGTAAATATTGCGGGACATTGTTTTTGGCATTTATAGATCTCCCATTATCTGTGCGTTAAAACCAAAGACCCGTCGCGCGCCAGCGATCGGGATCAGCTGAACGTCCCGTGTTTGCCCGGGTTCAAACCGAACAGCGGTTCCGGCGGCGATATCTAGTCGCATTCCACGCGCAATCTTGCGGTCAAAATCAAGCGCTGCATTGGTCTCGGCAAAATGATAGTGACTACCGATCTGTACCGGCCTATCGCCAGTATTTGCCACAGTCAGGGTGATGGCTTCGCGCCCTTCATTCAGGATGATATCGCCAGCGGCAACAATAATTTCTCCGGGTATCATGGGATGTCCTTTTGTCTTGGGGTTTGCCTCAGCGGATCGGGTGATGCACGGTTACCAGCTTGGTGCCGTCGGGAAAGGTTGCTTCGACCTGCACGTCATGAATCATCGCGGCGATGCCCGGCATACAATCAGCCTCGCGCACCACATGCGCGCCAGCCTCCATTAAATCCGCAACGCTGCGGCCATCACGCGCACCTTCGACAACAAAATCGGTAATCAGCGCAATCGCTTCGGGATAGTTCAATTTGACCCCACGTTGCAGCCGCCCTCTGGCAACCATAGCGGCCACGCTAACCAACAATTTGTCTTTTTCACGGGGGGTTAATTTCATTGGTAAAATCTCCTTGTGACCTGAACGCGCAGTCTTATCAAAATAAATAGGGGCCGGTTAATTCCAAACACGCGGGTTCGCAATTTGGCGGAAATGCTCGATGAATTGTGCCAAGAATTTTCTCAGCCTTGCCGTGTCATTAGAAAGGCTGCGGATAACAAGCTTGCCGTTCCATGCAGAAACCGCGGCGTCAACATCGGCAACATTATTGAAAAATTCTCGCACTGCTTCTGCATTGGTTTCGGCATCCGTGCCGATATATATTGTCGTGGCAAAGCAGACATTGCCAGCTGCGCTGGCCTTGCGGTGTAGTTTTTGGTGAATCTGGCCATCAAGACGGAATGCTTCAGCATGGATTAACCTGCCGTCGCGCCATATCCGCCACTGATCGCATATGCTGGCCTGGCGCACGGTTTCTTGCATTGCAGTCCGGCCAAAAACCATCATTTCGCTGGCAAGAAAGCTGGCACTCTCATCCATCTGAACATCCAAATGACGGGCGAATCGAGCCCCATCAAATATTATTGTTTCCTGCGGCAGCCAATGAAGCGTGGCCGCGCCAGTGACCGTCATATTGACACGCATTTCGGCATTTTGCGGACCTAATGCGCGATAAACCCGTTCGGCAGTTTGCGTTGAAACGGTCAGATGCGTATCACCGTCAGCGCCAAGCCTAACGTCAAATTCATCCCCGCCCGTTAACCCGCCAGCAGTGTTCACCAGAACCGCCTCAATTGTCTGCGCATAGGTTTTCGGCATGAATATTTTGGCCGAGCCCGATTGGTAAAACCGCTCGACCTTGCCAGATTTCATGACAAGATCAATGGTGCCACGAGCGCGCTGCAAAGCTGGCTGTTCAATATTCGCAGTTACTGGCACCTTGGAACACCTAATGATAAATTTAATTTACATCTGTTCATATTAGGTTTTTTGCTTCGATAAACAACCTCACCGGACTTTGTACAGTTAAACAAATTTCGAGTGCTTAAAAACCCAGTTTAAAAACAGGGTTTTTTGCGGGTCCGTGTGACGGCGATTTTGATCTACCCCGACAGGGCAAAAGTTTACGTGCCATAAATCCGGTCGCCAGCATCACCCAAGCCGGGCAATATATAGCCCTTCTCGTTAAGCTGCCGGTCAAGTGCTGCGGTAAAGATTGGCACATCAGGATGTGCTTCGCGTAATCGTTCGACTCCCTCGGGCGCCGCCAGAAGACACATAAAGACAATATCTTTGACCCCATGGTCACGCAGAATATCGATTGCAGCAACGGTGCTTCCGGCTGTTGCCAACATCGGATCAGCAAGAATAACCTGCCGCGCAGAAATATCACTTGGCAGTTTGGTATAATATTTTTCTGGCTGTAAGGTCTGATCATTTCTTGCCATGCCTAGATGCCCAACGGATGCCTCTGGAAGAATGTTCAGCAAGGCTTCAGTCAAGCCGTTACCTTGATAACAGTCAGCAACCTCAAGCGGCGTCTCGATACGCAAGGGAACCAAATCCAAATGCTGCGTAACCGCAAAGGTCATTAAATAGGCAACTTCCCGCAAAGTCTGTCGGAACAGGGGTGATTTCGTCTCCTTGTTGCGCAGAACAGACATCTTATGCGCAATGAGCGGATGTTCAACAATATGGAAGCGGCTCATCTCTTCACCTTTGTGAAAATAAGTTCGATTCTCGTCTTTTCTAGTCGCGTCAGCATGATCTCATGCAATGATTATCCGTATCTATATCTATGGAATTATTGACTATATTATTTTTCCTAACCAATTTATTGACCGATACTAACAATCGCCAGATAGTGATAGATCAGTAATATCATGGCGAAGTCAAGTGTGCGATCGTTGTGGGCGCGGTGCAAAAATGTTTCCACTCTGCTGAAAATATACACGTATCTTTTTTCAGTGGTCCAGATACGGTCCTGCAAAGTTAAGGACAAAATAATGAACCAGTCGAACAACCATCTTGAGCTGATTGACCTTGAAAAGCGCTATGGGGACACCGTCGCCGTGCGGGGGATTAATCTATCGCTCCCAGAAAACACATATTGTTGTCTTTTGGGGCCGTCAGGATGCGGTAAGACCTCGTTGCTGCGGATGATTGCCGGACATGAGGACATTACCAGCGGCGCTGTTTTTCTGGACAATCTGGATATATCAAATGAACCACCAGCAGCGCGGAGCACATCGATGATGTTCCAAAGCTACGCGCTGTTTCCGCATCTAAAAGTGATCGACAATGTCGCTTTTGCGTTGAAGATCATGGGGGTTGGCAAGACCGAACGTCATGCGCGCGCCATGGAGCTTCTTGAAAGTGTCCAGCTCCATACGATGTCGCAACGCTATCCCAGCCAATTATCAGGCGGTCAGCAGCAGCGGGTGGCGCTTGCGAGGGCGTTAATCACCAAGCCAAAACTGTTACTGCTCGATGAGCCTCTATCGGCACTTGATCCTTTTTTGCGCATTGAAATGCGGTCGGAATTAAAGCTGTTGCAACGTCAGCTTGGCATTACCTTTGTTCATGTGACGCACAGCCAAGAAGAAGCAATGGCATTGGCTGACGTGATTCTGGTGATGAATGACGGCAAGGTCGAACAGAAGGGCTCGCCAATCGAAATATTCACCAAGCCTCGCAATGCCTTCGTTGCACGTTTCATTGGCGGGCATAATGTTATTGAGGGTGAGGGGCGGCCAATATCAATCCGAGAGGATCGGATAAAGGTGACACCGGGGGGCACTGGCGAGGTGACGGGTGTAGAGTTTTTAGGATCAGTGGTGCGCTTGAAGGTCAAGTCAGACCGCGGCCTCCTTACTGTTGTTCAGTCAGATATGGAATTTACCAAGACGAAGTTTGATTTAGGGGATCAGGTGAAAACCAGCTGGTTAAAAAAGGACCAGCTACAACTAGAAGCATAGGAAAGGAACAAAACTATGGCTAAGCAAATTGACAGACGATCACTTCTTAAAACGGCCGGTGCCACTGCCGCCCTTGCCGGGTTTGGCCTCAGTGCACCAGCAGTCCATTCTGCCAATGAAAAAATTGTCCGCTATCTCGGTACCGCAACGACAATGGGAAGCGAGATTGACAAGAAGCTTTTCGAAGATACGGGCATTACGGTGAAATATATTCCCGTAACAACTGATGAGGTTACGAAGCGGGTTTTGACCCAGCCAAACAGCTTTGACATTGTTGACACTGAGTATTTTAGCCTACCAAAGCTGGTGCCGTCAGGGAATATCCTTGGAATGGACTCAAAGCGGATTAAGGAATTCGACAATATTAGTACGACCCATACGCTTGGTCAAATCGGCGGCAAGACAATTGGTGATCAGGGCACAGCGCCAAAAAAGGTTTTCTATCTGAAAGATGAAAAATCGAGTGAGTTCTCATCTGAGCCAACCCGCTGGGCAACGCTGATCCCAACAGTGTTCAATGCTGATACACTCGGCATTCGCCCTGATCTTATCAAGCGCCCAATCAACACCTGGGCAGAACTTTTGAACCCGGAATTCAAAGGCAAAGCATCAATTCTGAACATTCCGTCAATTGGGATTATGGATGCAGCAATGGTTGTCGAGTCGATGGGCGAATATCAATATCCTGACAAAGGTAACATGACACGCGATGAAATTGATCTGACAATCAAGATTCTAATCGAAGCGAAAAAGGCCGGCCAGTTCCGCGCCCTTTGGTCTGATTTCAACGAAAGCGTAAACCTGATGGCATCAGGCGAAGTCGTGATCCAGTCTATGTGGTCACCTGCGATTACCGCCGTGCGGACGCAAGGCATCCCATGCGTCTATCAGCCGCTGAAAGAGGGCTATCGTGCATGGGCAGTTGGCTTTGCATTATCTGCTGCGACCAAAGGCTACCAGGCTGATGTTTGTTATGAATTTATCAACTGGTATCTGTCAGGTTTTGTTGGTGGTTATCTCAACCGTCAGGGCTATTACTCAGCCGTCCCGTCAACTGCCAAGCAGTATATGGAAGATTATGAGTGGGATTACTGGATGCTT
>RGCC01000083.1 GCA_009919335.1 Alphaproteobacteria bacterium
TACAATTGCCATACGCCGCCAGTAATCCAGCGTAATATTCTGGAAAACCCGGCATGGTATACGGCCTATACGCCCTACCAGCCGGAGATATCGCAAGGGCGGCTCGAAGCCATTTTGAATTTTCAGACAATGGTTATGGATCTGACCGGGATGGATATTGCCAATGGATCACTGCTTGATGAGGCCACCGCTGCTGCCGAGGGGATGGCACTAGCGCACCGGATGCATAAACCCAAAGGCAACCGTTTTATCGTTGACCCTGACACGCACCCACAAACCATTGCGATTTTGAAAACCCGCGCCGCGCCACTTGGCATCATCATTGACATCACGGCTATCGACGGGCCGGTTGCTGCCGATTGCTTTGGCGGCCTCTTAAGCTATCCCGGCAGTACCGGCGCAATCCGTGACCTCAGCGGCGATATTGACGCGATCCATGATGGCGGTGGGCTTGCCGTTGTCTCTGCCGATTTATTAGCCTTAGCCCTGCTGACCCCGCCGGGTGAAATGGGCGCCGATATTGTGGTTGGCAGCACCCAGCGCTTTGGCGTTCCTTTTGGGTTTGGCGGACCTCATGCAGCCTATTTTGCCTGTAGCCAGCCATTGCAACGCTCGATCCCGGGCCGTCTGGTCGGGGTCTCACGCGACGCACGTGGCAGGCCCGCCTATCGGCTCGCCCTGCAAACGCGTGAACAGCATATTCGCCGCGAAAAGGCCACTTCGAATATTTGCACAGCACAGGCATTGCTGGCGATTATGGCGAGTTTTTATGCGATCTGGCACGGGCCGGAAGGACTGCAGAATATTGCTGCGCATAGCAACCGTCAGGCGCGCCGCTTTGCTGCCGCCATGCTCAGTGCGGGCCGCAATCTGCGGCATCAGGCATTCTTTGACACTGTGGTCATAGAGGCGGCAGGGGACCGCGATGAATTGATGGCTGCGGCCGTTGCTGCCGGGTTTAACCTGCGCCCGCTTGATGGCGCCATAGCCGCAAGTTTTGATGAAACCATTGATGATGCAGCTTTGGCGGCAATTATTACTGCACTTGGCGGCCATGTTGGCGATGATCAGATAAACAGCCTACCTGCCGAGCTTGGCCGGACAAGCCAGTTTCTAACGCATGAGGTATTTCACAGCTACCGTTCAGAAACTGAAATGCTGCGCTATATGCGCCGGTTATCAGATCGTGATCTGGCGCTAGACCGGTGCATGATTCCGCTTGGGTCTTGCACGATGAAGCTGAACGCCACCGCTGAAATGATGCCCGTTACATGGCCAGAATTTGCCAATATCCATCCTTTTGCACCGGATGATCAGACCGTTGGCTATCGCGAAATGATCGAACGGCTGGAAGAGATGCTATGCCAATGCACCGGCTATGCCGCGATGTCATTGCAGCCAAATTCCGGCGCGCAGGGCGAATTTGCCGGGTTGCTGGCGATTTCACGCTATCATCAGTCGCGCGGTGATCATCACCGCAATATCTGCCTGATCCCGTCATCCGCACATGGCACCAATCCAGCCTCAGCGGCGATGGCCGGCATGAAAGTTGTTGTGGTGAAATGTGATGCGTCGGGGGATGTTGATCTTGATGATCTGCGTGCCAAGGCCGCCCAATATGAAGAAAATCTTGCCGCTTTGATGGTGACCTATCCGTCAACCCATGGCGTGTTTGAAGAGGCAATTGCCGATGTTTGTGCGATCATCCATGCCGCTGGTGGGCAGGTTTATGTCGATGGTGCAAACCTAAATGCGCTTGTCGGCCATTGCGCGCCACCGGAATTTGGTGCGGATGTCAGCCATCTGAACCTGCATAAAACCTTTTGTATCCCGCATGGTGGCGGTGGCCCGGGCATTGGCCCGATCGGGGTTGCAGCGCATTTGGCACCATTCCTGCCCGGATCACCACTTGATGGGGTCGGTGCGGTCAGTGCCACCACATTTGGCTCGGCAGGTATTTTGCCGATTACCTATGCCTATATCCGCATGATGGGGCCAGATGGGCTGATCGACGCCACCGCAACAGCCATTCTATCGGCCAATTATATCGCCAAACGGCTGCATGATAGCTATCCATTGCTATATACCGGCCGCCATGGCCGCGTTGCACATGAATGTATCATTGATATCCGCAAAATTCAGGATGCCACCGGCATTAGCAATGAAGACATCGCCAAACGGCTGATTGACTATGGATTTCATGCTCCAACCATGTCATTTCCGGTTGCTGGCACGTTGATGATTGAACCAACCGAGTCTGAATCACTTGCCGAAATTGACCGGTTTTGTGATGCGATGATTGCCATTGCTGCGGAAATCCGCGCCGTTGCCGATGGCACATGGCCCCGTGATGATAATCCGCTGGTTAATGCACCACATACCGCCGACGACATTATGGCCGATGATTGGACGCATCCTTACAGCCGCAGGCAAGCGGGTGACCCCGACGGCAATTTTCAGGCCAATAAATACTGGCCGCCGGTAAACCGTGTTGATAACGCCCTTGGCGACCGAGCATTGATTTGTGCGTGCCCGCCAATGGAGTTTTGGGAACAGCAGGCGGCGGAATAATCAGCTGATACAGAAATAGCCGTTAGAGTGCGAATAGTGCCAAGGTCTCGGCGCGGCTGGCTGGCTGACAGGTTTCGGCCAGCTGGCGCACCAGATCGGCATTGCTTGGCGCAAGGCTGCCATCCTTTAAATAAAGGTTGTTTTCAAACCCGACCCGACAATGACCGCCATTCGCAATCGCATCTGTCATCACATCAAATTCACGGTGACCAAAGGCACAGATTGACCAGCTTGCCATATCCGGCAGCCCATCAGCGATAAATGGCTTCATCTCGGCCGGATCAGACTGGAAATTCCCACTATAACGGCCCAATACCAAAAGCACGTGCGGGCGCGCATCTGGCAAAATACCGTCAGCCATCGCCGCACGGAACCGAACCAGATCATCAATATCATATAGGATATGCTGAACACAGATCTGCTCGGCAAGGCTTGAATGATAGAAATTTGTGGCCAGCGCACGCGCCGCCGCGCCATTATCGCCAATCATTTCACGAAACCCGACCGAGACAAAATCAGGCTTTAGCGCAAATACCAGATCGGCCTGCTGATCCGGCGTATAGATACCCACCGCTTCGGTGGTAATCTGCACCAGCATTTCCGGCACCTCTTGGCGCAAACCATCTAGCAATTTGCGATAGCGCGCCACATCAAGCAGATGTTTGCCCGCATCATCACGCACATGAGCATGAAGAATACTAGCACCAGCTGCATGGCATTCCTTGGCAGTGGCAATAGTTTCGTCAATCGTTACCGGCACCGCGGGATGATCAGTTTTCACTTTGCGTGCGCCGTTCGGTGCCGCCATGATGATTGTTGGTCGGGTCATTGTTATCCTCGAAAAAAAACAATAAAAAAGCAGCGCTGGATTAAGCGCATCAAGACGATAATAGAGGGCTAATGCTAGGCATCGACAATAGACAGGTCAAGCGGCTAGCCGTGTCCGGTATCTTTTAAAAAGCTATCGCCCGTCCGGCAAATATATGCTAGTTGTTTCGCGTTATTTTGCTTTGGGTTCGTCCCACTTATCTGTCCCTTCCTTGGACGCTTTTGGCGATATATTACGCATGCCGCCTGTAACGAGACCGACCGCCATGCCTGAAAAACCTCAAATTGCTGATTTTATGGCTCTAAAGGGCCAGCGTAAGATCGTTTGCCTCACCGCCTATAGCGCCCCGATGGCGCATGCACTTGACCCGCATTGTGATATGCTTCTTGTTGGTGACTCTGTGGCGATGGTGATCTACGGCATGGACACAACGCAAAATGCTGATCTTGATATGATGATCCGGCATGGTGAGGCCGTCATGCGGCGGCGCAAATCATCGCTTGTGGTGATTGACCTGCCTGCTGGTAGCTATGAAAACAGCCCGGCACAGGCATTGGCAAGCGCGAGCGAAATTATGGCAAAAACCGGGGCTGACGCGGTCAAGCTGGAAGGCGGTACTGATCTTGCTCCGCATGTTAAATGCCTTGTGGATTCGGGCATTCCGGTGCTTGGTCACATCGGCCTGCTGCCACAGCACGCTGTCGCAGGGGCAGCGTTTCGCATTACCGGTCGCAGCGAGGAAGAAGCTAGCCAGCTTCATAAAGATGCCGATGCTCTCGTCGAGGCTGGTGTTTTTGGCATCGTTATGGAGGGGATCATCGAACCGGTGGCCGCGTCGATTGCGATGGGATGCAAGGTGCCAACCATTGGTATTGGTGCCTCGGCAGCCTGTGACGGACAAATTCTCGTAACCGAAGATGTGCTTGGCCTTTATGATGCCTTTACACCAAAATTCGTGCGCAAATTTGCCAATCTTCAAGATGATATAAGCGCCGCTGCAATTGGCTATCGCGCCGCGGTCATTGATGGCAGCTTTCCGACCAAGGATCACCTTTTCTGGCCGAAAAAACCCTGATAACAACACGGTATCTGGATGAATATTCTACATCACAAAACTGACATCACCGCCGCCACAATAAAATGGCAAAAGGCAGGTGAAACGGTCTGTCTTGTGCCAACGATGGGCAGTATCCATTCCGGCCATCTTGCGCTAATCGCAAAGGCGCGGCAAACCGCATCGCGTGTCATTGTCAGCATCTATGTAAATCCTACCCAATTTGGCGCTGGCGAGGATTTCGACCAATATCCGCGCACCCTTGATCGTGATTGTGCAGCAATCAAGGATAGTGGTGGCTGTGATGCGATTTATGCGCCGGCCACTATGTATGATGATGGTCATGCAACCAGCATTGTGCCGGGCGGGGTTGCAAACCCAATGGAAGGTGCGGCAAGGCCACATTTTTTTACCGGCGTTGCCACAGTGGTCTTGAAACTCTTTACCCATATCCCCGCCGATTTTGCAATTTTTGGTGAAAAGGATTTTCAGCAGCTTACGGTAATTCGGCAGATGGTTCGGGATCTGGATTTACCAGTTCAAATTCTGGCGCATCCGACAATCCGTGAAGCAGATGGTCTGGCGCTCTCATCCCGCAACCAGTATCTAAGCCCGGCTGATCGCAAGCTGGCACCATTGCTCTATGCTGAAATGCAGGCGACGGCCAACCAGATCAATGGCGGCGCGCCAATTGAGGCGGCGCTGGAAACAGCGAGAAACCGCCTCGCAGAAGCCGGTTTTGGTAAGATTGATTATTTTGACCTTCGCCGTGCGGATGATTTGCAGATTTGCCGCTCCGCTGCCCCCCATAGCCGGATTTTTGCGGCCGTCTGGCTGGGGTCAACACGCCTGATCGATAATCACGCCCTTTAGGGCAGCCATTTTATCATTTGTGATTTTCGGCGCGCCCCTCAATAATGGGGCACGGCACAATCACGATACCAAAAATATACGCCAGCAAATAAGGGAGCGCCTGATGCAGCAGCCGGATCTAAATAACGGCAATAGCCAGCATGACAGCCTGAAAGCAGCGGTTGAAAAGCTGATTGCGAGCTATGATGCTGGCGGCACTTTGCTGATTTGCGGCAATGGGGGCAGTGCGGCAGATTGCGAACATATCGTCGGCGAATTGATGAAGGGGTTTTGCCGTCGCCGCCCCTTAACAGCCGATGACAAGAATAAACTGGCCGCCGTCAGCGGTGATGATGCCGCCCTTCTTGCGGATAAGCTGCAATATGGATTGCCCGCATTGTCGCTGGTCAGCCACAGCGCGCTGATCACGGCAATTGCCAATGACCTTGATGGCAGTTTGATTTTTGCCCAACAGGTTTGGGCATTGGGCAAAGCTGGTGACGTTTTACTGGCGATATCCACTTCCGGAAATTCGCGCAATATTCTGCTTGCGGCCAAGGCGGCCCGCGCCAAAGACATGGCGGTGATCGGGCTAACCGGTGCTGGTGGCGGCCAGTTGGCACCATTATGTGATGTGCTGATTGACGTGCCGTCGGATAATGTCGCCCGTATTCAAGAACTGCATTTGCCAATCTATCACGAGATTTGCAGGCAGCTTGAGGCGCATTATTTCAAAGCCTGATCAGATCAGGCTTTGAGCTATTTATGATCAAAACCCTTTGATCAGATTTGGAGCCGGCTGAAGACGCGCCTTGCATTACCCTCAAAAATAGCCTGCTTTGCCGCCGCATCCAGCGCCTTATTTCCGTCGATATAGCGCTTGGTATCGTCGTAGTGATGGTCAGTTCTGGGGTCAATACCGCGAACCGCACCAATCATTTCTGAGGCGAACAGAATATTTTTTGTCGGGATAACATCCAGCAATAGATCAATACCGCGCTGGTGATAGACGCAAGTGTCGAAATAAAGATTCCCAAGCACCCGCTCATCCAGATCACCAAGGCCACGATCCTGTGCAATCCCGCGGAACCTACCCCAATGATAGGGAACAGCACCGCCGCCATGCGGGATAATCAGCTTTAATTCAGGGAAATCGGTGAAGACGTCAGAAAATAACAGCTGGGTAAAGGCGGTTGTATCAGCCCCAAGATAATAGCTGGACGTCGTGTCAAGCGAATGCTGGCACGCCCCCGACACATGGATC
>RGCC01000084.1 GCA_009919335.1 Alphaproteobacteria bacterium
GTTGCCGCATTGATCCATGACCTAGGTGATGATCTGGCACCGATGAACCATTCCCAGCTTGCCGCCACGATTATTCGGCCGTATGTCCGCGCTGAGGTGACGTGGATTATCGAACATCATGGCATTTTTCAAATGTATTATTATGGTGATGCGATGGGGGTCGATAAAAACGCGCGCGATATTTACCGAGACCATGAATGGTTTGACAGCTGCGAGCGGTTTTGTCGTGACTGGGATCAAATGGCGTTTGATCCGGATTACCCGACCAAGCCTTTGGCCTATTTTGAGCCAATGCTGCGCGCGGTATTTAGTCGTCCGCCGTTTGATACGCATATCCTCAATCCAGCGGCCTAGCCAGTTCGCCATACATCATTATCCGTTAAAAATTCCAACTGCATAAGCCAGAGACAGAAAATCCATGTCAAAGACACTGCTAATTACCGGCGCCAATCGTGGCATCGGATTTGAGATGACCCGCCAAGCCGCCGCACGCGGTGACCAAATTATCGCCTGCGCCCGTAATATCATGGAAGCGCCTGATCTTGTTGCCCTTGCCAAAAGCAATGCGGCAATCACCCTGCTTGGCCTCGACGTCACCGCCGAAAATGACATGAAACAAATCGCCGCTGGCATGACCCGTAAAATCGACATTCTGGTATGTAATGCCGGTATATTAAATAGTTATGGCGGGTTAGAAGATCCAAGCCATCATAGTCGTGCGATTGAAACCGTCCTTATGACCAATGTCGCTGGGGTGTTTTTCACCGCACGATCATTTCTACCGCATTTACTCGAAAGCAAATCGCCAAACGGCCAGCCGGAGGCCATGACAGGCAAAATCGCGGTTATCTCGTCGATTATGGGCAGTCAGGAGCGCGCCAACAGCAATGCGCCGATTTATCGTGCATCAAAGGCAGCCGCAACCAATATCGCGCGGTCACTCGCGGTTGAACTAGCCCCGCGCGGAATCGCCGTTGGTGCCTATCATCCGGGGTGGGTGCGCACCGATATGGGCGGGCCATCTGCTGATGTTTCTGCCGCAGATAGTGCGGCTGGATTGCTGGCCCGATTTGATGCGCTTGACCTTGCCACTACCGGCATCTTCGAAAATTACCTTGGTGAGGCGCTACCGTTTTAAATAGTTTTTTCAGGCCTCTTCTGTGGTCAAACGCCGCTAGATAAACTGGATCGCCAGCGCAAACGCGCCAATACCGCACAGCAGTGACGGAATTAGCCGTTTGCTAAAAAACATTGCCAACAACCCAACACCCAGCCCAACCAGCCGCTGGTCGAGGCTAGTTGTTGCCAAGACCCCGGAAGGATGCACCAGAATAAGCAGCAGAACCGCCGCAACCATCGCATAGGCCATGGTGTTCACCCATCCCATTATCGGCCCATCTGCCGGTATTCGCGCGGCCAGAATAACACCGGCAATCCGCCAGATAATCGTTCCGACAATCGCACATAACACCGCCAACCAAGATTGGAATAAACCGTAATCTTCCATCAGGGTTTCCACTCCATGATCATCGCCTATTGCACCGGCTCGAGATGCCATTTGGCAATATAGCGGCTGTAAAGGCTGGCAAGACTGCCGCCAATCACACCAGCAAGCAAAATCGCCCATTCACCAGCAAAGGGAAAGAATATCGGACTTAAGACACCGCCAATCAAAACCGCAAGCCGATTGGCCTTTTGCCGCGCATTGATGATCAGTAACAGAATATAAATTGGCGTAATAAAGATCACCACGCGAAGAATATCTGCCGGCAAGAGGTCACTGAGGAAAAACCCAAAAACAGTGCCAAGAATACCAAAGGTGAAAATCGTAAGGGCGAACCCTTGATAATACGGCAAAAGCAGATGTGGCGGGTATTTCTGTTGAGCCAGCCCCAAATTCGCCCATGCGGTAATCGCCAAAAACTGCATCCAGAAAATACGCTTCCAGACCGGCAGATTATGTGATTTTAAATGCATCATATCAGCAGCAGAAATCACCATCAGCAGCATCCGCATATTCGCCAGTGACACCGCCACAAAAATGATAAATAGTGACGCTCCTGCCGAATAAAGGCTGGCAAAGGCGACCTGCCCCGGCATTCCCCACACCCCAAGCGACGTTACCAACGCCATCCAGAAATCAAATCCGGACTCGCGTGCAATCGTCGAAAACCCGGCCATTGTAATGCCAAGCGCATAGCAAGGCGCCCGCAACGCATCAACCATCGCGTTCCGGCGGGTTTGACTGGCGGTTAAAGCAAAATAATCAGAATTCGACATATAACCTCATCACAGAACCTGCCGGCAAAATCTATTATCAAAGCTGACCATATCGCCTAGCGCTGGCGTGACCGGTCGCCAAACCAGCCTGCCACCATCGGGGTCAGATAAAGCGGCAATTGATACGCCGCAACAAATAACGCAAAAACCGGATCAGGCGGCAACGCCGCAAAATAAAGGCCAAGATTACGGTTGCCCGCAACCACAGCAACCGAACGTGTCCCCTCGGGCAGCGTGCCAAATCCTGCGGATGTACCACCGCGGCGGATCATATGACCGCCGATAAAAACCAGTAATTGCGAGCCAAAATTCAACCCGCAAGCAAGTCCAAGACAGGCCATCGCAAGCCACGGCATCATCATGGTAATCGCGCCGATACCATCAAAAACTGGCAGTAAAAACAACAGCATTGCGACCGTCGACACGCCATCGAGCTGGTGACGGTTAGCCTCGATACGCGCCTCACCCAAGATTTTCTTTGTGAGCACGGCCAGCATCAACCCGCCACCAAGGATCGTACCAAGCCGCAAACACAGCATCGCCGATGAAACCGGCACCGCAGCCCCAAGCAGATATTCACCGATAAAAGGGCCGGTAAAGGGCGCCAACAGATTAGTCAGCAAGACTATTTCCATTGCGATTGGTGCGGTAAAGCCCAGAAAAACACACATCCAGATCGTCGTTCCAACCGGCGGCGCCACCGCATACCAAGTGATCAGCGGCAACAGGTGATGCGACAGGCCAAACGATTTTGCTAGGGTGAAAAACAGCACCGGCGCAACCAGCAAAAGACCAAGTGAAATCGCAAAATTTCTGAGCAGCCGTTGGGGCTTTAACGCCGCCTTCAGCACCGCCCCAATATCAAGGCGAACAAGCGCCGCCCCGGCCAAAACAGCAAGGATAAACGGGGCCGCAGGCTTGAAAAACCCATCACTGCTTGGCAATAACAAGGCCAGAACAACCCCAAGCGGCAGCAGGATACGAGCGTGACGCCCGCTAACGGCCAAAATCCATAAAAAGGGATGAAAAATCATAGCTTTATCTTTTGCCATGCAATGTCCGACACTGCCAAATTTGCGATTCCTGCCAATTTTGCGACACCTGCAAACACAAGAATGTGGCAGCAAACGCATTATTCCGCTGGCACTGCCAATTGACTACTATAGGCAAACAAGGCTGCCGCCCCGCCGGTATGCAGGAAGATAACATCCTTATCCGTATCAAAATAATTCTGCTCAATCAGCCCGATCATGCCAGCAAGACCCTTGCCCGAATATACCGGATCAAGCAACACACCTTCACGACGCGCGATCAAATTAATCGCCGCAATTGTGCCCTCGGTCGGTTGGCCATAGCCCTTGCCAACATAGCCGTCATCGACAATCACCTTTTCAACGCCAAGCGGCTCGTCTGTAAGCAGCGCCGCCGTGCTTTCGGCCAATTTATGCACCAGCGCGATCTGTTTATCCTCGGGCTGGCGAACGCTGATCCCCATCACCGGAATATTTGATCCGGCCGCGTGCAATCCGGCAAGGATGCCGGCATGGGTTCCTGAACTGCCCGTTGCAAGGACGATCCAGCCGACATTCAAACTATTGGCTTTAATCTGCGCAAGCAGCTCATAGGCGCATGAAACATACCCCAAGGCGCCAATCTCGTTTGATCCACCACCCGGAATAAAATAAGGTTTGCGTCCGGACGCAGCCAGCTTTTCAGTCACGGCGCGCGCCTCGGCATTCATATCAAGGCCCGCGGCACGAAATTCCAGCGTTGTCCCAAACATCTGGTCAAACAGCACATTGCCGGTTGTTTCGTAATCTGCCGCCCGATCAGGCACCCGGCGTTCCAGCAATGCGTGGCAATCAAGACCAAATTTACAGGCAGCCGCTGCGGTTTGGCGGACATGGTTTGATTGAACCGCACCTTGGGTCACCAGCATGTCAGCGCCCTTTTCAATCGCATCGGCGATCAAAAATTCAAGCTTTCGGGTTTTATTCCCACCGGTCGCAAGGCCAGTGCAATCATCACGCTTAATCCACAGCTTTGGCCCGCCAAGCGCCGATGTCAGGCGCGGCATTGCCTCTAATGGCGTTGGCTGATGACAAAGAGAAACACGGGGAAAATCGCTAAGTTGTTTGGTCATTTTGCGGCATCCATTCTATGTAATGATGGTTAAGTGAACTGGGGAAATTTGACGACTTTCGAGAGCGCTTGCCAAGTTTATTCTGTTTGAAAAACCAAAGAATTTTTTGAACCATGGGCAAAAACCGCGTAACACATAAACGGAACATATGAAGGAGTGGGCACAGCGATGGCTGTCAGCGTTGAGTTTACCGATAGTTTTGCCGATAGCTTTATTGGCATGCGGATCGAGCATGATGGTGTTGGCATCCATCTGCGCGTTGCCGGGAACGGCCCGCCATTATTGCTGCTGCATGGCTATCCGCAAACCGGCTATATGTGGCACAAGATTGCACCGCAACTAGCCCAGCAATTCAGCGTTGTTATTCCTGATCTGCGCGGCTATGGCGACAGTGACAAACCGCAAACCGACGCAACGCATAGCCCCTATTCAAAGCGTGCCATGGCAGCGGATATGATCGCCGTCATGCGGGCCTTGGGCCATAAAAATTTTGCTGTTGCTGGGCATGATCGCGGCGGCCGCGTCGCGCACCGGCTTGCCCGTGATTACCCAGACGCAGTGAGCAGTCTTGCGGTGCTGGATATCGTGCCAACCGCGGCGATGTATGAGGCGACTGACAAGGTCTTTGCCACGGCCTATTACCATTGGTTTTTCCTGATCCAGCCTGCGCCCTTTCCAGAGAATTTAATTGGCCATGATCCAGCGTTTTTCCTGCAGCATAAGACCGGCCATTGGGGGCGTACCGAAGGCGCGATCACCGATGCGGCATTTGCCGAATATCTGCGCTGTTTTTCAAATCCAGCGACCATCCATGCCAGCTGCGAAGACTACCGGGCTGCGGGCAGCATTGATCTTGAGCATGATGCCGCCGATAGGGGCAAAAAACTGGCAATGCCGGTGCTGGCGCTATGGGGCGATATCGGGTTTGTTGGCGGCTATTATGATGTGATCAGCGAATGGCAGAAAGTGGCTGATCATGTCGAGGGCCAAGCCATTAGTGGCGGGCATTTTCTGGCCGAGGAATCGCCTGCTGAAACCCTCGCCGCTTTGACCAGTTTCTTTACCAATAACAGGGCCGCATCGTGATGGATATAGCCCCCTTATTGCCGCCTTCAAGCTGGATTATGCAGCAGGCAAGCAACTGGCCAGCGGGCGCCCGGCTGATTGATATTGCGTCAGGTCAGGGCCGTCATAGCACGGCTTTGGCGGCGGCCTATCCGGATCGCTTTGACATTCTAGCGGTTGATCGTGATCAGGCTGCCCTCGCTGCATTAAAAGCCAGATGCAGCGACATAACTACCTGTCATTTTGATCTGGAAACTGACGCAAGCTGGCCGTTTTCCGGCAAGAGTTTCGATGTTGTTCTGGTCACAAATTATCTGTACCGGCCGCGGCTTGATGATGTTTTTAGGCTCGTCGGCGCTGGCGGTTACATCGCCTATGAGACCTTTGGCAATGGCAATGCGGCGTTTGGCAGGCCAAGCAACCCTGACTATTTACTAGAGGAGGGCGAGCTTTTAGCCCGCCTTCCCGATAATTTTATCAAAATTGATTATTTCCATGGACAGATTGACCAGCCAAAACCGGCAATTATCCAGCGACTTTCGGCAAGACGCGCCGCCTAGCGCATGATGAACGGGTTGGCCGCGGTTGTTTGCTGGGCAATCCAGACAGACTTGATCTGCAAAAATTCCTTGATCGACTCTTTGCCACTCTCGCGCCCTTGGCCACTTCGCTTGTAACCGCCAAATGGCGAGGTAAAGCTAACCGCGCGGTAAGTGTTCACCCAGACGGTTCCCGCCTTCAGCCTTTCCGACATTCGCAAGGCACGGCCAATATCGCTTGTCCATACCCCAGCCGCCAGCCCGTAAACAATATCATTACCGATGGCAATTGCCTCGTCTTCCGTATCAAACGGGATGATGGATAGAACCGGCCCAAACACCTCTTCTTGGGCGATCCGCATCTGATTATTAACACCGGTAAAGATCGTTGGCTGGACAAATTGCCGACCCTTTGCCCCCGGCCCCTGATAAGCATCACCGCCAAGCACACAATTTGCGCCTTCGGCTTTGGCAATATTAATGTAATCCATGATTTTTTCATATTGCGGCATAGTTGTCACCGGCCCCACATGGGTCTC
>RGCC01000085.1 GCA_009919335.1 Alphaproteobacteria bacterium
GTCCATATCAAAAATGACAGCCTTGATCCGGCTAATTTCAATTGGTGATTTTACCGGTGATAATGGCATGAATATTTCCCTATGAATGCGGCTTTTACCTGTGCGATGATTTGGCTCTTGGCACGCTGGGCGACTATGGCACGTTTCGCTGTCAAATGAAAATGCCAACGATCTGCTTTGCCCAGCGGGTGGCATGTGGGTATCAAGCGGGTGCCAAACCGCCGCTGTGCCGGTGGTACTGTTATAAATAGTCAGAAGGACTGGACGATTGCGCAATGTTGAAAGCTGAAAACATCCGTTACTTAGTGGTGCATTGTGCTGATACGCCGGATGACCAAAACCTTGGTGCGCGTGATATTCACCAGATGCATCTTGCGTTTGGCTGGCATGGGGTGGGCTATCATCGGGTGATTTGCCGTGATGGGCGGATCGAACATGGCCGTCCTGATTACTGGGTTGGTGCCCATGTCAAAGGCTTTAATGAGATAAGCCTTGGCGTTTGTCTGATCGGGCGGAATGATTTTACCGATGCGCAATTTGCCGCTCTGGAGACCGTGCTTCGTGAGTGGCGCAAAACCTATCCGGCTGCTGAAATCTGCGGCCATCGTGATTTTGAATATACGCCAAAGACCTGTCCAAATTTTGATGTCGCACAATGGTGCGAAAGGGTTGGGCTGTAAATCTGATGTTGGCGACGCGCATTATTACACCATCGGCACCGCTGCTATCCGGCCCAAAGGCAGATGCCCCCCTTGATAGTGAATGTCTTTTTGGCGAGCGGTTTGACATTGCCGATGGCGGAGTGATGCCGATTGACGGATTTGTTTTTGGAACGCTTGGCACTGATAGGTATCAGGGCTGGGTGCCGCGTGAATGTCTTGGCGATATGCCGCCACCAACCGCGCAAATTATGGTGCCGATGAGTGATGTCACCAGTGCCGCCGATATTAAAAGCCCGGGGCGTTTTGGGCTGTCGCTTGGTGCCTTGGTGACGGTGAGGGAGATTACCGGTGATCGTGCCAAGATCGTCACAGCTAATGGTGATGGATTTTTGCCATGCCGGCATCTGTTGCCACTGGCGGCAGATGATAATCACCTGCCCGCCGCCGATACCAAAATTGATGATTGGGTCGGGCTTGGCGAGCGGTTGATCGGCAGCCCCTATAAATGGGGTGGGCGCACCGCATGGGGGCTGGATTGCTCGGCGTTAGTGCAGCTGACCTTGGCAGCAGCTGGATTAGATGTGCCGCGTGATTCCGGCCCGCAGCATAAGATTGGATCCCCGATCAGTGATCTGACGGCACTTTGCCGCGGTGATCTGGTGTTTTGGCATGGCCATGTTGGCATCATGCAGGATGACGCGAGATTGCTGCACGCCAACGCGCATCATATGGCAGTGGCAAGCGAGCCACTAGATCATGCGGTCGAGCGTATCGCCACTATTGCCGGGCCGGTAACAGCGCTTCGGCGGCCGGTCATATGATCTATCAATAATACGATATTAAGCGGCGAGATCATTTCGCTGGCATGGCTGGCTAGCCGGTTTAGCCCTAATCTCCATTCAGCTGGATTTTATCGCGCAGCATCCAAAGCAGGCAAAGCGATGGCAATACCATTAACGCGGTAATTACAAAAAACAGCCCCCAATCACCGCCAAGCCAATCGACCATTGCCCCGGATGATGCGGCAAGCGTGGTCCGCCCAATCGTGCCAATTGACGCCAGTAACGCATATTGCGTGGCGGTATAGGTGCGATCAACAAGCAGCGAAATAAAAGTCACAAAGGCAACTGTCGCAAAGGCGGCGGCGATGTCATCTAAAAGAACCGCCACTGCAAACACCCATTCGGATTTGCCGGTCCATGCCAGAATACTGAACATGACATTGGTGGCAGCCATGGCAATGCCAGCGATAAACAGGGCGCGCAAAGCACCTGACCGGATGGCAAAAAATCCGCCAAGCAATGTAAAGACAACTGTGGTCACCCAGCCAAGACCTTTGGAATAAAGGGCGATATCCGATTTTGAAAAGCCAATTTCGGAATAGAAGATTAATGACATTTTGCCCATAAAGGCTTCGCCAATTTTGAACAGCAGAACAAAACCAAGTATCCCAAGCCCAATGGCAACGCCGTTATGCCGGAAAAAGCTGGCAAGTGGTGCCCAGACTGTACTGCCAAGAAAGCCGATGATTTTTGCTGCGCGGCTGTCGCTGCGTAGTTTGTCAGCGATGTCTTGCTGGGCTTTATTTTGTGCTTTGATGCGGGCGTTGGCACTAGCCTCGGGGATGAATAACAGCCCGATATTTGCCAGAACAACGAGCCCGCCTAACCCGACAAAGGTCAATTGCCAGTAATTTTCATAGCCAGCATTCTGCAATAAATCAGCGGTAAATAACGCAACGATGCCGCCAATTTTATACCCGCTCCACCATCCGGTGACATGGATTGCGGCACCTGCTGCCATCGCGCTTTTTTCCGAAGCGTCAATCTGTTCTATGCGCAAGGCGTCAATGGTGATGTCTTGTGATGCGGATGCGGTGGCAATGACCAAGCCAACTGCCATAACTAACCAGATATCCTCGGCTGGTCGCAGCAAGCTCCAGATCAGAAGAGCCACAAGGATGATGATCTGAAAGCAAAGAATCCAAGCCTTGCGTTGGCCGATTTTACTGGCAAGTCGGGGAATACGAATACGGTCGATCAGCGGCGCCCACAAAAAATTTACCGCATAGACGCTAAAGATCAATCCAGCCCAGCCAATGGCAGACCGGCTTAGGCCATCTTCGTTCAACCATAATGATAGTGATGAGCCGATCAACACCCATGGAAAACCGCTCATCGCGCCAAGCAATAATATCCGAAGCATTCGCCGGTCACGATAGGCCGCCAAACCCGCTTTGAAATCACCCATTCCCCGTGGCTCCATCAGATTGCATTTGCTATGATAGACTGGGCGATGGCGGCGGGAAAAGGCATAATCGCAATGCTGACCGAATTTGACCTGATTTGATAGGGGAACGATGCGATGCCGGACTTGTGTTTGCTGCGTGATAGGGCGGGCGGCTATTGGTTAGAGGCCGCGGGTATGGCACCGATGCGCGCCATTATTGGCAAGGCTGGTCTTATTGCCGGTGCGGCCAAGCGCGAGGGCGATATGGCAACGCCGGTTGGACGTTGGGCATTGCGCCACCTCTATTACCGGCAGGATTTGCTGGGTCCAGTGAATGCTGACTTGCCGAAAAGCGTAATCACGCCGCATTGTGGCTGGTGCGATGATCCGGATCATAAGGATTATAACCGCTATGTACCGCTGCCATTTACCGCTAGCCACGAGGTGATGTGGCGTAATGATGGTGCCTATGATCTAGTGGTGATGCTGGGGTTTAATGATGCACCGCCGGTCGGCGGATGCGGCAGTGCCATATTTCTGCATTGCATCGCCGAGGGTAAAACCAGTACCGCGGGCTGCGTTGCGATTGAGCGCGCGGCGCTATTGCAGCTAATAGCAAAGCTGGATGCCGATCAATATCTGTCGATTGATGCGGGGCTATTGCCCTAGCGCGGCGTCAATCTGCGCCCGCCGCTGGCGCAGTTTTTCATTGGTTGGAACCATCGCCACCATCATTCCATTAGCAACAAACCCCATCTTGACCATGATCATATTCGAGATCAGATTCATGCAGATTTTCTGTGCAGTGCCTGCGGTCAGCCGCGTTGAACCGGCAATGATTTCACCGCCGGTTGCCAATAAAATTGGATAATGGGCGGCGGCTAAAAGCGGTGTGTCCGGATTATTGGCGATGCCGATGGTGACGGCACCTGCCTTTCGCGCTGCGGTGATGGCGCCAATCGTGAAGGGTGTTTTCCCACTTGCCGCGATGCCAATAACGACATCATGTGCGCCACCATTCATCGCGGTAAAGCCAGTCGCACCGGCGCTGGCATCATCTTCGGCATTTTCAATCGCGCCCAACAATGCCGACGGCCCGCCTGCAATCAAAAACCCAAGCCGGTCCCGAGGCCAGTTAAAGGTTGGTGGCAATTCGGCACCATCTTGAACGCCGATGCGTGCCGATGTACCGGCGCCGGCATAAATTAATCGTCCTGCTGGATCGCTCACCAGCCGGTCATAAGCCGCAATTGCGGCAGTTTCGATGGCTGGCAGGGCGGCCTCTATGGCTGGGATTGCGCCAGCTTGGCTGTCAAGCATCAAGGATAAGGCTGCAAGGGGCGCCAGCTTATCTATATGCTGGGCCGCTTGTGGCACATCTTCAGTGCTGCCGTAATTTGGGTCTCGATTTCTGCTGCTCATCGGGTCACTATAGGCGGCAGTCGGGTAAAAGAGAAGGGGCGCATGTCGGGGGTAATGGCAGAAATACTTGTTATTGGCCTGATGTCGGGCACCAGCGCCGATGGTATTGATGCGGCGGTGCTGCGGACTGACGGTCAGCATTTCGAGGGCGTCAATTGTTATGGCTCGTTTGAGTATCGGCCGGAAACCAGAGCCGGTATCTGGAAAGCTGTTGCCGATGCCCAGCAGCATATGCGCGATGATGCTGCGCGCCTGCATCTTGACCGGCTGATTGCCGAAGATCATGCCAATGCCGTATCAGGACTTATCAAAGATAGCGGGCTTAGCCCCAGCTTGATCGGGTTCCACGGCCAGACAATCTATCACAATCCATCGGGTGACGAAGGTCATCCGCTTGGCCGCACCACAATCCAGCTCGGCGATGCGGCGTTACTGGCTCGGCGCTGCGGAATTCCGGTTGTGCATGATGTGCGCCGCGCAGATATGATGGCTGGCGGGCAGGGCGCACCGCTGGCACCAGTGTTTCATGCGGCGATGCTGGCCCGTCTTGGCGTCGCGTTGCCTGCGGTTATGGTGAATATTGGCGGCGTGGCCAATCTGACATGGGCCGATGGTTCTGGCAGCATGATCGGGTTTGATACCGGCCCCGGTAATGCGCTGATGGATGATTATATGCGGCTTTATTGCGATGCCGATTTCGATAAGGGCGGCGCCTTAGCGGAAAATGGCCGGGCTGATCATTCGCTTGTCCGGCAGTGGCTGGACCTTCCGTTTTTTGCCGAGGGCTGGCCTAAATCACTGGACCGTCAGGCGTTTCGCCATTGTCTTGATGATAAAAACCTGCTTGCAAAAACCCCGGCAGATGCGATGGCCAGTCTGGCATTGCTGACTGCTGGCAGCATTGGTGCCGCGATTGATCGGTTGCCGCTGCCACCATCAAGCATTCTGATTGCTGGTGGGGGGCGTCATAATCGCTGTGTTTTAGCGCATTTACGCGGCTGGTATGGGCGCGCCTTGCTTGAGCCTGATTTCAGCACGGCAAAGGGCCAGTTTTTCCCCGATATGCTGGAGGCCGAGTTAATGGCGTTTCTGGCGGCGCGGCATATGGCCGGATTGCCGACGTCCTTTCCCGAAACAACGGGGTGTCATCATCCGGTTTGCGGCGGTGTTCTGGTGACGCCGGTTTCACAATAATACCTGATTAAAGTGAAGCCCCGCCTAAATCAGCGCGTCAGACCCCGGCACATAAAACGGCCGATAGGGCGGTGGCGGTGGCAAAAGATCGCGGATATCCGTAAAAGGGAACCGGCGCGCCATGCGGTAGGCCTCGGCATAATGACCATCGGGTGCATTGCACTGCGCCGCACGGAACCTGTTCATGATTGCGCTGGCACTGGCAAATCTTGCCGGATCCTGACTGTGATGCGCCATGATGGCATTTTGCTTGGCGGTGAAATGCGGGCTGATATCAACGTAAAAATCAGGCGTAAACCCGACCCCCATCAATGTGTCGCAAAATAATACTGGACAGATAAACCCCGCCGCATCGCTGACAAAGGCGGACAGGGCGCGATGATCGGGATGATAGTCTTCGGGGGCGTGGGTGATTACCAGATCGGGTGCGGTGCTGCGGATAAAATCGGTGATCGCTTCGCGCGCATCAGGCGCAGTGGCAAGCTGTCCGTCGGGAAGATCAAGAAGCACTGGCTTGCCAAGCGCGGCAAGGCCGTTGCGCGCTTCATCGGCGCGTTGGCGGGCAAGCTCTAGCCCCGGATTTGGTCCACCAGCCGCCCCATCAGTGGCAACGCCAAGCACCAGATTATCGCCGCGTGCCGCCGCTGCCGCCAGAAAGCCATAGGCAAAAATTTCCAGATCATCAGGGTGTGCGCCAATCGCGAGAATGTTCATCTTTTGCCCTCCATCATCTGGCGCTTCTGGCAATTGTTTCGCAATATGCCCGCTTGGTCTCACAAAGATTTTGCTTTTGCCCAGAAATAGGTTTTAGTGAAGAGGCCTTCATAACAAGGCTTTGCCGATGCGATGATAACGGATGCAAAGCTGGTGACAAATAACAATC
>RGCC01000086.1 GCA_009919335.1 Alphaproteobacteria bacterium
TTTTCCTTGAAAAACAGCGGATTTTCGATGCCCGAATATCCGGTGCCTTGGCCCCGCTTCGACACAAATACCTGCTTTGCTTTCCAGCATTCCAGAACCGGCATACCGGCGATTGGGCTGTTGGGGTCATCTTGTGCTGCTGGGTTTACAATATCGTTCGAGCCAATCACGATGGCAACGTCGGTGCTTGGGAAATCATCATTGATTTCATCCATCTCGAGGACGATGTCATATGGCACTTTTGCTTCTGCAAGCAGCACATTCATATGCCCCGGAAGCCGGCCAGCAACAGGATGGATTGCAAAGCGCACGGTCTTGCCCTTTGCCCGAAGCCGTCTGGTGAGTTCGGCAACATTTTGCTGGGCCTGCGCCACCGCCATGCCATAACCTGGAATGATAACGATGCTTTCGGCATCGTCGAGGGCAGCGGCAACGCCGTCAGCATCAATGGCAATCTGCTCGCCTTCAACTTCCATTTGCGGGCCAGCCGTGCCGCCAAATCCGCCAAGGATAACGCTGACGAATGAGCGGTTCATCGCCTTACACATGATATAGGACAGGATCGCGCCTGACGAGCCAACCAGCGCACCAACAACGATCAACAAATCATTGCCAAGGCTAAAGCCAATCGCCGCGGCCGCCCACCCTGAATATGAATTCAGCATTGATACAACCACCGGCATATCGGCGCCGCCGATGCCCATGATCAAATGATAGCCGATGAATAGCGCCAAGACCGTCAGAATGACCAGCGGCAATAACGCGCCAGATGTCAGATACCAAACAAGACAGGCCAAAGATGATACGGCCGCGGTGGCGTTCAATAGGTGTCCACCGGGAAGTTTGGTTGCAGCTGATGTGACTTTGCCAGATAATTTACCATAGGCAATAACCGAGCCGGTAAAGGTGACGGCACCAATCCAGATACCAAGCGATGCCTCAACCCGTAAAATATTGATCTCGGCGCCAGATTTCTTTGCCAGCAATGCAGCAAAGCCCTCAAGTGCCTTCTTTGCCATGTCATCCATCGTCATGACGTTGGCAAGCTCGAAATGCGCGTTAAACCCGACAAAGACAGCGGCCAGACCAACCAATGCGTGCATACCAGCAACCAGCTCTGGCATCTGGGTCATTTCAACCTTTGATGCCAGTTGATAGCCGATAAGTCCGCCAATGGCGACCAATACAGCGGTTAGCTGCCATAAGCCGGCACCAGGCCCAATGACAGTCGCCAAGACCGCCAGCCCCATGCCAAAAATACCATACCATACTGCGCGCTTTGCACTTTCCTGACCGGATAGCCCGCCAAGTGACAGAATGAACAAAATTGCAGCGACAACATAAACAGCTGTGGTGAAGCCTAAATCCATCGTTCTGGCCTCCTTAAGATTTCTGGAACATGGCAAGCATGCGACGTGTTACGAGGAAGCCGCCGAAAATATTAATGCCGGCAAAAAATACGGAAATTGCTGCAAGTACGGTCACCAAAAAGCTGCTTGAGCCGATCTGCAAGATAGCGCCAAGAATGATAATCGATGAAATCGCATTCGTAACAGCCATCAACGGTGTGTGCAGTGAGTGGCTGACGTTCCAGATGACCTGGAACCCGACAAATACCGATAGGACAAAGACGATGAAATGCTGCATGAAGCTGGCGGGTGCATAAGCCCCAACCGCCAGCAACAACGCGCCACCAATGGTCAAAAGCAAAACCTGATTTTTGGTCGTTTGCTTGAACGCCGCAATTTCATCAGCGCGGATTTGCTCGGCAGTACGCTCGGGCACTTTTTCCTTTGGCTTGGCGGCAATCGCTTGAACTTTTGGTGCAGGTGGCGGGAATGTAACTGACCCATCATATGTTACTGTCGCACCGCGGATAACATCATCTTCCATATTATGAACAGTCTGACCGTTCTTTTCGGGTGTCAGATCTGCCATCATATGGCGAATATTTGTTGCATAAAGGGTCGAGGATTGCGCGGCCATACGGCTTGGAAAATCGGTGTAACCGACAATGGTAACGCCGTTCTCGGTAATGACTTTCTCATTCGGAACGGTCAGATCGCAATTGCCGCCCCGCTCGGCCGCCAAATCAACAATGACCGATCCGGGTTTCATGGCCGCGACCATATCGGCCAGCCATAGCTTTGGTGCGTCTCTGCCCGGAATCAGCGCCGTGGTGATAACAATATCAATCTCAGGCGCTAATTCGCGAAACTTTTCCAACTGCTTTTCACGAAACTCAGGGCTTGATGGCGCTGCATACCCGCCGGTCGCGGCGCCGTCCTGCTGTGCCTCTTCAAAATCAAGATAGACAAACTCGGCGCCCATCGACTCGATCTGTTCGGCAACTTCAGGCCGTACATCAAACGCATAGGTAATCGCGCCAAGCGAAGTTGCTGTCCCGATCGCGGCCAAGCCTGCAACGCCGGCACCAACAATCAGCACCTTTGCTGGCGGAACTTTGCCAGCGGCAGTGATCTGTCCGGTGAAAAAGCGGCCGAAATTATTACCAGCCTCGATCACCGAGCGGTATCCGGCAATGTTTGCCATTGATGATAGCGCGTCCATTTTCTGTGCGCGGCTGATTCTTGGAACCATATCCATTGCGATGACATTGGCGTTATGTTTCGCGATCAACGCCATCTGGTCTGTGTTTTGCGCTGGATAAAAGAACGATATTAGCAGCTTGCCCTTCGTCAGCAGCTTAACCTCGGCTGCTTCTGGCGGCCGTACCTTGGTAATGATGTCAGCAGTCTTCCACAGGTCTTCGGCGGTTTTGGCAATTTTGACGCCCGCCTTTTCATAGGCCGCATCAGAAAATCCGGCATCGACACCAGCCCCTGACTGCACAAGACAATCATATCCAAGCTTTTGCAATTGTGTGGCACTGTCGGGCGTCATGGCGACGCGCTTTTCATCAACAGCTATTTCCTTCGGAGCACCAATTATCATCTTGTAGGTTCCATCATGCACATAAAAAAGTCATTTAGCCTCATTGTTTTGGCCGATCGGTTGTGACTATGCAAGCCAAAACCGAGACAAGCCAAAACCGAAGCTTTCCTGATTGCCGACAGGGCTTGGCTGCCTGCTACATATGAAAAAACCGCCAACTGGTTGGCGGCTTTTATGTTGTAGGACCTAACCAAGCTCTGCTTGGTCTAGTAGCCCTCGCGTTCCAAACGTTTGCGCATTAATTTGCGCACCCGACGGGTTGACTCGGCAGCCTCGCGCGCGCGGCGCTCGGATGGCTTTTCATAGGACCGGCGATTTTTCATTTCGCGGAACACACCTTCGCGCTGCATTTTCTTTTTCAGAACACGCAGTGCCTGGTCAACATTATTGTCTTTGTTTATCATAGCCGATCATAAGTTGCAAACATTAAACCACCATCTTTCGTCGCCGGGCTGGCAATGCGCCGCAATATACCTATATAATGCTGAGGTATGATGCGAAGGCGATCTCGAAACGAGCCTTATATGATAAAAGGCAAGGCGGGGGCTTATATCGGGGAATTGTCTCTAATATCGCAGCGTTTGGCGTAAACCTCTTATCCAAAGGAAATTCAAGGAAACCATCCATGCAAGATGATTATTTCCAGCCTAATCCTGATGCTGTTGCGATTTTGCGTGCATCAATGCTGCATGTGCCATTTGACGGATGGGGTGAGGCAGCGCTGCTTGCTGGTGCCGCCGATTCGGGATATGAGCCCGATGCTGTTCATGCGGCGTTCCCGCGCGGCGCGATTGACGCAATCGCCCTTCATTCCCGTCTTGCTGATCACGCAATGGTTGAGGCGTTTATGGCGCTTCCGCAACGCCCGGATAAGGTGCATTTGACGATCCGTGCATTGGTGCTTTTGCGGCTTGAGATCGCCCAGCCGGAAAAGGATGCGGTCCGTCGCGCGCTTAGTATATTGGCAATGCCAGTCAATGCGAAATTATCGGCCACACTATTATATGAAACAGTCGATGCGATGTGGCGCGCTGCAGGCCAGCGTGATACCAGCTTTTCTTTCTATACAAAACGGGGGTCTTTGGCCGCCGTTTATAGTGCCACCATGTTGGCCTGGCTGGCAGATAATAGCGGTAATATAGACGGGACGGTTGCGTTTCTTGATCGGCGACTTGCCGATATTGCTCGCATCCCCAAAATTACCAAACCGGTGCGCACAATGATGGCGGCTGGTGAGCGTTTTGCCAGCGGCATTATCCAAGGTTTGGGTCGGCGGCATTCGCGCTAGCCCGTTATCCCCCGTAACTCGTCAGTATCATAGTATTCGTTCACTGGATTTTAGCCCCTCAACACGAGCCGTCATAACCCTGCCAGCGTGATGCTTGACCATGTTTTGCTGCATTGGACATTGGGCAGAAAATCGGTATAACGCGGTAAGATGTGCGGGGTGAGCCGCGATCAGATTTGTCAATCATCATCACCGGATGGTGATTACCAAAAGGAGCCTCTATGCCAATTAGAGTACCTGATAATTTGCCGGCGCTTGAAGCGCTGCATGCCGAATCGGTTGATATCATGCCGCAGCATCAGGCGGTTAGTCAGGATATCCGGCCATTACGGTTGCTTTTGCTCAATCTGATGCCGAAAAAACGCGATACTGAAATCCAGTTTGCCCGCTTGTTTGGGAATTCGCCGTTGCAGGTTGAAATGATCCTGATGACCACCGCTAGCTATACGCCGCGCAATACCGAGCCCGGCTATTTGCGCCGGTTTTATCGCCAGCTGGATGATGTGCGTGACGACTATTTTGACGCTTTGATCGTAACTGGTGCGCCGGTTGAAACCCTGCCTTTTGAAGAGGTGACCTATTGGCCGGAATTGACCGAAATCATGGAATGGTCGCGCACGCACTGTTTCCGCCGGCTTGGCATTTGCTGGGGGGCACAGGCATTGTTGTGGCATTTTCATCACGTGCCGAAATATGAGCTTGGCGCAAAACTTTTCGGCATTTTCGAACATGGGCTAAGCGATGTTTCGGGCCGGTTGATGAATGGCTTTACCGATAGATTTCCAATGCCGGCATCGCGTTATACGATGAACCGCAGTGAAGATCTGGCGGCGGCTGGTCTGGATGTTCTGGCCGAAGGCGGTGCGTGTGGTGCGGGAATGGTGCGTGATCCGGCAACGGGTGATCTGTTCTTGTTTAACCATCTTGAATATGACGCTACAACGCTTGGCGATGAGTATCAGCGCGATGTCGCTGCTGGTCTGAATACGGCCTTGCCGCAGAACTATTATCCGCAGGATGATCCATCACAGCCGCCGATTAATAACTGGCGGCCCTTCGCCTTTTTGCTGATGGCAAACTGGATTAATGATCTCTATCAGGCAACACCGTTTGACCTGACTAGTCTTGGCAAAAAATAATTATCTTGTCCGGTTTACGCCGGGTCCTTGATCTGCCGGTTCGTATGGCCCATTTTGCGGCCGGTTTTGGCCTCGGCCTTACCATAGAGATGCAGATGCAGGCCCTCGGTTTTGGCCAGCGCATCAAGCCGGGTCATATCCTCGCCGAGTAAATTATCCATCTGCCATTGTCCATAGCACTTGGTGCTGCCAAGCGGCATCCCAGCAACGGCGCGGATCAATTGGGTAAATTGCGAGCTGGCGCAGCCTTCGATTGTCCAGTGAAACGAATTATGCGGCCGCGGGGCGATTTCATTGAAAAGCAACCGGTTATCTTTGGTAATAAAGGTTTCCAACGCCAAAAGACCGGTAACATTCAATGCCTCGGCCAGTTTTCGCACGGCATTTTGACCCGCGGCGACAATGGCATCAGGCAAATTGGCAGGGGCCACCGATGTTGCCAGGATACCGTTTTTATGGTCATTCAGGCTGGCCGGAAAAAGGGAAATACTAGTATCGGCGGCGCGCGCGACAAGAAAACTGGCCTCGGCGGTAAACGCAACCATTTCTTCGAGGATTGCATCATCAGTGCCAAGTGCGGCAAATGCGGCGTCTAAATTATCACCTTGCCGGAGCCGGATTTGCCCTTTGCCGTCATAGCCAAGCTGACACGTCTTCAACACCCCATCACCATTGAGTTCGGCCATTGCATCCGCAAGATCAGCAGCAGTGGTAATGTGCCAAAAGGCGGGTGTTTCAATTCCAAGATCGCGCGCCAATGTCTTTTCTCGGATGCGATGCTGTGCGGTATGGAGAGCCGCTTCGCCCGGGCTGGCAAGGCAATGTTTGGCCAGAAACGTCATTGTGCTGGCGGGTACATTTTCAAATTCGCTCGTGACAGCATCAATTTGGCTAGCAAATACGGCAAGCGCGTCCAAATCATCATAGGCCGCCTCGGTGAAATTATGCGCGATGTCACCGGCCGGACTGTCTTTTGCATCGGGGGCATAAAC
>RGCC01000087.1 GCA_009919335.1 Alphaproteobacteria bacterium
ATCCAGCATCTGATCGCCAACAAGTCCCGCATTCTGCCTGATCGCCCCTTCGATTTCGGCGGCAAGTTCCGCATTTTCACGCAGGAAATTCTTTGCGTTCTCGCGGCCTTGGCCAATACGCTGCCCCTTATAGGAAATCCATGCCCCCGATTTATCAACAATACCAGCAGCAACACCGAGGTCGAGCAATTCACCCATTTTCGAGATGCCCTCGCCATACATGATATCGAATTCAATCGTTCTAAATGGCGCCGCAACCTTATTTTTCACGACCTTAACACGGGTCTGGTTACCAACCACCTCATCACGGTCCTTAATCGCGCCAATCCGGCGAATATCCAGACGCACAGAGGCGTAAAATTTCAACGCGTTACCACCGGTTGTCGTCTCCGGATTGCCAAACATAACGCCGATCTTTAGGCGAATCTGGTTAATAAAAATCACCAGACAGTTTGAGCGTGCAATTGACGATGTTAGCTTGCGTAAGGCTTGGCTCATCAAACGCGCATGAAGCCCAACATGATGGTCGCCCATTTCGCCTTCTAATTCGGCACGCGGCACCAACGCGGCAACCGAGTCAACAACAAGCACATCAACCGCTCCAGACCGAACCAGAGTATCGGCAATTTCCAGTGCCTGCTCACCGGCATCAGGCTGCGAAATCAACAGATCATCAATATTGACCCCAAGCTTGCGCGCATAAGCCGGATCGAGCGCATGTTCAGCGTCAACAAATGCACAAATGCCGCCGTCTTTTTGCGCTTCGGCAACAGCATGAAGCGCCAGCGTGGTTTTCCCTGATGATTCTGGGCCATAGATTTCAACAATCCGCCCTTTCGGGAAACCGCCAATACCAAGACCAATATCAAGGCCTAGCGATCCAGTCGAAATCGCCTGTACATCCACCGCAGATTCGCGTTGGCCAAGCTTCATGACCGAGCCCTTACCAAAGGCCTTTTCAATCTGCCCAATCGCCGCTTCAAGCGCCTTGTTTTTATCATCACTCTTCATTTTGAGATCCACTACAACTCCAGCCATTTATGCCTCCTTAGTTGCACAACCACCGACACCTGTCCATGCTTATATCAACGCCCCTACCCGTCTTTGCTGTCCCGATATCCATGAACAACGCGGCCCAGTATTTATGGCCCAATATTTATGGCCCAGTATTTATGGCCCAGTATCTAAAGTCCCCAGTAAGCCATTTTGCGTAACGGCGTTTTGCGGGGCGCCGTTTTGAGCGTTAGTCGCCATGATGTACCTGTTTTGTTCTAATTGCAAGCATATTTTCACCTTTTGTTCCATTTTTATCGCTTGGCTGGGTTTTTGGCTCGGCTGTTTTTTGGCTTGGCTGGGTTTTTGGCTTGGCCGATTTTAGGGGGCAGCGGGGACGCAGGATGATGCCGTCTTATTCATGTGCAGACGACAAGACTGATACAAAGGCAAGGCCGAACAGCCACGTTTATGCCCAGTAGGTTGATACCCAACTTGATTGGCGCCCAAATCGGTTGGCGCCCAAATTGGCTGGGTGGCACGGTGGCTGTTTTTTATTGACTAATCGTCGCGGTGGACGCGCTCCATACGCTCGTGGCGTTCTTGTGCATGCAGGCTGAGCGAGGCAATGGGCCGCGCCTCAAGACGCCGCAGATTAATCGGCTCGTCAGTTTCGACGCAATAGCCATAGCTGCCATCTTCAATACGCCGCAATGCCGCCTCGATTTTTTGCAATAATTTGCGCTCACGATCCCGCGTTCTAAGGTCAAGCGCCGCATTGCTTTCGATTTGCGCACGATCCATTTGGTCTGGCTGGTGCAAGTTTTCCTGCGACAATCCAGTAATGGTACCGTTTGCATCATCCAACAATTCAGCTTTCCATGCTTCCAATTTCCGCTGGAAATACAGCAGCTGCATGGGGTTCATGAATTCTTCGTCTTCGCTGGGTCGATAATCTTCTGGCAACATATTCTGCGCAATCGTACCCGCCTTAACTTTGGCTTGCTTTTCTGCTTTGGCGCGCGCCGCACTCTTTGTCATGTCCGCATTATCCGGCAAGACAATCTGCGTTTCGTCGGAAATAGCCTTTTTGGTCTTCATTTCATCACCTTCGTAATCAAATTGAAGTTTGCCGTAAAGACGGCCGTAAAGAGGGGTGTCGGATACACTGAATCGAATTTTACCGCAAGTGCATTCTGGCCAAAAATGCCTATCCGTTTTCGTGCAACCATTAAAAAACATTATTAAAAATTAATCACGCATATGTAATTTGTGACCACGCTGTTACCCGCTTAACCTTTTGAATATCAGAGATCAGCGCGAGATCCCTCGGTTTTTGAGATGTGACAATGGTTCTGTTCAGTTCGCGCAAAAAGCAAGAGTGATAAAATTGTAACCGGAATCGAGAGAGAGTTTTCAAAATGCATGTACTCATAGTTGAAGATGATCCAATTGTCGCAGATGTTCTTGGCATGACAATAGAGGAAGCTGGCCACTTCAAGACAACGGCAAACACTATCGAAACAACGCTATTAGAATTAAAGCACAGTCGAATCGACGCTATCCTGCTTGACCTTAACCTTCCCGATGGTGACGGAACCCGACTTGCTCGATTGGTGCGGAAAAACCATATGCTTGTTCCCATATTGGTAATTTCCGGCAATAGCGGCATTGATGAAAAGATTACTGCGCTTGGCGCGGGTGCTGACGGATATCTGACCAAGCCATTTGACCGCTATGAATTAATGGCGAATCTGGATGCCATTATGCGGCGCACGCATGGTCATGGATCAGCGACAATTTCGGTCGGTAATCTGATTTTCGATCTTAGTCGAAATTACGCGAAAGTCGGTGAAAAACGGCTTGATCTGACCGCGAAGGAATTCCGTATCATTGAGTTTCTGGCGCTTCGCAAGGGTGCCGTCCTCAGTAAAGACGCATTCTTGAGCCATCTTTATGGCGGCATTGATGAGCCAGAGCCAAAAATCATCGATGTGTTCATTTGCAAGCTTCGTCGCAAGCTGGTCGATAATGGCGCCGAAGGCCTCAACATCGATACAGTCTGGGGACAAGGCTACACATTAAGAGAAATCCGCGATTATCAGGCGCTGGAGAAAACTGGTTAAATTTTAAAAACCAGGTTTTGCACCTTAATTTTGACCAGTGCCTGTTGAGGCTGCGCCTGCTCCTCCAATCCATCTCCCTTTTGGGGGTGGTAATGGCGCAGCCTCCCCCCTTGTCAACGCCGCCCCGCCTTTTCGCGCTGGCGGGCACTCTTTTTCTTACCATTGAGTCTCGGATTATCTTGTGCCGGATTATCCGGTACCGGATTACCTATTAAGCAGCGCCCAACTTTAGATTTGGCGCGAAACAGGCTTGCCAGCAGCCAGCCATTCATGGCAGGACATAATCCGGCCCATGGATTTAAGCCTTTGCTTTATTTCAGTCTCGGTGAATTTGTGATCCATCCAGATCAACCCGATTGGGGAATTGGTCAGGTCCAGTCGATCGTTGGGATGAACGTAACAGTTAACTTTGAGCATGCCGGCAAACAAATGATCAATTGCAATGTCATCAACCTTGCTCGCGCGCCGCGTCCGGGCAAATCATCGTCTCATTAATTGGCAAATGACTCGCCGCACGACTAGCTAGTTGCTATATTTTTTCTGGCTAGAGTAATTCGCATCACCGGCATGACCCTATGTCGCATGGCAAGCGAGACAATATTAGTCTATCCTTAGCTATCGTTTTTTATAGATTTTTTTAGCCATTGACTGTAGCAGTCGTAGCGTGAAGCGCCGCCGCGCCGTAGGAGAGCTGTCCGTGAACTATCGCGAGATCCTGAAAAGCAAGCTGAATCAGCTGAAAAGCGAAAGTCGCTACCGCACCTTTGTCGAATTGGAGCGCCAGACCGGCTTGCACCCCCACGCCGTTTGGAACAGCCCTGACGGCCCCAAGGACGTCGTTATCTGGTGTTCGAATGATTATCTCGGTATGGGGCAGAATCCGGACGCGGTAAAGGCGTTGACCAACGCGATTGATACGCATGGCACCGGTGCAGGTGGAACACGCAACATTTCAGGAACCAGTGCGGCCATCGTTGCATTGGAAGCCGAGCTTGCGGAATTGCATGGCAAAGAGCGTGCGCTTGTTCTAACCAGCGGCTATGTTGCGAATGAGGCTAGTATCAGTGCGATTGCCGGCCTGTTTGATGATATATTGATCCTGTCGGACGAAATGAACCATGCCTCGATCATTTCCGGCATCCGTTATGCGCGCTGTGACAAAGTGATTTTTCGGCATAATGATGTCGCGCATCTTGAAGAATTGCTGGCCGCCCAGCCACTTGACCGGCCCAAGCTCATTATTTTTGAATCCGTTTATTCAATGGATGGCGACACCAGCCCGATTGCCGAGATTGTTGCCCTTGCCGAGACATATAACGCGCTTACCTATCTTGATGAGGTGCATGCGGTCGGTATGTATGGCGACGAAGGCGGCGGCATCGCCCAGATGCGCGGTCTGCAGGATCGGGTTGACATTATCCAAGGCACGCTTGGCAAGGCATATGGCGTTGTTGGCGGCTACATTGCGGCTGATGATGTGATCTGTGATGCTGTCCGCAGCTTTGGTTCGGGCTTTATTTTCACCACAGCCTTGCCGCCAGCATTAGCGCATGGTGCCTTGGCCTCGGTTCATGGTTAGAGACGCCGCAAAATGCAGCCGGATCTGCCAGATTCTGTTGCAGGAATTTAGCATTTACGTCCAGCCGATTAATTATCCGACAGTGCCAGTTGGCACAGAAAGACTGCGCCTCACCCCCGGCCCGCTGCATAGCGATGCGATGATTGATGATCTGGTGGCATCTTTGTTGAAAGCCTTTGCCATCGCCAGCGACGAACAGGCCAAACAAACCGGGTAAACCGGGGTGGGCTGGCGCGGCATTGCTGGAAAAATGACCCGGCTTTACCCCGCAAGGCTGGATTTTACCCCGTACAACCCTTACATAGGCAGTGGGCGCGTATGGATATATGCCTCAGTGATGTTACGGCCGCTATTCGGTGAATTGCGGCTCGGTCTATTATCTTGCCTCAACGGCTATTGATGGAATGTGATTATGCCAATTACCCCTATCCCGTCCGATCATCCCAAATTCCCTGGCCGCGGTAAAACCGGCTTGCTGTTGGTAAATCTTGGCACGCCCGATGGTACCGACACAAAATCCATGCGTCGCTATCTAAAACAATTTCTATCTGATCGTCGGGTGATTGAAGTACCGCGCCTTCTTTGGTGGATAATCCTCAATGGCATCATCTTGAATGTCCGGCCGCGAAAATCGGGCGATGCTTATGCGCGTATCTGGCTTAAAGATGATCCCGACGGATCGCCGCTGCGCCGCATTACACGGTTGCAGGCTGAACATGTGGCCAAAAGCTTTCAGCGCGATGATTTGATCACCGATTACGCGATGCGTTATGGCAACCCGTCAATCCAGTCGCAAATGCAAAAGCTGCAGGATGCCGGATGTAGCCAGATTTTGGTGATGCCGCTTTACCCGCAATATGCCGCCTCGACAACCGCGACAGTAAATGACGAAGTGTTCAAATGGGCGCTTGATCTGCGCTGGCAACCGGCGATCCGGACCGCACCACCATGGCATGACCATCCGGTTTATATTAAAGCGCTGGCAGACTCGGTGCGCAAATCGGTGAAGAAAAACGGTATGCCCGATGATTTGGTGATCTCGTTTCACGGCATTCCAAAAAGCTATTTTGTCGGCGGTGATCCTTATCATTGCCAATGTATGAAAACAGCGCGCCTGCTTCGTTTTTCATGCAACCTTTCAGTCGCGTTTCGGCTCGGAACCATGGCTTCAGCCCTATACCGACAAAAGCGTTGTCGCACTTGCCGAAAACGGCTCAAAGCATGTTGCGATTATGGCGCCCGGATTTGTCGCAGACTGTCTGGAAACGCTTGATGAGCTTGATATCGAGTTGCATGAGGAATTTATCGAACATGGCGGCGAGACCTTTACCTATATCCCCTGTCTGAACGACAGTCCGGCGGGGATGAAAGTGATTGAGCAAATTGCCACGGAAAATCTTGCTGGCTGGATAGACTCGCCAAAAACAGCACCAGCCAAGAAAGCGGCTCCTAAAAAGGCAATGGCAAAAAAAACTGGGTCAAAGGACCGGAAATAGGGTAACCGCTTACCAACCATCACTGGGGTTAACGCCAGAATTTTCGGCTATTTGGTTCGATACGCAACCCAAAGCCTTTTATTTTTTTATCAAGGGTG
>RGCC01000088.1 GCA_009919335.1 Alphaproteobacteria bacterium
GTGAACTCACTTGAGTGGGTGCAGAAATGGTCGCAAGTCGGGTTTTTGAAAGTCTTTGACGGTAACGGTGACGGTATCCTGCAGATCAACGAGTTTTTCATGAAGGGTGATATTGTGGTCTTGGCAACGCCAGAGATTGCAGGTCTGCCTTATGTGATCTCAGGTTTGGTTGCTGCTGGTGGTCTGGCTGCTGCGATGTCAACGGCTGACGGCTTGTTGCTGGCGATTGCAAACGCGTTGTCGCATGATCTGTATTACAAGATTATTGATCCAAAGGCTGACACAAAAACCCGTCTGGTGGTTGCCCGTATCCTACTCTTAGGTGTTGGTGCTGCTGGCGCGTTTGTGGCGGCTCAAGGATTGACAGGTATCTTGGGTGCGGTTGCGTGGGCATTCTGCTTTGCCAATTCAGGCCTGTTCTTCCCACTTGTCCTCGGTGTCTGGTGGAAGCGGGCAAACCGTCAGGGTGCTGTTGCCGGCATGATCGGCGGTTTTGGCGCCGGTTTCTGGTACCTCTATATGGTCCAGTTCGGCGGGATGACCCCGTGGTTAGGCCTTGATGGTCTGCGCTTTGGTATGATCGGTATGCCGGTCAGTCTGGTGCTGATGATCGTGGTATCACTTGCCACCGAGGCGCCGGATGAAGAGACCATGAAAATGGTTGATGAAATCCGCATTCCAAAGGGCAAAGTTGTCTCTGACGGCTAAGCACAAACTTCCGGTCTTCCTGATCGGAAATACCAATAATTTAATGGAGCAGAGGGGGTCTTCTGCTCCATTTTTTTATTTTTCAAACGTCCTTTGGTGAAAAAGCGTCCACAAATCAAGCAAATCATGCCAATCTTTGCTGGTATGAACAAAAATGCATAGGTGGCTTTGATGGAAACAGGGTTTGGGGCAACCGTCCTGATAATTGACTATATTCTTGGTGCTGCAATGTGGACCTTGATTGGCCGGTTTGGCATGGCGATATTTGTTGCCGAATATTCCGACTTTTTCTTCATGCGCGCTTTTGTAAAAATTACCCAGCCGATGATTGATGCAACGGCAAAACTGACACCGCCGTTTCTAATCGACCGGTTCAAACCGCTTTATGTGGCTTGGTTCCTGTTTATGATCCGGTTTTATCTTATGCCTGGGCTTCTTGGCTATGATGTTATGGGTATGCTTTCATTTCCATTGGAGTCCGATATCGCGCTGGTGATCTATGATATTGGCCAGATTTTCCGCTAATTAAAAATTGCCAAGCCATGATAAATTTTGCGCAAAAAGGGCAACAGGCAAAAAGGCAAAAAAGAAAGTGCAGCTATGGGGAATTATAAAGAAATCTATCAACAGGCAACCGAGGATAAAGCTGCATTCTGGCTTGATGCCGCCGCGCAGATTGACTGGATAGTCCCGCCAAAAACCGGCCTTGATACCAGCAATCCACCGTTTTACCGTTGGTTTCCCGATGGTCAGATGAACAGCTGTTTTAACGCCGTGGATCGTCATGTTCTTGCCGGTCGAGGCGCGCAGAATGCGATCATCTACGACTCGCCGATTACCGGACAGAAATCAACCCTGACCTATGCCGAATTGCAACAGCAGACGGCAAGGTTTGCCGGAATGCTTGCCGGCCTTGGTGTGGCAAAAGGTGATCGGGTTATCATCTATATGCCGATGATCCCACAAGCCGTTGTGGCGATGCTTGGCTGCGCGCGGCTTGGTGCGATCCATTCGGTTGTGTTTGGCGGCTTTGCTGCGGCCGAGCTTGCCAAGCGGATTGATGATTGTACCCCAAAGGTGATTATCAGCGCATCCTGCGGCCATGAGCCGGGGCGCATCGTCGAATATAAGCCATTGCTTGACGGGGCTATTGATGCGGCAATGCACAAGCCCGATCATTGCGTTATCGTCCAGCGTGAGGCATTGCGCGCTGATCTCGTCGATGGACGCGATCTGGAATGGCAGGCGGCGCATGATGGTGCGCCCGAATTACCGCCTGCCACCCTAAAGGCAACCGATCCCCTATATATTCTCTACACATCTGGCACGACAGGCCAGCCCAAAGGCGTGGTTCGCGATAATGGCGGCCATGCGGTTGCCCTGAATTGGTCGATGCGGCATATCTATGATATGCAGCCGGGCGATGTCTATTGGGCGGCGTCTGACATTGGCTGGGTGGTCGGACATTCTTACATTGTCTACGCCCCATTGCTGTTTGGATGCACTAGCATCTTGTTTGAGGGAAAGCCGATTGGCACGCCAGATGCGGGCGTGTTCTGGCGGGTTATTTCTGAACATAAGGTCAAGGCTCTATTTACCGCCCCTACGGCGTTTCGCGCCATCAAGCGGGCTGACCCAGACGGTGCCTTTTTAAAGGATTATGATACTGCATGCCTGAAATACCTGTTTCTGGCGGGTGAGCGGGCTGATCCTGATACGATTAGCTGGGCCGAAAAACAGCTAAAAGTTCCGGTTATTGATCATTGGTGGCAAACCGAAACCGGATGGTCAATCTGCGCCAATCCGATGGGGATTGAACATCTGCCGGTAAAGCTTGGCTCGCCATCATTGCCGATGCCCGGTTATGAAATTGATATTTTGGATGCTGATGGCGCGATATTGCCGGCTGGTGAGCTTGGGGCGATTGCGGTCAAACTGCCATTGCCGCCGTCAGGTCTTGCCACAATTTGGGGCGCGGATGATGCCTATGTCGAAAAATATCTAAGCCGGTTTCCCGGCTATTATGAAACCGGTGATGCTGGTTATTGTGATGCCGATGGCTATCTCTACATTATGGCGCGCACGGATGATGTGATTAATGTTGCCGGACACCGGCTTTCTACCGGTCAGCTAGAAGAGGTGCTGGCCGATCACCCTGACATTGCCGAATGCGCGGTTATTGGGGTCGCAGATCAGCTAAAGGGGCAATTGCCGCTTGGCCTGATTTGTCTCTATCCGAATTGTAACCGGCCGCAAAATGACATCACCACCGAGGCGATCGCTCTTGTAAAGGAGCGCGTGGGGCGCGTTTCGGCATTCAATTTGGTTGTGGTTATTGATCGCTTGCCAAAAACCCGGTCGGGTAAGGTGCTTCGCGGCACCATGGCAAAGATTGCTGATAATGAGAGCTGGACCATGCCAGCGACTATTGATGATCCGGTAATTCTTGATGAAATTACAATTGCGCTGCAGTCACTTGGTTATGCTGGTGGCGTAAAAAAATGACGCTGTACTGGCGCTTTTTTTGGAAAAGCGGTTGACCTCGGTGTTGGTGTCTACAAGGATGACAGTGGCATAACACCGGTTATGACTGCAGTGAAAAAGGCCGAGGCGCGGCTCTTGCAGGAACAGAATTCAAAAGCCTATGTTTCGCTTGCTGGTGCCGAATTATTCCGTGATCAGATGCGTGATCTTGTGCTGGGCGATGCGGTGGCGGCTGATCGGGTGGCGACATTGCAGACGCCGGGCGGCACAGGTGCAATCCGGCAGGTTTTCGAGTCAATGAAAATCCTGAATCCTGACTGCACAATCTGGATCAGCGATCCCAGTTGGCCGTCGCATATGAGCATGGCAACGCATATGGGCTTTAAAGCCCGCGGCTATCCATATTTTGACAATGAAACGCGCCTTGTTGATACCGACGCAATGATGGCGTCGTTCCAAGAGCTGAAAGCCGGCGACCTGTTGCTGCTTCATGGGTGCTGTCATAACCCCACTGGGGCAAATATCGACATGGACACATGGAAGGCAATCACCGATTTGGTTATCGAAAAAGGGGTAATGCCGTTCATTGATATCGCCTATCAGGGGTTTGGTGATGGGCTGGATCGGGATGCTGCGCCGCTTCGTCATATGGCGTCGCGTGTGCCGGAAATGTTTATCGCTGCATCATGTTCCAAGAATTTCGGGCTTTACCGTGACCGCGTTGGCATTGCGATGATGATTGCAAAAGACGCTGATACGGCCGAGGTGGTGCAAGGCAATTTGGCGGTTTTAAATCGGCTAAATTACTCATTTGCGCCTGATCATGGCGCTGCTGTGGTAGGAATGATCCTTGCCGATGCCGAATTGCGCGCGGAATGGATGGCTGAGCTTGAAGATATGCGCATGACAATGTTGACGATCCGGCAAAATCTTGCCGATGCACTGCGCCAGCAATGTAATTCTGATCATTTTGATTTTGTCGCCCATCACCGCGGGATGTTTTCGCGCCTTGGATTAAATGCCGAGCAGGTTTTGTCGCTTCGTGATGATCACGGTATGTATGTCGTTGGCGATAGCCGCATCAATATTGCTGGCTTGGCCGGAAATCGTCATCTGCCATTCGCTATTGCGGTTGCGAAGGTTGCGACAGTTTCCTAAGATTTGACGGCAATCCGGTGGTTTGATGGCGCCGTTTGCGCCCTCTTATTCGGTTTTCTTGGGAAAAATTATCATGTCATCTGATGTAAAATATGGCGGCGCTCTGTTAATGGATTGCCTGATCGCACTTGGCGGCACCAAGGGCTTTGGTGTCCCGGGCGAGAGCTATCTTGCGGTTCTTGATGCGATGTATGATCGCATGGGCAAATTTGATTTGATGCTGTGCCGGAATGAAGGCGGGGCTGCCTATATGGCCGAGGCATGGGGCAAATTGACCGGCACGCCCGGTCTTTGTTTTGTTACACGTGGCCCGGGTGCAACCAACGCCTCGATTGGCATCCATACCGCGATGCAAAACTCAACGCCGATGATTGTCTTTGTCGGGCAGGTTGGTGTTGGTATGAAGGGGCGCGAGGCCTTTCGAGATAATGTCGCGTGCATGGGCAACCGCGCTTAGCGGCAGGCCGGGGCCAGTTGTCGTGGCCTTGCCCGAGGATATGCTGACAGCGCCGACCAGTGCCAAGGCCTGTGCACCGGTGAACATTCCCGCGCCTGATATATCGCCGGCCCAGCGTGATCAGCTTGCCGGCCTATTAATGGCTGCGAGACGCCCGCTGATCCTTTATGGGGGTGCTGGCTGGACCAGCGATGCTGCGCGTCAGCTTGAGGCCTTTGCCGGGGCTAATCACCTGCCGCTGGTGGCGGCGTTCCGCTTTCATGATATCTGCGATAATTACCATCCAAGCTATGTTGGCGATGCTGGTGTTGGGATGCTTGGCTATATCAAAACGCTCCTTGGTGAGGCTGACCTGATTATCGCAATCAATGTGCGGTTTGGTGAATGCACAACCGACGGCTATAGCCTGTTTGACTGTCCCAACATGAAAGCAAAGCTGGTTCATTGCCACCCGTCTGATGATGAAATCGGCAAAATCTACGCCGCTGATTTACCGCTTCAGGCAACGCCGAATGCAATGGCCGCCGCCTTGTCAACGATCAGTCTTGAGGCTGATCCGGTGCGCCAAGGCTGGGTTACTGCCGCCAAGGCCGCCTATGATGCCAGCTATAGCGTGAAATCACAGCCGGGCAGCCTAGATATGGGCGAGGTCATGCAGCATATCCGCGAGGTCATACCGGATGATGCGATTATCACCAATGGCGCTGGAAATTTTGCCATTTGGCCCAATAAATTCCTGAAATTTGGTCTGAAATCAAGACTTTTGGCACCGCAAAGCGGGGCAATGGGATATGGCGTTCCAGCGGCAATTGCTGCAAAGGCGTATGATCCTAGCCGGTTTGTTCTCTGCTTTGCTGGTGATGGCGATTTCCAGATGAACGGCAACGAGCTTGGTTCGGCAATGCAGTGCGGTTTGCAGCCGATTATCCT
>RGCC01000089.1 GCA_009919335.1 Alphaproteobacteria bacterium
CTAAAATTAGGAGGAAATCGAATGTCCGATTTGAATAGAAGAAAGTTTCTACGTGGATCAGCGGTAGCCGGTGCGGCTGCGGTTGGCTCACTTGCAGCGCCAGCCATTGCGAATGCAGCCCCTGTGACACTGAAAATGCAAGCGGCCTGGGGTGGAGGTATTTTCCTCGAAAACGCAAAATCATATGTTGACCGTGTACATGCGATGGCCGGCAAAGATCTGAAGATCGACCTGTTGTCAGTTAACGCAGTTGTGAAAACAAGCCAGATGCAGGACGCTGTTCACCGCGGTGTTCTTGACGCAGCGCATTATGTCCCAGCTTATTGGTACTCAAAGTCGAAGACAGCGTCACTGTTTGGGACTGGCCCATGCTTTGGCTGGTCATCACAAGAAGTTCTCGGCTGGTGCCATTACGGCGGTGGTATGGAGCTGTTTAACGAGCTGATGGGCAAGCTTGGCCTGAATGTTGTGTCATTCTTCAACAGCCCAATGCCAGCCCAGCCACTTGGTTGGTTTAAAGAAGAAATCAAAGACGCCTCACAGATGAACGGCCTGAAGTATCGGACCGTTGGTCTGGCTGCTGACGTTCTGATGGAAATGGGCATGTCTGTTGTGCAGTTGCCTGGTGGGGAAATCCAGCCTGCGATGAAGTCTGGCTTGATTGATGCAGCCGAATTCAACAATCCAACGTCTGACCGTGACTTTGGTATGCAGGATGTGTCGAAGGATTATCATCTGGCGTCATTCCACCAGTCACAGGAATTCTTCGAAGTGACCTTCAACAAAAAGAAGTATGACGCGCTTCCAGCAGAGCTTCAGGCGATCCTGAAATATGCATCTGAGGCCGAAAACTCAAACTTCTACTGGAACAACACAAAGCGTTACTCAGATGATCTGATCAAGCTACAAAAGGAAAGTGGCGTTCGCGTTCACCGGACTCCTGACTCAGTGATGGCAGCTCAGCTGAAAGCGTGGGATGTTGTTGTTGATCGTTTGTCAGCTGAAGATGAGTTCTTTGCCAAGGTCATTGCTTCACAAAAAGCATATGCCAAGGATGTGATGAACTATCTGAACCTGAACCAGCCTGATTACAAGCTGGCTTACAACCATCACTTCGGCTAAGGCTTAGTCGTCTGAAATGCTATAGCCAGAGGGCCGCCCGCGGCCTTCTGGATTTATTGTTTTCATGTTCTGGAGACATGTATGACGCAATTTGTTTATGCGATTGAAAGTCTTAGTATCTGGTTTGGCCGCGCCTTTGGCTGGTGCATCCTCGTTCTGACATTTTCAGTGTCCTACGAAGTTTTCGTTCGTTATGTTTTGAACGCGCCGACCGTTTGGGCGTTTGACATGATGATACAAATGTATGGCGCGCTCTTCTTGATGGCGGGGCCTTATGCGTTGGCGCAGGACACCCATGTTCGTGGTGATGTTCTCTATCGACTGTTTCCAGTGCGATGGCAGGCCCGCGTTGATTTTGTCTTATATTTAATCTTCTTCTTTCCCGGCATGCTGGCACTGTTCTGGTTTGGCTGGGAAATCGCCTCTGATAGCTGGCGCTACAAGGAAGTGAGCTGGAATTCTCCGGCACGTATTCAAATTTATTTCTTCAAATCCTTGATTCCACTGGCAGGATTTCTGTTGATCCTGCAAGGAACGGCTGAATTAATCCGCTGTTGGCGGGCGATGAAAACTGGCGTCTGGATGGATCGCCTTGACGACGTCAAGGAAACTGAAGAAATGCTGACGCAACAGGTTGAGCAGAAGTAATTGCTCGCCTTCATGCCGGCCTTATGGTTGAAAAGAGTGACAAGAAATGACCAATCCTGAAATTGCGATTTTAATGCTGTGCCTGTTCATTGTGCTGGTGCTGCTGGGATTTCCGATCGCCTTTACCCTGCTCGCGATGGGCGTAGGTTTTGGCTATTACGCCTATTATTCGGAAGGCGCGACAAGCTTTGCTGACCTTTTGAACAACAATATCTTTTATTTGCTGAACCAGAACACCTATTCGGTCATGGAAAATGACACGTTGGTGGCGATTCCGCTGTTCCTGTTTATGGGTTACGTTGTGGAACGGGCGAACATTGTGAACCGGCTGTTCTATTCGCTGCAAATGGCGGCACGTAATCTGCCCGGATCAATGGCGATTGCGGCATTGCTGACCTGTGCGGTGTTCTCGACAGCATCGGGTATTGTTGGTGCGGTTGTAACGCTGATGGGTCTGCTGGCCTTTCCGGCAATGGCATCAGCCGGTTATGACAAAAAATTTGCCTCAGGGGTGATTTGTGCCGGTGGCACGCTGGGAATTTTGATCCCGCCGTCGATTATGCTGATTGTCTATGCAGCGATTGCTGAATTGTCACCGTTACGGCTTTATGCGGCGGCGATGTTCCCCGGCCTGATTTTGGCGGGTCTCTACATTGTTTATGTGATTATACGGGTGTTTTTTAACCCGTCACTAGCCCCAAAACCGCGTGCCGAAGATGTGCCACCTGTCAGCAAAATCTATTTTGATCTGATTGTTTCTTTTGTGCCGCTAACGTTGCTGATTGCAACGGTTCTGGGATCAATTCTTGGGGGTCTGGCAACGCCAGCCGAAGCAGCCGCGATGGGGGCGCTTGGCGGTATGGTTTTGGCGTTATTATATCGCTCGCTGACCTGGACGAAGGTGAAGGAATCGGTGTTTTTGACAGCGAAGGCAACGGCGATGGTCTGTTGGCTGTTCGTCGGATCATGGACCTTTGCGTCAGTCTTCTCATATCTTGGCGGGCATGATGTGATTGAACATATGGTTCTGGCGATGAACCTAGAGCCATGGCAGTTTCTAGTGATGGTTCAGCTGATCATCTTTGTGCTTGGCTGGCCGCTTGAATGGTCAGAAATTTTGATCATCTTTGTGCCGATCTTCCTGCCGATGCTCGACAATTTTGGCGTGAACCCCTATTTCTTCGCGATGCTTGTTGCGCTGAATCTGCAAACATCCTTCCTGACCCCGCCAATGGCGATGTCGGCCTATTATTTGAAAGGCGTGTTGAAAAATCAGATTGAGCTGATGGATATCTTCAAGGGATTGTTGCCGTATCTTGGGATTGTGCTGTTTGCCATGGTTCTGCTTTATCAGTTCCCGGGCATTGCGCTCTGGTTGCCTGATTATCTATTCGGTCCAGATATGTCGCGCTAACCATCAGGGGCTAATGCTCCCAACGGGTCAGGAAATATAGAATGACATCAGCTTTGCAAATGGTACAGATGATCCGTGATGGCGAGACAACTTCGGTTGCGCTTGTCACTGCGGCGCTTGATCGCATTGCCGAGACCGATGCATCATTAAAGGCATGGGTTTGGGTTGACCGTGACGGCGCCCTTGCACAGGCCGCAGCGATGGATCAATTACGCCAGTCAGGGCGGGCTATGGGGGCGCTGCATGGCGTGCCGATTGGCCTGAAAGATATCATTGACACAGCCGATATGCCGACCGAATGCGGCAGTGTGGCGCTGGCCGGGCGAAAGCCTGAACATGATGCGATCTTGGTATCACGGCTGCGCGCTGCCGGGGCCGTCATTTTAGGCAAAACCGCAACAACGCCATTTGCATTCATGGATCCGGCGGCAACGCGTAACCCGCATAATCTGGAGTATAGCCCGGGCGGGTCGTCGGCCGGTTCGGCTGCTGCGGTTGCGGCAGGGCATATTCCGGTTGCGATTGGCACCCAGACCAATGGGTCAGTTATCCGGCCAGCCTCTTTTTGCGGTGTTTATGGGTTTAAACCTTCGGCTGGTATGGTGCCGCGGACGGGTGTTTTAAGGACATCTGAGACGCTTGATCAGGTTGGTGTCTTTGCGCGGTATTACGAGGATGTTGCGCTTGTTGGCGATGTAATTTCCGAATTTGATCCGGCCGATCCAAGCTCATTTTGTCGCCCTCGGCCCAATCTGTTGAAGGGTGTCTCCAGCGAACCACCGATCGAACCAAATTTTGTCTGGTTCGAGATGCCCTATTTTGACAAGCTATCAGACGATAGCCGCGAGGGCATGATGGCGGTCATTGACGCGCTTGGCGGACAGGTCGAAAAGCTTGACGCCGAGGGGTCTTTCTCGGGTCTCGTTGAGGCACAGAATATCATTCAATATTATGAAATCGCGCGTAATCTTGCCGAGATCCGTGAACAGCATAACGATAAGCTTAGCCCACAGGTTGCCAAGCTGTTGGCACATGGGGCGACGATCAGTGACGAGGCTTATCAAGAAGCGGTTGGGCTTCGGCATGGTGCAATTTCCTATTTCCAGTCGTTTTTTAACGATTTTGATGCGATCATCACACCGGCAGCCCCGGGTGAAGCGCCGCTATTTAGCGATGGCGTCACCGGCAATCCGATTTTTTCAACGGTCTGGACGCTATGCGGCCTGCCCTGTTTGACAGTGCCGGTTCTGATATCGAAAAATGAAATGCCAATTGGTGTCCAGCTGGTTGGTGGCGCCGAAGAGGATGATCGGCTGTTGCGCACTGGAAGCTGGTTGCTTGCCGAGTTGAACAAAAACCAAAATGAGCCGGAAGAACCCGCGCAAAACTTAGGAATAGATCCATGATTGATAGAAAAACAAAGATAATCACGGCTGCCATCGGCACCTTCTTTTTGCTGCTTTTTGTGCTAGGTCTGGCGGAAAGCATCACTGCCGGATTTGCCGGTTTCAAGGGGGGCTTGCCGTTCTGGATCATTGCCCTGATTGTGATGGCGATGGCGGTCTATGATGCTTACGACGAAACTGTTCGTAAGACAAAAGACTAGCGTGCTGATGCGTCTGGCCATGCGGTAACCTCTTATTGGCAGTCATGTTTTTTTTTAATCACCACGGAAAGATTGTTGATGACACGCCCCGTAATCTGGATTGCCCGCCGTTTGTCTGATGCCACTTTGGCGCGCGCCGAACGCGACTATGACATCATCGTTAATCATGACGACATCCCCTATGATCGTGCCGATATTATCGCGATGAGTGCCAAGGTGGATGGGATGATTGCCTGCCATTCAGAGCATTTCACCGCCGATATTGTTGCCGCGCTCGATTCACGACTTAAGATCGTAGCGAATTATTCGGTTGGAACTGACCATTGCGATCTGGCTGCCTTTGCGGCACGCGGTATCGTTGTGACGAATACGCCAGATGTGCTGTCAGACGCGACCGCAGAGATTTCGCTATTGCTAATGCTTGGCGCTGCACGGCGCGTCTGGAATCGTTGTTACCTCTATCTGATTTCCTGTCGCTTCATTGTCCGGCGACACCGCAAACCCGGGGCATGATGACGGCCGAGAAATTTGCGATGTTACCTGATGGTGCGGTGTTTGTGAATGTGGCGCGCGGTGCATTGGTTGATGAGACGGCCTTAATGGCGGCGCTTGACACTGGCAAGCTGGCAGCCGCCGGGCTCGATTGTTTTGTGACTGAACCCGGCGGCAATCCGGCTCTGTCGAAATATGATAATGTGTTTATGCTGCCCCACATTGGCAGTTCGACCGGTGCCACGCGTGATGCAATGGGATTTCGGGCGTTGGATAATCTCGACGCATTCTTTGCCGGTAATCGCCCGCGCGATCTGCTTTAGGCTGGTGGATGACGCGCCGTTAGGGGCGATAGCCTTGCATAATCTTGCGGTGGTGTCCGGTTCTTTAGCCATAATCTGTAAATGATAAATTCGGCTGGCATTTCATGCGGCTTGGATTTAGGCT
>RGCC01000090.1 GCA_009919335.1 Alphaproteobacteria bacterium
CATCGTCTGGATTGATAAAGCCATACCCTTTTTGGGTGTTAAACCATTTCACAGTACCCTGTGCCATATTTTCTAGTCTCCAACTTCAGCCTTGATCTGCCGGTGATCAAGGCCCAATGTCTCTTAATACGACTTCTATGCGGCATCGAACCTTCGTTGGATTCTAGTCTCATAAAGCCCTTTCGGCTGAATACATATGGGAACAGCAATAGTTAATGTCAAATGATAAATGAATCTTACCGGGTCTTACCTGAGCGCTCACTGGTCAATTTACTGCCTCTGCGGGGTGGTAACAGCGATCAAATCTACCTTTTCTAACCGGCCAAAAGGTCAATTTTCGGTAAAAGTTTAATGGCGAGCCACGGTCGATGGAAACTCCAAAACAAAATAGTCTAGCCGGCATATGCTTTTCGTTAAGTGCCGGTTTTTTATGGGCAATTGTCCCGCTTTATATCAAGTATATTGATGCTGACGACCCCTATGAGATCATTGCACATCGGTCATTATGGTCGGCGGTGCTGTTATTCATGATTTGCTGGGTTGTGGGCCAGCTTGGCGATATTTGGCGGTTGATAAGGGTGCGGCGTAATTTATTTAATTTTTTTGTCACAACTTGCCTTTTGTCACTGAATTGGGGGTTTTATGTCTATGCGGTTCAGAGTGAACAGGTGGTCGCCGCGGCACTTGGCTATTTCGTCTATCCGCTCTGTACGGTTTTTCTGGGTATTATTGTGCTTGGGGAACGACTTGATAAATGGGCGTGGCTGGCGATCGGGCTGGTATGTCTTGGGGTAATTGCCAAGGCGATCATGATCATGGACGTGCCGTGGATTTCGCTGGCGCTGGCGGGTAGTTTCTCGCTTTATGCGGTGCTGCGCAAACGCATGGATGTTGATCCGTTGCAGGGTCTGTTCATCGAGACGCTGTTTTTGCTGCCATTTGCAGCGGGGTTCCTGTTCTGGATGCAGGCCAACGGGCAAGTGCCGTTTTTTGGCGGTGGGGCTGCGAATGTTGCGCTGGCATTGCTGGCTGGCGGGATTACAGTGTTGCCGCTAGTGCTGTTTTTAAAGGGCAATCGGGCGCTTAGCATGACCATGGCCAGTTTGCTGTTTTACAGCAATCCGACAATGCAGCTTTTGTTTGGGGTTGTGGTGTTTTCTGAGGCGTTTTTACCGCAGGATTTAATTGTCTTTGGATTGATCTGGCTTGGCATAACAGTCTATTTCACGACTCGGGCCAGGGTGGCTCGCCTCGCAATCCCTGCTCCATAGGGGTGATGGCGTCATGCCGATCTTTATTAAATCCGCCTGTAATGAAAAAAAGCCGGAAATCTCCGGCTTTATATTCTTTGGTGTCAATATAGTTATTAGTCTCAATCGCCTCTAGGCAGCATTTGCCACTAGTCTAGTCGATTAGCTTTGCCGAGATAATCTGATCAGGCGTCGCTGGTGGCTCGCCGGCTGCCAGCTTTTCAACCGCGTCCATACCGTTTTCGACCTGTCCCCAGACAGTGTATTGTCCGGTTAGATGGCCGCAACCATCAAAGCAGATGAAGAACTGGCTGTCGCCACTGTCAGGGCTCATCGAGCGGGCCATACCAACAGTACCATTACGGTATTTATAATCACTAAATTCGGCCTTTAGCTTGGTGCCTGATCCGCCCATGCCGGTGCCTGTCGGATCGCCAGTTTGTGCCATAAATCCGGGGATAACACGGTGAAAGACGATGCCATCATAAAAGCCCGAAGCTGCCAGCTCGGAAATGCGGGCAACATGGTTTGGGGCAATGTCTGGCAGTAATTTGATCTCTACTTGTCCCTGACTGGTTTCAAGCAGAAGGCTTTTGCCGGTGGCGGCTGCACTTGCTTCACTCATAATTAAAAATCCAACTCCTAATAAGCGTAATAAAATAGTTTTCATGTGAAAGACCCTAAAAAACACGATGAGACTAGAACAATGCGTCAAGATGCTCGTCGGTCAAGTTTCCGGGAACAACGGTAATTGGAACCCGGCAACGTGACGCCCCTTTTGCCATCAGAAAGGTAATCAGCGGGCCAGCAGTTTCCGATTTTGTATCGGCACCAAGTACCAGCAGGCTGATATCATGTTCGGTGTCAATCAGGTCAAGCAACTCGTCGCGAATATCGCCTTCACGCACATACAGGATTGGTGTGTCGTTGGTCAATGTTTTTGCATATTCGGCGTGCGTGGCCATTTTGGCTTCGGCCTCTTCGCGCGCTTCCTCACGCATTAATTCACCGACGCCTGCCCAATATTCAAATTCCGCTGGAACGATGCAATACATCAGCGCAACACGGCCATTTACCGAGCGTGCGCGCCCACAGGCAAATTGCAATGCCTGATGCATTTCTTCGCTATCGTCAACGACAACAAGAAAGACTGGCTGTTTTTGGTGTGCCTTTGCTTTTGCCATAATATTAAAACTCCACTTTCATCGGGGGAATGAATGATTATTTGCGGCGGAATACAGCAGCGGCAAGCCAGCCCGAGGCAACCGCGAACAGGATTGCAAAAATGCCATATAACGCCGAATAATCATGCGCGAAATTATAGATGCCGGCACTCAAGCCGCCCTTTTTAATAAACAGGTTAGTCCGATCCTCGCTGATTGCAACACCATCACGAAACTGAAGAACCCGAACATCATAAGTACCAGAGACGATATTTGTCGGTAATGAGACTTCGGCACGGAAAAGCGCATTTTCGGTCAGCTTAACCTTGCCAGTTTCATCCGACCATAAATCAATGCTAGCCATATTCGCCTGAAGCGCCGCGATAAAGTCAGCGGCCAGCGGCGGGGCCTGACCCGGTATCGGGGTTTCTGGAACAATTTTCAGCCCAATATTCTGCGTGCCAATGCCAAGTTCAGCCAGCACTTCGGGGCTGGCAATCTTTTCAATCGGGTTGGTGGCAAGCACCGTGTAGAGGCTGGGAATTTGCTGCCAGATATTCGTTTCGACATTGATCCATATGCCGGCCCGATTGGCCTTGCGGCGTTGGGCAACATCAGTTGGCGGGCCGCTAACAACAACCAGAATATCATCGCCAATATTGCCATCAACAGCGCCGAACAACAGGAGGTCAGTGCCGTGAAAGCCGCTGGTGATCGCGACGTTCGATTTGGAAAGATCGGCAACGATCCGGCCCGAATTGGCAGTGGCAAAACCAGTCATGCCAATGAGCAGAATCAGGCCAAGAATGAAACGATGCGCGTGGATCATTTTAACAATTCCACACTAAATAAATCATCAGGGCGAATGGCAAGGTCAAAACCAAGCTTGATACAGACCGCCAAAACCATCAGCGCCAAAAGGCCACGCAATTGCTCGCCGCGAAGAAGCGCGCTGGCGCGTGTTCCAAACTGCGCCCCGATAACCGCCCCAAACAGCAACAAGCCCGCTAGCATAAAATCGACTGTCTGGGTTTGCACCGATTGCAGGAACGTCACGTTTGCCGTCACGAAAATGATCTGGAAAAGTGATGTGCCAACGACAACCGATGTTGGCATGCCAAGAAGATAGATCATCGCGGGCACCATAATAAAGCCGCCACCAACACCCATGATCGCCGCCAAAACCCCCACAAATGCCCCGATGCCCAGCGGTAATAAAGCGCTGATGTAAAGTTTTGAGCGGCGGAACCGCATTTTTAGGGGCAGGCCGTGAAGCCAGTTATGCTGGTGTAATTTGCGCCGACGCGCGCCTGGTTGGCGTGTGCGCATAATCGCACGCACACTTTCCAGCAGCATCAAAAATCCAATGATGCCAAGAAACACAACATAAGACAGCTTGATAACCAGATCGATCTGTCCAACGTCACGCAAAAAGGTGAAGAGCATAACCCCAAGCGAGGATCCGATGACACCGCCGATCAGCAGGATGCCACCCATTTTAAAGTCGACATTGCCGCGCCGCATATGCGCCAGAACGCCCGATACGGATGACGCCACAATTTGGTTAGCCTCGGTGGCAACGGCAACCGCCGGTGGCACGCCAAGAAAAATCAGTAACGGGGTCATCAAAAAGCCGCCGCCAACGCCGAATAATCCTGATAAAAAGCCAACACCCCCACCAAGGCCGATGATGATGGCGATGTGCATCGAAATTTCAGCAATAGGTAGGTAAATATACATTGATGCCGGCATCAGGAATTTGATTTGAGGAAAACGGGTTTGACGTCAAGCGCGGTTGCGGAAAACCCTTCCCTAATTTGGTTTGGCATAGTGCGTTATTGGATGCAAGGGCAATTCGGACAATGTACACTTTTGGCGGCCGGTGTTCGACAAGCGGTCAGGAACAGCCGTGCGCGTCACGGGTATTTGGTAAAGTTTTTGTAAATGCCTAATGGCGCGTGCGACGCATTACCGGATCATCTTCATAAATATGCGATAATAAGCGCAGAATACGCAGCACGTCATGATCATCAATTGAATAATAGATCGTTTGTGACGCACGCCGAGTGCGGACGATGTTGGCGCGGCGCAAACGTCCTAGATGCTGCGATAATGCAGACTGGCTAAGGGTTGCAATTATACTCTCCAACTCGGATACAGATCGTTCCTGACCGTCCGATAACTCGTTTAGAATGCGCAGTCGCTTGGTATTGCCAATTGCACGCAATACCGTGGTGACTTTTGACGGCTCACCTCCAAATTCGGGTGATCTTGCCATGTCGCTTCTCCTGAATCTTTTAGCCTTTAAAAGAGGTTATGTGAGAAAAGTTATAAAACCTTTAATAATGCGGAATATTTTTTACTAAATTGCTTTTTTCATCATTAGATCAGTCTTTTTAAGGATTTATTAATTTTCCAACGATCTCATTTGCTAATTTGCAGCAAGGTCAGCCCTAGATAATAGGTGCTTCTAGATCATCCAAAAGGCGGGCTGCTGACAAGATGCGGTGATTGCTCGCACGTTCATTGGCCGGCATGATGGGGTAGATGATGCGTTTAAACTGATAAGTCAAATTATCGTTCAGGCAGATTGTCCCATGCTGATATAATGGGCTGCGAATAGCCATTGCCGTTTCATAAATAATAGCAAGCCATTGATTGAATGGCGCATCAAGGCAATGGTCAAAGGATTGTGCCAGCAGCGGCGCGGGGTCTGGCCATACCAGATCTTTTGGAACGACAACAAAACATAGTTTCATTGAAAGTGACTGGCCCACAAGTGTGAGGTTCCTGATTTTTGCGTCATAGACCTTGATCAGGGATGTTGGCACATCTGGCGCATCAAAGGACATTTGTGCCAGCCGCAGCAGATCATCGGGAAGGTTGTCTAAAGTCAGGAGATCCGGCGTAACAAGGGCAATTTTACTTTGAAAGCATTTTTGATTTTCACTTTCCAGTTTCGCAAGTGCCATCCGCGCGAGAAGAATACATAATTTGCTTTGGGTGTAGCTGGAGCTGTCAATATCGTTGGCGTCAATCAAGGTGATCGGGGCTTTGACAGCGCGCAAGGTGCGGATCAATGATAATAATGCCGCAACCGTTGGGTCGCTGCCAAGCGTGATTGCGACCCTTTGATTAACGCGTACAGCAACAGCACCGCCGGTCGACGGCGCGGCATTTGATGATGCCAATACAATGCCCAGGTCATTTATCGCAATATTCGCACGC
>RGCC01000010.1 GCA_009919335.1 Alphaproteobacteria bacterium
AGCTGCATCGCACCTCGAAAGCGTTGGCATGGCGCCTGCTTGAGCTGGGCCCGTTTGAGGGGTTGATCGCGGTTACACGCGGCGGGCTAGTGCCAGCTGCTATTGTTGCGCGTGAACTAGAAATTCGTCTTATAGATACGGCCTGCATCTCGTCTTATTCGGGTAACAAGCGTGGTGATCTTGATATTTTGAAACCGTCACCGATGGCGGGGGATGGCAGCGGATGGCTGATTGTTGACGATCTTGTCGATACTGGCGAGACGGCGAAAGCCTTAAAAGCCATGATGCCAAAAGCTCATCTGGCAACGGTTTATGCAAAACCGGCAGGCCGGCCACTTGTCGATACGTTTGTCACCGAGGTCTCTCAAGATACATGGATTTTCTTTCCGTGGGATCTTGAGCCGCAACCATCAACGCCGATCATCGGCCAGCGTTAGCCCGTATCCGCCATAAGATTTTTCTATCGGGTTTAAGCGGGCGCAATTTTATTCCCCAATCTTATGCCCCAATCTTGTGCCAAGACAGTACCGGTTTGGTGATCAGGGTCGGGAATGTCCGCATCGTAAATTGAAGCCTAAATTCAGAACCTTCGCTGCTTGACCGGCTCAGCCGAAGCATGCCGCCTTGGACAATCGTTAAATCGCGTGCGATCGCCAGCCCCAGCCCGCCACCGCTGCTTTGCCGGCTTTTGAAGGGTGAGAAAAGATCCGGCCAGGCGGATCGTGGAATGCCACTGCCGTCATCGCCAATGTCGATAATAGCGAGATGGCCAACTTGCCAGACCTCAACAAACATAGATTTGGCACCAGCCGTCCCGGCATTACGGGCAAGATTTAGCAAAATGCGAAACATCATTTGGCGGTCGGCAAACATCAATTCTGGCCCCTGAAAATGTAATTCCAGCAACAATGCTGCCTTAATTTCGGCAAGCAGTTTTGGAAAATTAAAATTCTGCGGGCGTGGCTCAGGTGTTTGGGCAAGGTAATCAAGCATCGATTGGCATAGATCGACCGCCTGTTCGAGTGAGCGCAGAACTAGCGGTGCCGATTTGCGCACATTTTCATCATTGGATGACAACAAAGCATCACTAACAAGCGTTGCCGACCTTAGAACATTTCGGATGTCGTGATTGATTTTGGCAACAGCCTCGCCAATATCGGCAAGCCGTTCACGCTGGGTGAGTTCACGTGCCATATTGCGCTGCAAATCCTCGATTGCTTGGGCAACAGTTTGCAGGTCGCCGAAAGATTGAAGGCTTTTTGGAATCGGTTGAATGATGGTTGGATCATCAGAAATCAGCCGCAGGATTTTCAATAGGTCGCGTAAAGGGTGGCGCTGAAACCGCAAATGTAGCCATAAAACAATCAGGCAGGTCGGAATACTGATCCCTAAAACGATGATGATAAGGAAAGATGCGTGCCCCAAAGTTTGATGATAAATCGTTTGCTGATCGATGGTGAAGCCGACGATTTGACTGTCAATTCTGCCAATCAGTTCGATTGGCTTGTCATGGCTTGTGACGATCATGGCCATTGTCGGGATGATTTGAGAAATACCCGTATTTTGACTCATGAATACATGGCGCTGCGGCGTGTTATTTGGGTTGAAATTATAGATAAGCTGACCAACGATGTTGAGGTCGTCTAGCGTTGCCGGCGCCAACATGCTGGGGCTGCGATCAATAATGCGAAGCGCAACTAAATCATAATTCCCAAGTCGCGCAAGCTGGCTAATCTTGGATGTATTATCGCCATTCTGGCGGGCCTTTCTGTAGTTTGCGGAGAGTTTTTTCCATTCATGCTGGATCACAAGACTGCGCTGGATGGATAGAGACAAAAGCGAGATCAGACCAATAAGCACCGATACGACAAGAATAAGAATCACACAATTCTGCGGTTTGAGACTAAATAATTTCAAGATGTCACGGCTCCTATTGCATTTTTTGATACGCGGTCATCCTTTTCAACGGTGTGGCGGCCTTGTGCCGATCAGCCAAACACTGGACGTTTAGCGGGGCAAAGCCCCACGCTGGCAAAACCTTAAACCTGTTAGTAATTCTGCCAAAATTGTATGAGAGTTACGCGAGGTTTGCTCATGCAAATGGTTCCAAACTCATACAAAACACGCCAAATTTGTGGACAAATACGCAGCGCGTTGCGGCGCGGTTACCGATTTGGGCGTTCTAATGCTGCTGTTTGGTGCCAAAATCCTTGGTGTGCAGGTGCAAATATCATTGACAGACGTTGCCATGCCGCCTATACCCCGCACTCAGTAATTTTCTCGATTAACAGCCATAAAGGAGCGTTCAGATGAAACGCACCTATCAGCCAAGCGTATTGGTTCGCAAGCGCCGCCACGGTTTCCGTTCACGCATGGCCACCGTTGGTGGTCGCCGGGTTATCCAAGCTCGCCGTGCAAAAGGTCGTGCGCGCCTCTCAGCGTAACTGCGTTTTGAAGGATACCTATTTCTGGTGTCTGATATGAAAACCATACCGTCACGCGCCGGATTCCTTGCGGCGCGTTCCAAGGGTGAAAAAGCCCTTGCTCGAGGCCTCGTGATCCAAGCCGTTTTTCGCGAATCAGAAGAATGGCGGGTCGGGCTCACAGCTACCAAAAAAATTGGCAATGCCGTGACGCGTAATCGGGCGCGTCGTCGTATGCGCGCGCTGGCCCGTGAACGCTTATCAGGGCTTGCCAAGCCGGGTATGGATTATGTGCTGATTGCGCGCCATGACACGGCGACTGCGAACTGGCAAGAGATGGGGCATGGGCTTGAAAAAGCGGTTCGCTATCTGAATCGCACCATTGCGGCCAAATCAGTACCATTTTCAAAGGCGCGATCATGAGTCGGGCTGGCGCGTTGCTGCAGAATGCGGCAGTAACGGCTTTGCTGGGGCTGATTGGTGCCTATCGCCTGCTGATTTCGCCGCTTTTGGGGGCAAACTGCCGGCATTTGCCAACCTGCTCGCAATATGCGAAAGATGCAGTAATCCTACATGGACCCTTGCATGGATCTTACTATGCGCTAAAACGTATCCTGCGCTGTCACCCTTGGGCTGAACCAAAGGTCGATCCAGTGCCTGAATTCTTGAACGGACAAAAGATTGTCAAAAATAGGAATGCCAAAAATTAAAGGTTAGGTGAATGACTCCCGAAAATCGTAATCTGATTCTGGCTGTTGCGTTGTCAATGGCTGTTTTGTTTGGCTGGCAGATATTGGTCATTCAACCTGAAATCGAAAAGGAACAGGCACAGCAAGCCCTGATCGCCGAACAGCAAGCCGCCAAACGCGAAGCCGATGCTGCTGCGGGTACGCCAACAATTGCCAGCAATGGCACCACGGCAAATCCAACGCCCGGTATGCCCGGTATGATAGTGCAGGAAATTGCTCCTGCTGATACTGCCAAGCGTGTCACCATTGATGCGCCGCTCGTTCAAGGATCATTTTCACTTCAGGGTGCGCGGATCGACGATATTATCCTGACAAGCTATCGTGAGACGCTGGATACCGAGTCTGATAATATTCACTTTTTGAAAAAAACCAGTTCCCAAGCGCCATTTTTTGCCGAATTTGGCTGGGCCAGCTCGGATGCTGATCAGCCGATGCCTTCGGCGCAAACCTTGTGGAGTGCGGATCGTGACCTCCTGTCGCCATCAAGCCCGGTGACATTGCGTTGGGATAATGGCAAGGGACTAGTATTTACCCGGAAAATCTCGATCAATGATGATTATCTGATTACTTATGATGATGCGGTCGCCAGTACGCTTGGCAACGCCATCACGATGTATCCTTTTGGTCTGGTCCGTCGTCAGGGAACGCCGCCAACAAGCGGCATCTATATTTTGCATGAAGGCCCGCTTGGGGTGTTTGATGAAACCCTGAAAGAAGAAGATTATTCCGACCTGAAAGATGCGGCTGCTGGCGGTATCAAGATCACGCCTGAGGGCGCTGGTGGCTGGATTGGTATCACTGACAAATACTGGCTTGCGGCCCTGTTGCCATCGCAGCAGGAAAAATTCACCTACAGCTTTCAGTCCTTGCCAGGTACTGCCGACCGGTATCAAGTCGATTACATCGATAATAAGGGTCTGACACTTGCCGCAGGGTCTGCGGTCAGCACCCAAGGTCGGCTGTTCGCAGGCGCCAAGAAAGTGGCGCTGCTCGATTATTACAAGGAAGAGATGGGCATCCCAAATTTTGATCTGGCGATTGATTTTGGCTGGTTCTATTTCCTGACCAAGCCGTTCTTCTATGCGCTTGATTATCTGTTCCAGCTGTTTGGGAATTTTGGTGTTGCAACCCTTGCCTTTACCGTGGTGATCAAGCTGGCATTCTTCCCACTTGCCAATAAATCATACCGCTCAATGGCAAAAATGCGGATTTTAACGCCGAAGCTACAGTCGCTTCGTGAACGTTTTGGTGATGACCGGATGCGTTTAAATCAGGAAATGATGGCGCTCTATAAGGCAGAAAAAGTGAATCCGGCAGCCGGCTGTTTGCCTGTTCTGTTGCAGATTCCGGTGTTTTTTGCGCTTTATAAGGTGCTGTTTGTGACGATCGAAATGCGCCATGCGCCATTCTTTGGCTGGGTTGCAGATTTGTCGGCGCCTGACCCAACATCAATTTTCAATATTTTCGGATTGCTGCCTTATTCGGTCGATTTTCTGCCGCCATTCCTTCAGCTTGGTGCATGGCCGATTTTGATGGGCATCTCAATGTTTCTGCAAATGCGGCTGAATCCGGCGCCGCCTGACCCGGTTCAGGCCAAGATTTTCCAATTCATGCCATTCTTCTTTACCTTCCTGCTTGCCACATTCCCGGCCGGTTTGGTGATTTACTGGACATGGAACAACCTCCTTTCAATGGCGCAGCAATGGTACATCATGAAACAAGTGGCGAAGAGCAGCTAGCCAGTGTAATCGAGTCTGGTCGGCTGTTATTTGCCGGCCAGTGTGATTTCATTGCCGCCGCCAACAACATGAAGGCACTGCCGCCGGTAACCCTGCCGGAAATTTGCTTTGCGGGGCGTTCAAATGTTGGCAAATCGTCGCTGGTTAATGGACTGACCGGTCGGCGCATGCTGGCCCGCACATCACAAACCCCCGGCCGCACCCGGCAATTGATTTTTTTCAATCTGGCGGACCGGCTGCAATTGGTTGATTTGCCGGGCTATGGATATGCGTCAGCGCCAAAGGCCGACATTAAGGCATGGACGACCCTGACCCGCAAATATCTTGCTGGCCGGCCATCGCTCCAGCGGGTGTTTTTGCTGATTGATAGCCGCCGCGGCATTGGCCCGACGGATCACGAGATTATGGCCTTACTTGATGAAACGGCAGTGTCTTGGGCAGTGGTTATCACCAAGGCGGATAAACAGAAATCCGAAGCCTTGGCAAAGGTTTGCAAGGACACGCAAACCAAAATCAGCAAATATGTTGCGGCGTATCCGGAGTTGTTTGTCACCTCATCCGAGGACGGCACCGGCATCGAAGCCTTGCGGGCGCATCTGGCAGGCTTTGCCTTGCCGAAAACTGGTACCGGTCTAGCTTAGGGCTGGAAACCGAATTAAATTGCGTCAAGCTATTGCGCAATTGGCCGGATTGCCGATAATCAGCCCGGTATTTATGTGGTGTGCCTCTGGCAACTGCGTTCTTTTTCTATAAAACCCGGCCTCGGACAGGCCGTGCTTTAAAGGCTATTAAGATGGAAAATTCAGCTGACCAGGTGCAAATTGATCTGCTGGCAAAAACCGGAATGCTTGTCGAGGCGCTTCCCTATATGCGCCGCTATTCCGGCAAAACCATTCTGATTAAATTCGGTGGTCACGCAATGGGCAAGGCAGATTATGTGAACGCCTTTGCCGCTGATATCGCCCTGCTTGATCAGGTGGGCGCGCGGCCGGTCGTGGTGCATGGCGGCGGCCCGCAAATTGGTGATATGCTAAAAAAGCTGCAAATCGAGTCCAGCTTTGTCCATGGTCTGCGCGTAACTGATGAGGCGACGATTTCAGTTGTTGAAATGGTACTGGCTGGCGGCATCAATAAGGGGCTTGTTGCGGCGATTGCCGGTGCTGGTGGACGTGCAGTTGGGGTTTCGGGAAAAGACGGGGGCCTTATCACCGCCCGTAAATTAATGGCCGTTTCAAAAAATAATGATAGCGCTATCCAGCAGGCGGTTGATCTGGGATTTGTTGGCGAGCCGGCGCATGTTGATGTGACCGTTTTGAACGCGCTGATGGCGCATAATCTTATCCCGGTCGTCGCCCCAGTTGGCAATGGCGAGGATGGCAAGACCTATAACATCAATGCCGATACTGCCGCCGGGGCAATCGCTGCTGCGCTGAACGCTAAACGAATGCTGATGCTGACCGATGTTCAGGGCGTCTTGGATAAGAATGGTAAATTGATCAGCAGTCTCACCATTAGCGAGGCTGAAGCATTGATCCATGATGGCACGGTTTCCGGTGGGATGATCCCCAAGGTTGAGACCTGTATCGAGGCGGTGCAGGGTGGTGCTGAAGGCGCCGTTATTATGGATGGTCGCGCGCCGCACGCCTTGCTGGTCGAGCTGTTTACCGAACATGGTATGGGTACGATGATTACTGCCGATCAAATCTGATTTTTACAAGAAAGAACGATAACCGCTATGACCGCTGCTTTCCCAACCGATTCAATTGGCGATTGGATTTTTGATCTCGATAATACGATCTATCCAGCCAAGACGAATCTGTTTCGCCGGGTATCCGTGCGGATTACCGAATTCGTTGCGGCGCATTACAACGTTCCGGCTGATGATGCGCGGGTGATCCAAAAGGATTTGTTCCATCGCTATGGAACCACTATGCGCGGTATGATGAGCGAAGAAAATATTCAGCCGAAAGTTTATCTCGATTACGTCCATGATATTGATGTCAGTGATCTGGACCATGACCATGAATTGGATGCAATGCTGGCCGCCCTGCCCGGCCGGAAACATATCTTTACCAACGGCACCGTTCCCCACGCAGAAAATATTCTATCTGCCTATGGTGTACGTCATCATTTTGATCAGATTTTTGATATTGTCGCGGCAGATTATATCCCCAAGCCGGATCAATATGCGTTTGACTGTTTTTTGCAGCAAACCGGCATTGATCCGACTGGTGCGGTGATGATCGAAGATATGGCAGCCAACCTTCGGCCGGCAGCGGCACTGGGCATGCGCACAGTCTGGCTGGCAAGCGATATTGAATGGGCAAATCGCGGTTCTGATGAACCGTTTGTGCATTATAAAGCCGATGATCTAAAAGGGTTTTTGCGGTCGCTTGCGCTTGCCGGTTAAAAGATAAGCAATCATGCAAACCCCAACTGGCTTATCACTTCTGATAATTGATGCTGTCATGGACGCATAAGCCGGTAACAGCTATAAGGATGATGAAGGGCGGCTGGCCTTTCAAAAGCAAGGAGAGAAAAGAATGGACTTGGCGCAACTTGAAACCGAAATCAATGCTGCATGGGATAATCGTGACACCGTAACAGCGGCCACCAAAGGGGCGATTCGTGACGCTGTTGACACGGCGCTTGCGATGCTTGATTCCGGCGCGGCACGCGTTGCCGAGCCATTGGGCAACCACCAATGGCAGGTTAATCAATGGCTAAAGAAAGCGGTGCTTTTGTCATTTCGTCTCAATGACATGCAAACCATCCCGAGCGGCACTATCTATGAGGGTGCTGGCGAGTCTGTTTGGTGGGATAAGGTGCCGCCGAAATTTAGTGGCTGGGATGAAGCGCGGTTCCGTGATGCCGGTTTTCGTGCGGTTCCCGGTTGTATTGTCCGCCATTCGGCGTTTATCGCGCCGAATGCCGTTTTGATGCCAAGCTTTGTTAACCTTGGCGCCTATGTTGGCAGCGGCACGATGGTCGATACATGGGCAACCGTCGGATCCTGTGCCCAGATCGGTAAGAATGTGCATCTTTCAGGTGGTGCGGGCATTGGCGGGGTTCTTGAGCCACTGCAGGCTGGCCCGGTCATTATTGAAGATGATTGCTTTATCGGCGCGCGTTCCGAAGTTGTTGAAGGTGTCGTGGTGGAAACTGGCGCGGTGCTGTCGATGGGTGTGTTTATCGGTGCGTCGACAAAAATTGTCGATCGGGTGACTGGCGAGGTTCATATTGGCCGCGTTCCGGCTTATTCGGTCGTTGTGCCGGGCAGCCTTCCGGGCAAGCCATTGGCCGATGGATCCGCTGGCCCGTCACTTTATTGTGCGGTTATCATCAAGAAGGTCGATGAAAAGACCCGCGCTAAAACATCTGTGAATGATCTTTTGAGAGATTAAGTCAATGTCTTCCTATGCCATCCAACTTGCGCAGAAACTGGTGCGCTGTCCGTCGGTTACGCCGGCCGAGGGCGGTGCGCTTGATTTGTTGCAGGATGAATTAGGCAAGCTGGGTTTTGACTGTAAGCGGCTGCCATTTGGCGACGGTGAAAAGCGGATTGATAATCTGTTTGCGCGCCGGGGCACTGATGGCCCGCATTTCGCCTTTGCCGGTCATACTGATGTTGTGCCGGTTGGTGATATCACCAAATGGCAGCACGACCCGTTTGGCGGTGCGCTTGTTGATGGCAAATTATATGGCCGTGGGGCGGCTGATATGAAAGGCGGGGTTGCTGCCTTTGTTGCTGCAGTGGCAATGTTTGATGCCACAGAACAAGCTGGATCAATCAGCCTGATCATTACCGGTGATGAAGAAGGTGACGCCGATTTTGGCACGGTCAAAATGGTTGAATGGCTAAAGACAAATGAGCAGGTGCCTGATGTGTGTGTCGTTGGCGAGCCAACCAATCCGGTATGTCTTGGTGAGGTGATTAAAAATGGTCGCCGCGGTAGCCTGTCGTGTCATTTGCGGGTTGATGGGGTGCAGGGTCATGTTGCCTATCCGCATCTGGCAGATAATCCGATTACCCGCCTATTGGCAATGTTGGCACCGGTGAACGGCACTGCGCTTGATGGCGGCAATGATTATTTTGACCCGTCAACGGCGAATGTGACCAGCATTGATACATCTAATGATGCTGGCAATGTGATCCCGGCCACGGTTGAGGCGCGATTTAATATCCGGTTTAATACCGAGCATAAATCTGAAGATTTAATCGGCTGGCTGGAAGAACATTTTGATCGCATCGGCGGCCAGTGGACGGCAAATTGGCGTGTCTCGGCATTGCCGTTTGTAACCCCTGCCGGCAGGTTGACCGAATTGATGCAGGGCGCAATCCTATCAGTAACCGGCCAGACACCGGCACTGTCGACCAGTGGCGGCACCTCTGATGCCCGCTTTATTACCACAATCTGTCCGGTTGCAGAATTTGGCCTTGTTGGCCAGACCATGCATCAGGTTGACGAGCATGTCGATGCGGCTGACATTGACCAGCTTGCCAAAATCTATCATCAAATGTTGGTTCGTTTTTTTGAGGGTGAAGTTTAAATGGCATCATGGCCTGATCTATCACCATCTAGCCTGTTATCAATGGTGCGCACGACGCTGCTTGTTATGGTCGGCCGGCGGCCGGCAATTGGCAGTTACAATGCGACGCCAGCCGGCCTGTGGCAAGCCATTGCCGCGTCAGTTGTCTTTACCGTTCTCGTTACCCTTTATCCGGGGCTTGATAGCACGCCTGGCCTGTTTTTTGCGGCGATACTGCTTCATGTGATCGGTATTGTTCTTCTGGTTCTGATGATAAATATTCTGTTGCGGGCGCTTGGCCGGCCAGCCAAGCTATTGCCCTTTGCCGTGCCGTTTCTGTGGATTGAAAATTTGCAACAGCTGCTTGGCGGCATCATCCAAAGCCTTGTCGTGATGACCGGCGATCAATCCTTACTCATCATGATATTGCCGGTGGCGGTTTGGACCTGTTATTGGCTATGGCGGGTTGGCCGCGATATCGTTGGCAAAGGTGGCTGGGTGGCGGCTGGTTTTATTGGCATCTCATTCATGATTGATGTCAGCCTGCTTTATATGCTTCAGTCACGACTGCCAGCAATTGGCGGGTAGTCAACGCCGACAAGGTAAAGGCCTTGTGGCGGAGCGGTTGGGCCTGCGGCACTGCGGTCGGCGGCGTCCAATGCGGCTTTGACATCATCGGGGTGCCATTTTCCGGTGCCGACCAGCGCCAAAGTACCGGTGATGTTGCGCACCTGATGATGCAGGAATGAGCGCGCCTCGACATGAAGATGAATTTCACCGCCTGCCATTTCAACATCGAGACGATCAAGCGTGCGAATCGGTGAGCGAGCCTGACATTGGCTGGCCCGAAAGCTGGAGAAATCATGCCGCCCGATAAGATGTTTGGCGGCGATTCCCATCTGCGCGGCATCAAGCGGGTGTTTGTGATGCCAGACCCGCCCTGCATCGAGTGCCGGTGGCTGGCGGCGGGGCAATATCCGGTATAGATAGCGCCGGCCAATGGCGCTGAAGCGGGCATGAAAATCAGCCGGAACCTCGATGGCGCTGCGAATGCTAATCGGCACATGGCTAAGATGCGCGTTCAGCGCCTCCATCACACGGTTCGCCGTGAATTTATCCGGAACATCAAGATGCGCTGCTTGCTGGGTTGCATGAACGCCGGAATCTGTTCGCCCGGCACCAGCAACCGCCACCGGTGCCAGCAAAAAGGCCGCCGCCGCATCTTCAATTCTAGCCTGAACCGTGTCGCCATTATCCTGACGCTGCCAACCGGCAAACGGGCCGCCATCATATTCAATGGTGATAAGAATGCGCCGCGTCATGAGTTTGATACGCCGATTTCCGGTTTTAGGTGATCACCAATCTTCAGCCCTGCGCCATTTAAAAAGTCAGTGGCCGACATGGCATTTTTCCCAGCAGGCTGAAGGCGCGTGATCGCCAATGCATCGTTACCGCACGAAATCAACATACTGTTTTTATTGTATTTACCAAGAAACTGGCCTGCATCTGCGGCCAAATGTTCGGCGGGGCGAGGCACCGGATGTGCGTCTAGAATCCGCAGCCGCCCCTTTGGCCCACCACACCAAGCCCCCGGATAGGGTGCAAAGGCGCGGATATGATAATCAAGCGCGCTGGCAGGTTTTTGCCAGTCGATCATCGCGTCATCAGAGGTGATTTTGGCAGCATAGATCACCCCGTCTTCGGGCTGGGGGGTCGGGGCTGCGAGGCTGGTGGGGGCGCTGTCAATGACCTCGCCAAGACAGGCCGCCGTCAGCGCGGCCAACCGGTCATGCAGGCTTCCGGCGGTGTCGCTTTTTTTTATCGGAATGCGGTGACTGCCAACAACCGGGCCAGTATCAAGACCGGCTTCCATGATCATTGCGGAAATGCCGGTTTCACTGTCACCGGCTTCGATGGCACGCTGGATTGGCGCTGCCCCACGCCAACGCGGCAATAGCGAGGCATGGCCGTTCAAACAGCCAAGCCGCGGTATCGCCAAAATTGACGGCGGCAGTAATAACCCATAGGCGACAACGACAAACAAATCAGCCTCATGCGCGGCAAGCTGTGCCTCAATATCGGCGGATTTCAGATGTTCCGGGGTAAATAGGGGCAGGTTAGCAGCGTTTGCATAGGCGGCAATTGGAACTTGTGTTGGTTTCATACCGCGGCCCGACTTTTTTGCAGGCTGGCTATAGACCGCACATACATCATGCGTTTTGACAAGTCGATCAAGCGTGGGAATGGCAAATGCCGGACTGCCCATAAAGACAATGCGTTGTTTGGCGCCCGAATGCGAGGCGCCCGAATGCGAGGCGGTCATATTTAGCCCTCGATTAGTTGCGTGACGCCGATTGACGCATTTCCTTCATAACCCGGCGCAGGATCATATCACGTTTCAGCCGTGATATATGATCGATAAACAAAACCCCGTTTAAATGGTCGATTTCATGCTGAACACAGGCTGCCAATAATCCGGTTGCGACCAGTGATTGGCTTGTGCCGTTCTCATCTAGATAGCGCACTTCCACCTCGGCTGGCCGTTCTACATCTGCCGTTTGATCCGGAATTGACAGGCAGCCTTCTTCAAGTACTGAACGTGCATCTGACTGGCTAATGATTTCCGGATTGATCATCTTGAACAGTTCAGGGCTTTCATCCTTACCGCAATCCATAACGATAATGCGCTGGCTGATATTAATCTGTGGTGCGGCAAGCCCGATGCCGGGTGCGTCATACATTGTTGCCGCCATATCATCTAACAATTGACGCGTTCCGTCAGTAATTTCGGCAACGGGCGTTGCGATTTCGCGCAAAACCGGATCTGGCACTTTGATAATTGGTATAAGTTTGGCAGTGGCTGGCATGATCGAAATTTCCCAAATATGAACGCGGCCAATATGTGAATACGGCGAATCGAAAATGGCGAATATAGCAGGCCGGACACCCTGGTATCCCGCCGTGGGTTATTCTGCTTTCATGGATTAGAAGATGGTGTCGTTGCAGTCAAGTTGCTAGGGTAGCAAAGTTGGTGCGGGCAGAATGATTTAAGCAGAATGATTTAACCGGCCAGAAAGTATATTTGGTGGGCAGTCTATCAAAGCGCCAACGGCTATACTAGGCACTGGCTATATAGGTGGTAAAAATGACCGGCACAGAAATGATACTGATTCTAGCCCTTTTGGGCGTGATACTGCTGGGGCTGGTGCAATTGCGGCGTGGCCGAACGCCAGAAAATGGTGAAGATTTTGCCGAGTTGCGCGGCCAGCTTGCACAGATGGCAAGCCAATCTAATGAATTGCAACGATTAATCGCCGAGCAGATGGCGCAAAGCGAGGGCCGCCTTGGCAATCGGTTGGAGCAATCACTTCGCGATCAGAATGAACGTACAACCAAATCATTGACCGGTATGGCCGAAAAGCTGGCTGTAATCACCGAAGCAAACACCCATATTTCTGCCCTAAGCACCCAAGTAACACAGCTGCAAAATATTCTATCGAATAAACAGGCGCGCGGTAGTTTTGGCGAGGTGCAGTTAGAAAATCTTGTGCGTGATGCCTTGCCGGAAAACGCGTTTGATTTTCAGGCAACCCTTGGCAATGGGCGCCGGGTTGATTGTCTGCTGCGGCTGCCTAACCCGCCCGGGCCAATTGCGATTGACTCGAAATTTCCGCTTGAAGCCTATCGGCGTTTAACGGGTGCGGAAAATGATGCCGAACGTGAGGCGGCGCGGCGTTTGCTTGAAATAGATGTTAAAAAACACATTCAGGATATTGCCGAAAAATACATTATTCCGGGCGAAACAGCCGAAAGCGCCATTCTGTTTCTGCCGTCAGAATCCGTCTATGCAGAAATTAACATTCAGTTGCCAAAGCTGGTCGAGGCCAGCCGCAAGGCGCGTGTCTATATGGCAGGGCCAGATAATCTCATGCTGCTGTTGCACACGGTCAGGGCGATCTTGCGCGATGCTCGGATGCATGAAGCGGCCGGTTTGATCCAGACACAGGTCGATTTGATGATGAAGGATGTGCATCGCCTTGAAGAACGCGTTGGCAAGCTCGCAACGCATCTTTCCCAAGCCGAAAATGATATCTCAGATATCCAAACCTCGACCCGTAAGATCATTTCGCGAGGTGATAAGATTGATGAGATTGAGGTGCTTGATGCCGATCAGGCTGCACCTGCCGTAGCCAAGCCAAATATGATTAGCTAGCGGCGTATCGCGCTTGCTTATAGTTCGAGCTTGGCGCGGGCTTTTAACGCCTGTGCCAATGTGCCGTCATCAAGATAATCCAGCTCGCCGCCAACAGGCATCCCATGCGCCAGCCTAGTGATTTCCAACGACAGGTTGGTCAGTTTCTCGCCGATATAATGCGCGGTTGTTTGCCCATCAACGGTCGCCGATAACGCAAGAATCACTTCTGCTGTCTCGTCAATGCTGGCGCGGCGGATCAGCCGGTCAATATGCAAATCCTCGGGGCCGCGCCCATCAAGCGCGCTGAGCGTGCCGCCCAAAACATGATACAGCCCGCGATAAACTGCGGCACGTTCCATCGCCCACAGATCACCAACATCCTCAACCACACAGATGCGGCTGCGGTCGCGGCGGTTGTCGGCGCAGATGCTGCACCGGTCAGTAATATCCAGATTACCGCATTCAACACAAGCCCGCACATTACTGGCAACGTCATGCAGTTCCTCGGCAAGTGGAAGCATCAGCCGGTCACGGTTTTTCAATAGAAACAAAACCGCGCGCCGCGCCGACCGGGGGCCAAGTCCGGGCAGACGGCCAAGCCTGCGGATTAGATTTTCGAGCGAGTCATGCATTCTAGAACGGTAAATTCATGCCGGGCGGTAGCGGCAAGCCACCAGTGATATCTTTCATCATGCGCGCCTTCTCGGCGGTTGCCTGATCAAGCGCGTTGTTCGTGGCGAGGCAAATCATATCTTCCAGCATATCAGCCTCATTCGGGTCTAACGCATCGGGGTCCAGCTTTAATTTCAGCAGCTTGCCCTCGCCAGTAACCGTTGCGCTTACCGCGCCGCCGCCAACCATTGCGGTAAATTCCATGACAGCAAGTTCGGCCTGCATTGTTTCCATGCGGGTTTGCATCTCCTGCACTTTCTTCATCATGCCTGCCATATTACGCATCATCTCGACATCTCCTCATCATCGGCATTTTGTTCGCTGTCCAAAGACCCGTCATCACTGGCCAGAATATCTGCATCGGCGGCTTGGCTAGCTTTGATCTCATCAATAATGGCACCGGGGAAAATTTCAAGAATTTGCGCCACCAACGGTTCGCCAGCAATTGTATCGCGCAGTTTTTCGTCGGCATCGCGCTGTTGTTCAGCAAGGGTTTTCTCGCCGCCAGACTCGGCCAAAGACACCAACCAGCGCTGGCCGGTCCATTGGCTGAGGTAACGCGCGATATCACCTGCCAGCTGATCTGGCGCGCTTCCAACTAGGCTGACCTGCAAATTTCCCGGTTTCAATGAAACAAGCTGCACATGATTGCGAATACGCGCAGCTAGCAGCATTTCATCATTGGTCTCGGCCAGAGTCACAATATCGGCCAGAGTTGTAATTTCAGCCAGAGTTGTAATTTCAGCAAGTGAGCTTGGCGCCGGCGGTGCCTCGGCAGTGGATGGTGCGGCCACAGGGTTGCCAGAAGTGCTGCCAGAAATGCTGCCAGAAGTATTGCCAGAAATGCCTGCTTGGCGGGGTGCCGGATCACTATTCCCAGCGGTGGTTTGGCTGACTGATGATGCGGCTGTCTTTGTGGATCGGGGCGCGGCGCTATTTTCCGCTGGCGTCATTGTGGCTGGCGGGGCTGCGGCTGGCGGGGTGTTGCTAGCAGTTGGTAATTTCTGCATTAATTCGCCGGGCGTTGGCATCTGTGCCGCATGGGCCAGTCGGATAATCAGCATCTCGCAAGCGGCAGCTGGATTGGGCGCCTGTCCCAGCTCGCCATGCCCTTTTAGCAGTAACTGCCATGCGCGGCCAAGGCGGGCAATTCCGCTAGCGGCAAGGCCGGTGATCATCTCGCGCTCGCTTTCGATCAATGCCTCATCACTGCCCCCAGCCGCCTGCATACTGGCAAGATGGATCAAATCAAGCAGATCACCTACCAGCATTTCGGGTTCGGCGCCGCGGCTATAGGCCGTTGCAAACGCAGCCAGCGCATTTGGCGCATCACCAGCCAGCGCTGCGGTCAGGACAGTTTGCGATTCGCGCCGCCCGGGCCGGCCAAGCATATCCGCAACCATATCATTGGTCAGTTTATCTGCAGTCATCGCGGCCGCCTGATCAAGCAGGGACAGCGCATCACGAACCGAACCTTCGGCCGCCCGTGCAATCGCGGCTAAAGCGTCGTCATCAGCCTCGATTGATTCGCGCTGGCAGATCATCCGCAGATGGCTGGCAAGCATCGCCGCTGGCACCCGGCGAAGATCATAACGCTGGCAGCGCGATAAGATCGTTACTGGTACTTTTCTGATTTCGGTTGTGGCAAAGATGAATTTCACCGCATCCGGCGGTTCTTCCAATGTTTTGAGCAAGGCGTTGAACGCGCTTTTCGACATCATATGCACTTCGTCGATGATGTAGATTTTATAGCGCGCCGAGACAGGGCGATAACCAACCCCTTCGATAATTTCACGCGCATCATCAACGCCGGTATGGCTTGCCGCGTCAATTTCCAGAACATCAACATGGCGGCCCTGAGCGATTGACCGGCATGGCTCGCAACCGCCGCATGGTTCTAGCGTGGCATCACCATTGCCATCGGGGCCAATACAATTCAGCCCCTTGGCAAGCAGGCGGGCAGTCGATGTTTTGCCGATACCGCGAACGCCGGTCAGCACAAAAGCATGGGCAAGCCGGCCAAGTGACAACGCATTGCCAAGCGTGCGAACAAGCGCATCCTGACCAATCAATTCGGAAAACGTCTCGGGGCGATATTTGCGTGCCAATACGCGATAAGCTGGCTTGGCGGTGTCAGTCATCGGCCGGTAAACACCTATCTCTTTAACTGCGGTCTCTTGCTTATGGTCAAAAAAATGTGACCAATCGGGTCGGCTGTGGTTGGTGTTTGATGGCAGCATAAGATCTGATTGACCCTATCCCCAAACTTATTCAGGGACCCCAAACTTGCTCAGGGACCCCAAACTTGTTCAGGGAATAGCAACCGCAGCCTTTTAAAAACGCGATCTGCCAAACGCCAAAAGTCAGTGGAAGACTGGATGACCCGTCAACATCCTACCTCGGCTGCTTCCTTTCGGATCTGACCGGATCGACAGGGGCAACGTCCACCCAGCCTTCCTGTCTAACTGTATGAAACAAAGCGGCGGCTTGGACAAGTTTTTTATCACCAAGAACAGGGTGACGGCCGAAAAAATCACAGTTTTAAAAAGTCCTGTCAGACCTCGTTGCGTGCCGATCGTCGGCTAGGCCCGCGCCGGACTTGCCGGATAGGTGCCAAGAACATGCACCTCATCCTTGGTGCAGTAAAAGCATAGTTCTTCCATTGCATTCTGCATCGCCGGATCATCAATATGTGCCTGTACATCCATATTTCTGGCGTTGCCGACATCAGCAAAAAGCGTGTCGTGTTATGTTCATCATCTTCGGCTGATTCAAACAGGATATCGAGGTCATAGATCTCAGCTGCTAGCCGTGAGGCAATCGCGCCGACCGTGGGATCACCCGCAGCACCAACATCTTTGGCGGCGCCGGCGGTATCGGGATGCATAACGGGCGTCAGGCCAAGTTTACGAATGCGCTCGCGGCATTGTGCCAGACCTTGCGCATGGCTGTGAACATGGGTCAGCCCGTCGAGCGTCGCCCCTCGCGGTGCCATGATGTGATGATTTACCCGGTGGAAATGCTCGCCAATGATATAAAGCCCCGATGACGGCAACAGATGGTGGATATCTGCAACCCGGCCCGCAGTCGAATTCTCAACCGGCACCATCGCAAGATTGGCGCGGCCTTCCTGTACTTCGGTCAGCATCGTCTCGAAGGACGCGCACGGAACAGGCTCCATATCCGGCTTAACAGCCTGACACGCCATGTGCGAATAGGCCCCGGGAACACCCTGAAAGGCAATTTTATGTGCTGCGTCTGACATTAACTTTCCTTTAGCTCGGCGACTTTCCTTTAGCTTGGCGACTTTTTAACCCGAACCTTCGCTTTATCCTGATCCGACTAATCGGCCGTTTTTACGAGCGCTGTGCTGTGCTGTCAATCGTTCAGCATTGCCAGCTTGGCGTCGATTGCGGCGCGCTGGCGCGCGGCCTCTAGATCCTCAGCTGTATCAATACCGCCGGGGGCACTCGCTGTTATACCAACGCCAATTGTCATTCCGGCTTCCAGCGCGCGAAGCTGTTCCAGCTTTTCCGCCTGCTCTAACCTAGAGGGCGGTAGCGCAACAAAACGCGCCAACGCCTCTCGCTGCCATCCATAAACGCCGATATGGTGATAGAGATCGCTTGTGCCGGTGGGGATTGCGGCACGGCTGAAATAAAGCGCCCTGCCATAGACGGCATCTTGCCAGCTTACCACCGCCTTTACCACTTGCGGGCGCGCGGCTTCGGCTTCGCTGGCTGGTGTGACCAGCGTTGCCAGATCAGCGTTGCCGCGATCCAGCGTTTTGCCAAGTAAATGCGGAATATCCGGCGATAAATCAGGCAAATCGCCCTGTAAATTTAAAATCTGTGCAAAATGCTTGTCGGGGTCAATTGTCTCGATGGCTTCAAAGACGCGATCAGATCCGGACGGGTGATCCGCGCGTGTCATAACTGCCTTGCCGCCCGCCAAAGTGATGACATCGGCAATGGCGCGATCATCTGTCGCAACATAGACGGGTGCCATATCGGCGGCCATGGCGCGTTCCCACACAAGCTGAATCATAGCTTTTCCGCCAATTTCGGCCAGTGGCTTACCCGGTAGGCGGCTGGCTGCAAGCCGTGCCGGAATAATGATGATTTTTGTGCCATTTTTTGCCATGATTTCGGCAATTCATCACATATTTCAGTTTTGCGCAAAGCAATTTATTGAAATAACGTGCTGATGCATACGATAGGGGGTTGAGGGGCGGCCGGAATTTCGCTAATTAACCACGGATTGTTTGGTTTTTTGACCGCAAGAATATCGATCACAGGCCTTGCCCGCTTGGGCTGGTTAAAATTGGGAGCCCGGTTTCGGGAATGACGCATGGATGAGTTGCGCTTGAATAAAGTGTTCGCAGGGTTTTTGTTTGCTGCTTTGCTGTTAATGGCAGGCATCAAAATCGCCGATGTTTTGGTACCGCACCAAGACCTTGCTGAAAACGCCTATGTCATTGAGGTTGCCGAAACCACTGAGGTTGCGTCTGCAGTTCCGGTAGACGCTGGACCTGAACCAATTTTGGCGCTGCTAGCTGGTGCCGATCTTGGTGCTGGTGAGAAATTGTCAAAGAAATGTTCGGCGTGTCATGTGTTCGACGCTGGCGGCGCAAATAAAGTCGGCCCGGCCTTGTGGAATGTTATTGGCCGGCCAATGGCAGCGTCCGAGGGCTATGCTTATTCAGCCGCACTTGCCGAGTTTGGTGGCCAGTGGGATTACCAGTCAATGAACGCGTTTCTAGCCAAGCCGAAGGCCTATATCAGCGGCACGAAAATGAATTTCGCCGGTTTGAAAAAGCCACAAGACAGGGCAAATCTGATCGCATGGATGCGTGACAAGGCGGATAGCCCAGTTGCCTTGCCAAGCGCTGATGATATCGCAGCCGAAGGTGCCAACTAACGCGCCTAACATTCCGGCTGGCACTCCGGCTGATATGATTGCCTTTCTGGCCGGCTTGCCATTGATAAGCCGGCCTATCATTTCGAAATGGTTTCGCCAGAACCCTGCCACTGAAACCAAACAAGATCTGTCGCCCGTAACAATTGCTGACCGTGAGGTCGAGGCTGCATTGCGCGCGGCAATCGCGGCGCGGTTCCCCGATGATATGATTATCGGCGAGGAATTTGGCACCACCGGCAAATCTGACAGTCCTTATAGCTGGATTATAGACCCGATTGATGGCACCAAAGCCTTTATCAGCGGCAAACCGGCCTTTGGCACTCTTGTCGGGCTTTTGCATCATGATCGGCCGGTTGCCGGCCTTGTTGATATGCCAGTTTTTGGTGAATGCTATATTGGCCTTAACGGTTTTTCCGGCGCGGTTCATGCTGAATGTAATGGCATGGCGATGACGCCTAGCCGGCAAACCGAATTAGCTGCGGCCAAGCTGGCAACCACGTCGCCGCGTGCATTAAGCCCGGCACGCCTGATTGATTTTGACCGGCTAGCCGATCAGGTTGCCGTAACAAATTACGGTGGTGATTGCCATAATTACGCGTTGCTAGCTGCAGGTCATATTGATCTTGTGATGGAAGATAGTCTTGCGGCCCATGATATGATGGCAGTCGTTGCGCTGATGATGGCTGCGGGGGCCACGGTTACCGATCTTGAGGGCGCGCCGATCAGGCTGGGCCATTCAACAAGCATTCTGGCGGCGGCAACGCCGCAATTGCATCAGGCGGCAATGGCGTTAATATCGGCACAGTGATAATCTATCCGCATTATTATTTAGGGCATGATTATTTAGGGCAGGCTGATGCCGCCCGTCACCCCTCGCATCACCTATCGAAATCAAGGATTATCCCATGACAGTAATCGGCTTTTACGGCAGTTCAAAAATGGATGGATGGCATACCAAGCTTGGTCGGCATCTTGATGATTTTACCCTTGTCGATTTGATGTCACCTGAGGGTGAGCGTGCTGATATCGCGCTGGTCTGGGCACCCCCAAAGGGCCAGCTGGCCAAAATGCCGAATTTGCGCGGCATCATCATGCAGGGTCAGGGCGTTGATTATATGATGAGTGATCCCACCGTGCCGCGTGATGTTCCGCTGGTACGGCTGGTCGACCCGGATATGTCAAACGCGCTGAGCCATTGGGCAATTCTGGCCGCTTTGGATTTCTGGCGGGACGGCGCTTATTATCGTGATTGTCAGGCGGCGGCGAAATGGGCACCGGTTGTGCAGCGTCCGGCAACTGGTGCCAAGGTTGGCATTATGGGTGTTGGCGCGATCGGTAGTGTGATGGCACGCCGCTTTGCCAGCTTGGGCTTTGATGTTCGCGGCTGGGCGCGCAGCGTGCGACAGGTCGAACATGTTGAAATTTTTGCTGGTGAGGAAAATTTACCTGCCTTTCTTGACGGGCTGAATATCCTGATTTCAGTGCTGCCATTAACGCCAGCAACAACGGGCATTATGAACAGCCAGCTATTTAACCAGCTTGCCAAGGGTGCCTATATCATCAATGGCGGGCGTGGCCCCCAGCTGGTAGACGCGGATTTGCTAGAGGCCATTGCCAGCGGGCAGATTGCTGGTGCGGCCTTGGATGTGTTTGCAACTGAGCCACTGCCAACCGATCATGCCTTTTGGGCGCACCCCAAAATCACCGTCTGGCCTCACGTTGCGGCACAAACAAATCCAAACACTGCCGCGATGCAGGTCGCCGCAGCAATCCGTGCCATTATGGCCGGTAACGAGCCTGACAATCGGGTTGATTGGAGCCGCGGCTATTAGGTTTTTTTAAAAAGACTCGATAAAGCTATAGATCGCACGAAGCCCCATTGCCTCGCCGCCTTTTGGTCGGCCCGGTCGTGATGCAAGGTTCCATGCCATCACATCAATATGCGCCCAGTTGCTGGTTTTGCCAGCAAACCGCCGCAGGAATAACGCGGCAGTGATGGCGCCTGCATATCCCGACAAGCCAGTGCTCGACAATGCGGCATAGCCAGCGTCAAGATGCCGGTCATAATCATCAAACAAGGGCAATCGCCATAACGGGTCTCCGACGTCGCCTGCCGCATTTAAAATTGCATTTGCTGTGCTGTCGTCATTGCAGAATAGTGCTGGCAATTCGGTGCCGAGTGCCACCCTTGCAGCCCCGGTTAAGGTCGCAAAATCAATCAGAAAATCCGGGGCATCTTCTGCTTTGCCCTCAAGCGCATAGGTCAGCGCGTCCGCCAAGACCAACCGGCCTTCGGCATCGGTATTGCCAACCTCTACCTTGATGCCGGCGCGCGTATCGATGATATCAAGTGGTCGCATCGACCGATCCGAAACAGCATTTTCAGCGGCGGCAACCAGAACGCGAAGCTGGATATTAACATTGCTGGTCATCAGCGCCTCGGCAAGCCCAAGCACCGTTGCCGCACCGCCCATATCCTTTTTCATCATCTCCATCGCCTTTGACGGCTTTAGGTCAAGTCCGCCCGAATCAAAGGTGATACCCTTGCCGATCAGGGTGATTTTAGGGCCGCTTTTTCCCCAGCGAAGATCCATTAATCTGGGGCCAATTTCTGCGGCACGACCGACAGTATTAATTGCCGGAAAATCTTTTTCCAGAGCAGCACCGCTATGGGTTTCCAGTGCGGCGTTATGTGTTTTGGCAAGGGTTTCCATTGCCGCTTGCAGAGCCGCCGGAGTCATATGGTTTGGTGGCTGGTTAATCAGGTCACGGCATAGATAGATTCCGCCCAGCTGGCCGATAAGGCGGGAGCCATTCACATCATCATGCAGTGTCAAGAAATTGATCACCGGTGCGGGCGTGTCGCGGTAGGTGTGAAAATGATATTGGCTAAGGCCCCATCCAAGGCTGATTGGGCGATATATTCTTCTCCAGCGCCAGACTATAGCGCGCCTTCCAGCGGTTACCAAGCCGGCAGATTATGTGTCATTTTTTAACGGTTCTGCTTCGGCGTGAACATGGCCGATCAGGCACCAAAGGCTGATGCCGCGAAGCGCAAGATAACTGGCAAAACTTGCCATTAAACCTGCCAGCCCGACTGCAAGATAGAAAATGGCTATAGCAAAGCCAGCCGAGGCAATGATCATCGCATTGCGCATCTGCGTGCCTTTTGTTGCGCCAACAAAAATACCGTCCATCTGAAACGCCAAAAACGAAACGAGAGGCAGGATAATTACCCATTTCCAATAGTCATCAATAAAGATAATCAATTCCTCTTGGCTGGTCAGCAATGCCAAGATGACGCCCTGACCCGCCCATAACAGACATGCCAGCATCAATGCCATCATGCCTGCCAGATAATTTGTCCGGCGAATAACAATGCGAAGCATAAGCGGATTCCGCCGTCCAATAGCCTCGCCAACAAGGGCTTCGGCAGCATGGGCAAACCCGTCAATGGCAAAGGCCAGAAGGCCAAAGAGCGACAGCATGATCTGGCACGTGGCAAGTGCCAAATCATCGAGCTTGGCCGCCTCATTCAACAATAATGCTTCACAACCGATCAGCAGGATTGTGCGGATAAAAATATCACGGCCAAGGCTAAAGAACTGGCGATAGGCGGCAAGGTCAAGCCATTCGGGCAAGCGCGCGCCGGTCGGCGGCCGAAGCAATCGGCCTAGCTGGCCTGGCCAGCGGCGCGTAATCCGCCAGATCATAAAGGCGAGGCCGCCCCATTGTGCCGCCACTGACGCCAGTGCAACACCATTCACACTCATCCCAAAGCCGGTGACAAGGATGACATCCAGCACCAGATTGATGCCATTCACCAGAAACAGCAATCCCATGCCAAGCCGCATTTGCTGGCGTCCATATAGCCCGCCAAGAAGCACCATATTGGCAAGGGCCGCCGGCACTGCAAAAATGCGGATACTGATATATTCGACCATTAACTGTTCGGCCAGCTCACTGGCAGAAAACGCGTTGACCGCGATAGTGCTGACCAGCGGTGATGCCAAGATAAATACCCCGCCAAGACCAAAAGCGAGGGTAATACCGCGTATCAACAAAAACGCGATCTTATCATCCTGACCGGTACCATACATCTGGGCGACGAGGCCGGTTGTGCCCATTCGCAAAAAACCAAGCCCGAAATAAATGAAATTGAATACGATCATGCCAAGCCCGACACCGCCGATAAATACCGGATCATCAAGCCGCCCCATCATCGCCACATCAACCGCCCCAACAAGCGGTATGGTGACATTGGACAGCATGATCGGCCATGCCAGCTGCCAGATATGACGCCATCCGGTATGGTCGTGCTGCTGGGAGACCGGGCCGGATTTTGATGCAGATTTTGGGCCAGATTTCGGGGTGGGTTTCAGCATCTTATGCCTATTCGATTGCGCCGAGGGTTCCCACAATGTCAGCACAAAAACCGGCCATCGCCAAGCTGCTGAATAACGCACCCCCAGCACGCCGTGAAACAGATTTCATTTTTGCTGATGAAAATGCATTAACGCCCCTATCAGGGTTAATAATCGACGATCCGCATTGCCTAACCCCAGAGAAACTTGTTATGCCTTGGCTATGCTTTTTGCATTTGTGGCATAAGAGGATAACGAATTTTGCCCTTCTTTCATTCGCGTGCGGCCTTATATGCCCTCATGGCTATCTTGTCGGTGATGATCTTACTCGGTCATCATTCGATACCGCCGATGGATCGCGACGAGTCGCGTTTCGCCCAGGCCAGCAAACAGATGCTGCAGTCAGGCGATTATGTCACGGTTCGTTTTCAAGATGAGTTGCGTGCAAAAAAACCGGCAGGCATCTACTGGCTACAGTCAGGTTTTGCCCGCGTTTTGGGGCCAGAAACGATTTCATCCTACCGGTTGGTAAACCTATTCGCGCTGCTGGCTGCGGTTTTCATGCTTTACCATATTGGTTTGCGTTTATACGAACCGCGCGCTGCATTGGCGGTGGCGGCTCTGTTTTCCAGCGGGTTTTTGCTGCTTGGCGAGGCTCACCTTGCCAAAACTGACACGGTTTTGATGGCGTTGGCACTTGCCCAGCAATGGGCGTTAATGCAGCTTTATCTCGCTTGGCAAAATGATCAGCCCGCACCGCGATATGGCTGGCTATGGTTCTGGCTTGCGATGGCGGCAGGGATCATGATTAAAGGGCCGGTTTTGCCGGTTCTGGCCTTGCTTACTTTGGCCGGATTATGCCTGTGGCATCGGCACTATCGCTGGCTTCGGATCATCCGGTTCTGGCCCGGGCTAATGTTGGTTTTGATCATCTGTTTGCCGTGGGCGGTGCTGGTCACCGCCGCAACCGACGGCGCGTTTTTATCAACTGCGGTAAGTGGCGATCTTATGGCAAAGGTGAAATCGGGGCAGGAATCACACGGCGCACCGCCGGGGGTTTATGCGCTGATCGTTGGATTATTGATCTGGCCGGCGACCCCGCTTCTGGTTTGGGCATTGGCCGAGGTCAGGCAATTCACCAAACGGGCCGAAAGCCGGTTTTTACTCGCCTGGATTGTACCGTTCTGGGTCATGATCGAATTGATCCCAACCAAATTGCCGCATTATCCGCTGCCGGTTTTTCCAGCGATTATTCTGCTGCTTATTGGCGGCGTTACAGCCCTGTCAAACCCATCAGACGGGCGCGCTAGATGGCGTTATCTTGCTGGATTGATTTGCCGCTATCTTGGTATCGGTGTCGGCGGCCTATTGGCGGCGGTAAGTTTATGGGGCGCAATGCGCTTTGGCGGCGAGACCAGCCGCGAGGCCATGCTGTTTGCGTTGCTGGCACTAGTTATCGCCGGGGTGGCGGGGTGGTGTGGTCACCTATGGATAAAACAGGCCTTGTGGCGACCGTTTTTTGGCATGATTGGCGCGGCAATGCTGTTTCATATGGTTGTCTTTTCTGGCGTTATTCCGTCGCTGTCGCGCATTCATGTCTCCAGTGCAATTGCCGCCAAAATTGCCGATTTGCCAACCCCGCCAGTGGCGATTGCGACCAGCGGTTATCAGGAACCATCATTAGTGTTCTTGCTGGGGCGTGATTTACTATTGCTTGACCCAAGAGAGGCTGCTTTGTTTCTGGTCGAGGCACCTGGCGGGCTGGCGCTAATCGAAGCGCGCCAACAAGCGGCATTTCTCGAGGCTGCCAGCCAATTAGAGCTTGGGCTAATGCCGCCGTTACAGGTGAACGGATTCAACATATCAAAGGGCCAGGACGTGCTTATTTTGCTATATCGCGCCGAGATATTTGACGCGAAAGCGAGCAAGGAGTAAAAGCGGGAAACGATAATGGCTGTTATGATTGTTCCCCTAATGGTATTCATCCAGCTTTAACGGCCGCAAAATTAACCGCTGCCAGAAAGAACCATGCCCAGACGATGACCGCCGCCAGCCAACCTGTTGATATCTCGATCTTGGTCCCCGTGATGAATGAGGCTGGCAATATCCGCCCGCTCATCGACGAGATTTGCAGCGTTTTTGACGGCCGCCGGTTTGAAATTATCTATATTGATGATGCAAGCAATGACGCAACTGCAGATGAATTAGCCGCAGCATTGATCGCGGTGCCGCAATTACGCGTGCTTCGTCATGCTCATCGCGCTGGCCAAAGTGCGGCAATCCGGTCTGGTCTGTTGCAGGCAAATGGTGATCTAATTGGTGTCCTAGACGGTGATGGGCAGAATGTGCCAGCCGATTTTCCGGCGCTTGAGGCGACAGTGATTGCAGCCAGCAAAGGCGGCCAGATGGTAATGGCTGCCGGTATCCGGCAGCTGCGTGATGACAGCCCCATGCGCCTTGTGGCGTCGCGTGGCGCAAAATGGGTGCGGGCGAGCCTGCTTGCCGATACGCATCCGGATTCGGGCTGCGGTATTAAAATTCTGCCACGGGCGCTGTTTTTGCAATTGCCCTTTTTCAATCATATGCACCGGTTTATGCCAAGCCTTGTGCGCCGTAATGGCGGTATCGTTCTTGGTGTGCCGGTGGCGCATCGGCCGCGGATCGCCGGAACGTCAAAATACCGAATTCTGGACCGGTTGCTTGTTGGCGTTTCCGACGTGCTTGGGGTGATGTGGCTATTACGCCGCGCCCCAATGCAAGGCGCAGTAGACGAGATAAACGCCCCACGCAGGGCACCAAAAAGAGCGGCTGGCAAGACGGTAACTGGCAAGACGGCAGCTGGCAAAAAAATGACCTCTGCCAAGAAAAAATCTGCCAAGAAAAAAGATGTCACCAAAACTGTTAAAAAGGCATCTGATAAGCCAAAATCGGCAAAAGGAAATGCGCGATGATAGCCTATCTGTCCGCATCAATTGAAATGGTGGCACGCGGATTTGCCAATGCGCTATTGGCTGTGTTTCCGTTCTTGCCCGACAGCCTTGCCACACATCCAGAACAGATCATGATCATCGTTGGATTTGCCGGACAGGGGTTATTTGCCATGCGCTTTATCGTGCAATGGCTGACCTCAGAGGGTCAGGGCCGTTCAGTGATCCCGATTGCGTTTTGGTATTTTTCGATTGGCGGTGGCGCGGTTCTGCTGCTTTATGCGATCTGGCGGCAAGATCCGGTGATCATCTGCGGACAGGGGCTGGGGCTGTTTATCTATCTGCGCAATCTGTTTTTGATCAAACGCCCGCGCAGTTCGCAATCGGCCTGTGAGTGATCGCGCCTCTAATGAGTAATCGCGTTTGGCGAAAAAAGGCTAAAGGCTGGTTTCGCCCATTTCCATAATAACGGCCCAATGACTGGCTGAAACCGGGGTTACCGACAGACGTGACTGGCGCACTAATGGCATATCGGCCAGGCGTTCATCACTCTTGATCTGGGCGAGGGTAACGGGCCGATTCATGGATTTTACCGCGCGGATCGTAACCATACCAAACCGGCCAGTGATATCCGTTGGGTCGGGATGATAAAGCGCGCATATTTCGGCAATGCCGACAATCTGTTTTTCATCGACCGAATGATAGAAAAAAACCAGATCACCGATTTGCATGGCTTTCATATTATTCGCTGCCTGATAGTTGCGCACGCCGTCCCAGCTCTCGCCAGCGCGGCCACGGTCAAGCTGATTTTGCCACGACCATGATGATGGTTCGGATTTCATCAGCCAATATTGCACCATGATCCTCGTATGATTTATCTGGTTCGTGATCTTTAATATGGCCGCGCTATTCGGCGCCGGCACGCCGCGCTAGCAGGCTTGCGACAACGCTATGCAAATCTTGCCCGTGATTAACCAGCTTGTCCACCGCATTGGTGATCGGCAAATCGACCCCTTTGGCTTTGGCTAATGCCGCCAGTTGCGAGACGGTACGGCTGCCCTCGGCAAGTTTTGCTGGTGGTGTTTCACCGCGCCCAAGCGCCATGCCAAATGCCATATTACGTGAATGTGGCCCGGCGCAGGTCAAGGCCAGATCACCGACACCGGCAAGGCCAAAAATCGTGTCTGGCTTGGCACCCATCAAGCTGGCGAAACGGGCCATTTCGGCAAGGCCCCGGGTTAGGATTGCGGCTTTGGCATTATCACCAAATCCAGCACCAACAGCACAGCCAGCGGCAATAGCAATGACGTTTTTCATTGCACCAGCCAGTGCGACACCAACCGGGTCATCGTTGCTGTAAAGCCGCAAATTACTGCCCTCAAACGCATCTTGAATGCGGTTGGTAATGGCGGTCTCATTGCTGGCAGCGACCAGTGCGGCGGGCAATCCGGCAAAGACTTCATCGGCAAAACTTGGCCCCGAAAACACCGCCAAGGGATGGTCTGGTAATGATCTTGCGGCAAGATCGTTCAGCAGCATGGCACTGCCATCATCGGCCTTGCTAATGCCCTTGGCGCACAGAATAACGGCGCCCGGCTGACGTCCGTTCTGACGTTCAGCGATGGTTAAAAAGCTGGCCTGATTCGCCACCACCGGAACCGCAACAAAAATCAGTGCGGCATCATCAAGACAGGCGGGATCAAGGGTCGCGGCAATCGGCGCCGCCGGTTCAGCATCCGGCAAGTGCAGGCAGCGGCCAGCGGCCAGCGCATCAACACTTTCCTGACGACGTGCCAGAACCATGCTGGACTGGCCAGCGCGCTGCAATGCGCTGGCGATGGCTGCCCCCCAACTGCCAGCACCAATAACAACAGCGCGGCTCATTGACGGACTCCTCGACCCGGCGGCGGGCTAGCCTCAGGATCAAGTGGCCATCTCGGGCGCGGCGCAAAGGCCAGATCGTCAGCGGCGTCCAGCCTTTCGAGTGCGGCCCAGGCGATCATCGCCGCATTATCAGTGCATAATTTGGCGGGCGGTACAGACAATCGAAACCCAGCGGCATCTGCAACCTGCTGCAAACAGGTGAAAATATGTTTATTTGCGGCAACACCGCCAGCGATCACCAAGGCGGGCTGAATTCCATCTTGCGGCGGAAAAGCGTCACGAAAGCGTGCCATTGCCATTTTGGTACGGTCGGCAAGACAA
>RGCC01000091.1 GCA_009919335.1 Alphaproteobacteria bacterium
CAGAAGAATTCGGCATCGGCAAGGCGTGCCCGCAGCACGCGCTGATTACCTGCGACGATTACCTGATCACGTGCAGCCTCAGCAAGCCGGTTTGACAGCAGGATGAAATAGGGCGAGAACGCCCCCTTGGCATCACTAAGGGTAATGTATTTCTGATGCGTGGCGATGGTGGCTTGCAACAATTCTGGCGGCAACAGCATGAAGCGATCTTCGATCTTGCCCAGCAATGGTGTCGGCCATTCGACCAAACCGGAGATATCGTCTAGATAACTGCCAAGTTGCGCCTCATTGACGTGACAGGAATATGTTCCTGCCAGTTCCTTGGCCCCCTCAATGATCGCGGCGTGCCGTTCGTCTTGATCCAGCATCACATAACCGGCGCGTAAGCGGGCCTTCACATCATCAAGGCTGCGGACGCCAATAAGGTCGATATCAGCGGGCGCCTCAAAATAATGACCACAGCTTGTCGCACCAAATTGGATAGCACTGCCGCCACCAAGATCCAGCGTGCCGCCAAGTGGCTTGCCGTCAAACAAGACATTGATCCGGTGCAACGGCCGTACCCAGCGAAACTTACCCGCGCCCCAGCGCTGGCTCTTTGGCATCACGGGTTAGGCCGGCCGAGCTTAAAAAGCCATTGATTGCCGCCTCTGGTGCATCAACACGCGGGCCACGTTTTTCGACCACCCGGTCAGGCTGCGATGCGGTGATATCTGTGACATAAGCCAGCAGATGACGCGGCGCACAAAGGCCGGTTGCGGTGCTGTTTTCACCCCAGACGCCAAGCGTTGTTAGCGCCGCCTGAACAAGACGCGCCAGATCACGACCAGCCGCGGCCTGCATGCGGGCAGGAATTTCTTCCGAAACCAGTTCGATTACCAGATCAGCCATTCGTCGAACTCTCCGTTAGTCCCATCCATGCTTCACAGCATCCCTTGGCAAGGCTGCGCACACGCCCGATATAGGCGGCGCGTTCGGTAACCGAAATTACCCCGCGCGCATCCAGCATATTAAACAGATGGCTAGCTTTCATACATTGATCATAAGCCGGCAACACCAATGGCGTTTCCAGCGCAAGCAGGCGGCCACATTCGGCCTCGGCATCGCGGAAATGGCCAAGCAGCATATCAGTATCGGCCTGCTCAAAGTTCCAGCCGGAAAATTCAACCTCGGCGCGTTTAAAAATATCGCCATAGGTTTTCCCGCCGTCTTCGGCTGGCACACCGTCCCAGTCAAGGTCATAGACATTTTCCACACCTTGAATATACATCGCCAATCGTTCCAAGCCATAGGTCAGCTCAAGCGGTACCGGATTGCATTCAATGCCGCCAACCTGCTGAAAATAGGTGAATTGCGAGATTTCCATCCCATCGCACCAGACCTCCCAGCCAAGCCCCCAAGCGCCAAGCGTCGGCGACTCCCAGTCATCCTCGACAAACCGGATATCATGTTTCGCGGGATCAAGCCCAATGGCCTTTAGCGAGTCCAGATACAGGGCCTGCGAGTCTGCGGGCGACGGCTTGAAGATCACCTGAAACTGATAAAAATGCTGCATACGGTTCGGATTTTCACCGTAGCGACCATCAGATGGGCGGCGTGATGGCTGCACATAGGCGGCCCGCCAAACCTCGTCCGGACCCAAGGCGCGCAAGGTCGTTGCCGGGTGAAATGTGCCAGCCCCAACCTCCATATCATAAGGCTGCAGAACAACCGCGCCCTGCTGCGCCCAATGGCGTTGAAGATTCAAAATAATCGACTGGAAATCAGTTCGAATTTCGTCACTTGGTGATGTTGGCATCCGTCACGCATCCTATTGCAAAAGATGCGCCGAAATTAGCCGGAAACCGCACCAAAAGGCAAGCAGTCGCTGCCGCTAATAAGGACAGTTTTCCCGATCGCAAGTCTCGCCGCTGACCCATGCCCCGCAAACCGTGCATTCCTGCAAATCGACAGATGCGCCATCATTGTTCTGTTTTGCTGATCCGCCCGTATCCTGATTTTTATCTGCCGCCTGATTGGCGATGTTTTTCTGACGCGCCTCAAAAAAACGAAATGCCGTCCAGACCAGCCAGATCGCGGCAAAAAGACCAAGCAGTTTCGGTAGTGAGAGAACCATCGTTCAAAAATCCTTCATCATTGAGATGATTGGTTTCAGCAAAAAAGCACGCAAGAAAAGCGCTGGGCGCCCTCGATCATCGACAGGCCTATAACCCTTGCACAAGCCCGCGCATTTTTACAGCCCGAAACGCGAAAAATAGGCACGTTCAACCGCCAGACCTGCGGTTTCCTGCACCAGATGACTGCTCATCCCGGGCAAGCCAAGCGACAGAAAACTGCGCTTTGGCCCGATTTGCATTATCTCAGTATCCTCGCCAAATCGCTGCAACAGGGTTTGCCGACATTCGCCAATCCCATCAATCAGCCCAAGATCAAGCGCGCGCTGCCCCGTCCAGAAGGCACCGCTGAAAAGCTCGTCAGCTGCGCCTTTCAGCCGCGAGCCGCGTCTTGTTTCAACATGAGTGATAAATTGCAGCTGTGTAGACGCGCCGGTCAATGCCCAACTTGGCAATCGCCTTATCAAACCCAAAACCAGCCGAGATAACCCCGATCGAGCCAATCACCGACGCAGGATTGGCAAAAATCTCATCTGCCGATGCTGCCAACCAATAGCCGCCGCTCGCCGCTACATCCTCACAAAAAGCCAGAACTGGCACATCAGCCCGGCTGGCAAGATCGCGGATACGCTGACCGATCAATGATGATTGCACCGGCGATCCACCCGGCGAATTGATAATGAGTGCAACCGCCTTGGCCCGCTTGACCGAAAAGGCCTTTTTCAATTGCGGCTCAATCGCTTCAAGCGATAATCCGCGCCGCCCAAGACTGCCTGATTGGGCAATCACACCGGCGGCGCCAGAACATTAATTTGGAGAACAGCCCCATTTTCACTCAAATTCCCTTTATTGGTTTTAGCCCCAAGATATTTAGACCTGAAATATTTAGGCTTTGCGTGCCGGATGCATAATATAAAGACCATCACCATTCATAATCCGGCTGGCCGCTTCGGTAAAGCTGCCATCATCATTATGCAGCACAAGGCCGGGTAAAATCGCACCCGGGCCATTAATGCCTTTACGCACCTGAACAATCACCCGCGCTGCCGGCACCATCGGCCGCGGCCATAGTGGAAATTGCAGCGTTTCAGATGCCCCCGACGCGGCAAACAAATGGATCAATTCAGCCGCCCTGTCGGCGCGGCAGATAAAACTGATCCGGCCGCGTGGTTTGGCCGCCCACAGCGCCGCCGTAACCCAGTCACCGAGTTCCAGCCCATCGCCAATATGCGCCAGCGCGCGCCGCTGATCCCGCGGCCTTGTGCCAGCCGCATAATGATAGGGCGGGTTGCTGACAACATGATCATAGCTGCCAGCAAGAACTGGCGGCATCTTGGCGATATCTTCACATAAGACGCGCAGCCGTGCATCAAAGCCGTTTGCCGCGACATTGCGTTGGGCTAACGCCGCCATCACCGGATCAATCTCGACCGCGGTAATCTGCACATTATCAAGCCTTTGGGCCAGACACAGGCTGACGCCGCCAACGCCTGCCCCCATATCCAATATTCGGCCGCGATTTACCCCAACCGCTGCCGCCAGCAAAACCGCATCGCTGCCTACACGAAAGCCGCTTTTGGGCTGCATCACCGAAACGGTTTTTGCCAGCAGATGGTCGTGCGTTACCGCCAGATTATCCAACAGATCAGCCCTATTATCGCCAGCCTTATCATTGCCAGTTTTGGCGTCATCATCCGTTGTTAAATCCCGGGTCATACTGCCCTCACCCTCCAAAACCACTGGCCTTACATTACCGCAACGATCCAGCCATTTGGCGACAAGTGGTCAGCGGCCAGATTGATGATCTCACCGGTTAATCGTCAAAGAACTCGCCCGCATCTTCAAGCAGCGTTTTTGCGGCTAAACGCCGCTCTGCAGGTACCATGATTCGGCGCGGAAAGGCACCAATACCGGCCTCAAGCGCCGAAATATTTGCGTCAAACACAACTGCCTCGATACCGGCATCAGCCAGCAACGCCAGCAAAAATGACAGGCGAACGCCATTTGTCGTGCTAACAAGATGTTCCATACCGCCCTATCATGCCGCATATTCGCTAAATTACCAAGCACAGGCCTCGTAAATTCCGCCGTAATCCAGCTTTTTTCGCCCAGCATCGTATTGAGTAACTAGTTTTTTGGTAGGCAAAGACCACGCTGACGCCCCCTTGTTTGATGTTTGCGCCTTTTATGTTCAATATAAGTCGGCGCTAAATGCTGGGTGTTCGTAATTTTGCTGCTAATCTGTTTCGGCGGACAATACCTATATGCCTGCTTACATTACAATGATGGCGCGCTGCCACGGATGAGATGAGTTTATGAGTTCGAATTTAGACGTTGAAACCAAGTCTGAGCTGGCGTCACTTGATCCGTTGGCCGGGCTGCTTGCGGGTGACATGAAGGCGGTCAATGCGATGATCCTCGAGCGGCTTGCCGGTGACGTGCCGCTGATCCCTGAATTGGCCGGACATCTGATTGCGGCTGGCGGTAAACGTATCCGACCGATGATGACCCTCGCCGGGGCGCGCATTGCCGGTGGCACGCCGCACGCAATCGGGCTGGCAACAGCGGTCGAATTTATCCATTCGGCAACCTTGCTGCATCCGTGAAACGGCGAATGCGCTGTGGGGGAATGAGGCATCGGTTCTGGTTGGGGATTTTCTGTTTGCCCGCGCCTTTGAATTGATGGTCGAGGCAGGTGATATTGCGGTTCTTGGTCAATTGGCGAACGCGTCGGCGCGGATTACCGAGGGCGAAATCAAACAAATGACCATCGCCGGACAGCCGGACACGGCAAGGGCTGATTACCTCGACGTGATCACTGGCAAAACTGCCGTGCTGTTTGCCGCCGCCGCCGCCGCAGGTGCGCGGCTAGCCGGTGCAAACAACAATGATATCACTGTGATGTATGACTATGGAATGCAGCTTGGCCTTGCCTTTCAGATCATGGATGACGCGATGGATTATGCAGTTTCCAGCAGCACAATGGGCAAAAATGTGGGTGATGATTTCACCGATCAGAAAATCACCCTGCCGGTGATTCTGGCATGGCAGGATGGCGATGCAAATGATCGCAAATTCTGGCAGCGCACGATGGGTGATGGCGATTTTGCCGATGGTGACCTTGCGATCGCGCAGGCGATCCTAACGCGCCATGACGCCCTCAACCGGTCAATTACAATCGCTGGTGATTATGCAAATGCCGCCATTGACGCATTATCGCGCCTGTCGTCAACCAGCGCCGATCAGGCCGAATTAATCAGCGCACTTGCCGCCGCCGCCAGGTTTTCCGCCGCCCGCCAGAATTAGTCGCAATGATTGCCGCGCAAAATTGCAGCAATTTCAGTGGCACGATGCCGTATCTGACGCGCCCATAGGC
>RGCC01000092.1 GCA_009919335.1 Alphaproteobacteria bacterium
TGATGACGCGCCTGAACTGCGCCGTAGCGGGCCCACAATTGGCTGGGTGAGTGCTGCCTACCGGTCTTGTGCGCTCTATACGCTCAATCCTGATTGGTTGGCTGCGCTCGATGTTCCGGTTCTGGCCTTCATTGCAGGGGACGAGCGGGTCGTTTTTGCGCCGTCAACGCATAGCAGCCTGGCGCAGATCAAAAACATCGACACTGTTGTTTTTGACGGGGCGCGACATGAATTAACCCGCGAGTTGCCAGAGGTGACCGACGCCTTATGGAATAGGGTTGACCGGTTTCTGGCCAGATTGGATGCTGGCTATGAGATTGAGGGGCTTTAGGCTGCAATTTATGTGGTCGTCGCGGACTCGCCGCCAGCGGGGCCATAAAAGATCACCCAAGTGGATATTTTTTCGCCAAAATCAATGAAACGATGTGGCAAGCCCGCCGGCACGAACAAAAAATCCCCAGGCGCAAAATCAACAATCTCATCGCCCATTTCAAATTTTCCTGTCCCGTCAATGATAATGTAACATTCGTCGCGGTCATGCGGGCGTTGATGATCGGTGATCACCGGCTCATAAACCTCAACAACAAGGCTGCCATGGGTAAAAAGGATACTGAAAGGCGCGCTGTTTTTGCCGCTGTTGGCCTGTTTTAGACCGACTGCCTGCTGTGCCTGAACAACATCAAGATGCTTTCCCTTGGTCATCATCGGCCTCATTGCTGGAACAGGATTGCCTAGGATGATCATAAAATAATGGGATTAATAATGGATTAACACCAATTTTGGCGTTTAGATCAGGTCAGGAATTGTTCTCTTGTCGCACGCTCGGACAGTGAGAATCCCGGATCATAAAGTAAATTCAACGTGATATCGTCCGCCTGTTCAACCGAAACGCGGGTGACGTGGCGTGTCTCGGCGCCGTCGGCGCTTGCGCTAACTGGCCGGAAATCATGCTCTAGAATATCCAGTGCAACTTTGAAATGGTCGCGTAACAATGCGCCGCGCCACCGACGTGGCCGAAACGCCGAAATGGGTGTTAGCGCCATCAAACCGCTGCCAAGCGGGATTACCGGGCCTTGTGCTGACAGATTATAGGCGGTAGAGCCAGCCGGCGTTGCGACCAGAATACCGTCACAGACAAGGCATTCCATTTGCTGCGTATCATTCACCGAAATTGCGATATGCGCCGCATTATGGGTTTGGCGCAACAGCGAGACTTCGTTGATTGCCAATGCTTTATGTGTGCTGCCATCACGCGCGGTTGCCTCCATCCGCAACGGATGTATCGGCGCTATTTCAGCGGCGGCGACACGGTCGTGCAAATCGCTGTCAGCATATTCATTCATCAAAAACCCAAGCCGTCCGCAATTCATCCCGAAAACTGGCAAGCCATAGGATAATGTGTCCTGCAATACGTGCAGCATATGACCATCGCCGCCAAGCGCAATGATATGCGTGGCATCGTCAATTTTTGCCTGACCATAAAGGCCGGTCAGGTGGGCAAGGCGGGCTTTCGCCTCGTCATGGTCGGACGCACTAAAATGGAGTTTCATTGCAACCTGCTAATACGCTATCAATGGGAAGACCAATTCTTTCCGTTGGCTTATCATAGAGTTTTTGCTGAACAAAGGCAAAACCGCTTGCCATATGGCCCTGATATCGGCCATCTTCACGACATGAGCAATTCACCTTTTCTAATTCAGCCAAATCCAGATACTCCCGGCCTGTCGCAACCGGTCGATGGGGTTAATGAGTCCGGTCAGCCGATAACATTGCCTGTGGTGACGGAAAAGCCGATCACGCTTTTTTTGAACCGACAGGAAATTGTGACGTCCATGACGCTTGGCGATTGGGTTCCTGAACTGGCTGTTGGCTATTTCTTGAACCAGAATATGCTGCAACGTGACGATGAGATCACGGGCATTGATGTTGATGATGATCTTGGCGTGGTGATTGTGCGGACTGCGCGCGAAACCGATTTTGAAGCCAAAATGAAACGTAAGATCCGCACCAGCGGCTGTGCCGAGGGCACCGCTTATGGTGATATGATGGAACGGTTTGATGATATCCAGCTTGATCGGCAGGCGCGCTTTCACGCCAGCTGGCTGATTGAGCTGTCCAAGGCGATTAATACCGCGCCAAGCCTTTATTTAAGTGCCGGTGCGATCCATGGCTGTGTGTTGTGCCAGCAAAACCGGCCGCTGGTGTATATGGAAGATATCGGGCGGCATAATGCGGTTGATAAGATTGCCGGCTGGATGTTTCTGAATGATGCATCGCCGCATGACAAGGTGTTTTATACAACTGGGCGGCTTACCACCGAGATGGTCATCAAAACCGTGCAGATGCAGATACCGGTTTTGGTGTCACGGTCTGGCTTTACCGCAGCGGCGGTTGGTCTGGCGCGTCAGGCCGGGTTAACGCTGATTGGCCGCGCCAAGGGGAAAAGATTTATCGCGCTTTCCGGTATTGAACGAATTGTTTTTGATAGTGCTGATGCGGCTGATGTTGTCGACAGCCCATCGCACCAGCGCGCTGCCCAACAGGATGAACGATAATGGCGATCAGATCAGCTGCAACCCTGCTGGCCGGTGGTCAGGCGCGCCGAATGGGTGGCGGGGATAAAAACCTGATGATGCTGGCAGGAAAGCCGGTTCTGCGCCACGTGCTTGATCGGGTTGATTTTGCCGACCGTCCGTTGATGATAAATGCGAACGGTGATCCGGCGCGCTATGCTGCGTTCGGCCTGCCGGTTTGCGCCGATGTGATTGACGGCCATGCTGGGCCATTGGCCGGAATTTTAACCGGCCTTGAATGGGTGGCGGCAAACCACAGTGATTGCAGCCATATGGTCAGCCTTGCGACCGATGCGCCGTTTCTGCCGGTCAATCTGATTGCTGTGCTGGAATCCGCAATTGGCGATGGCGCTGAAATTGCACAAGCCATGTCCCTTCACCGGCGGCATCCGGTATTTGCGATCTGGCCGGTGGCGATTGCGGGGGCGTTACGCGATGCCGTTATTGACGAAGGGGTGCGAAAAATCGACGATTTTACCGCGCGTTATCATTGCGTCACTGTTGAGTTTGCCGGAACGCCTGATCCGTTTATGAATTTAAACCGGCCGGATGATTTTGATCTGGCAACGCAGATTCTGGGTCAGTAAATATCAAATCGCTGATTGCGGATAAATCTGACGCTGATCTGGCTTTTCCGCACGAAACCGGTTATTAGACTGCTGTTTACTTTGTCAGAATCAGAGGAGCCGCATCGGCATGACCAATAAGGTAATTGCATCGGCAAAGACGTTGTTTTCAGCCTATCGTGAGGCACTGACCGGTCTTGAGGCAGGGCTTGGCGATGCGTTTTCGAAAACTGTTGATCTGATGCAGGCGAGCACGGGCCATGTTGTTGTGTGCGGGATGGGTAAATCGGGCATCATTGGCCGTAAAATTTCGGCAACTTTGGCATCGACCGGAACACCGTCGCTGTTTTTACACCCCGCCGAAGCGATCCATGGCGATCTTGGGATGGTGCGGCGCGGTGATATCGTTCTGCTTATATCCTATTCTGGCACCACCGAAGAAATTGTCCGGCTTTTGCCTGCTTTTCAGCGGCTTGAGGCGCGGCTAATCCTGACAGCATTATTGCGACCAGTGCTGAAATCTCGTTAGATATTTCGGTTAACCGCGAGGCCTGCCCCCTGAATTTGGCGCCAACGACGTCGAGCCTGAATTCACTTGTTTTGGGGGATGCGATAGCGGTTGCATTGATGGAGGCGCGGGGCTTTCAGGAAAGTGATTTTGCCAACACTCATCCGGGCGGGGCACTTGGTCGGCGGCTGCTGACCCGTGTCCGTGACAAGATGCGCGCGCAAAACTTGCCTTTTGTTGATGCAGAGGCGTCGGTTCAGGACGCGCTTTTGGTGATGACTGAAGGCAGGCTGGGGCTAGCATTGGTTGGCAGCGCGCAAAAACTGGCCGGCGTGATCACCGATGGTGATTTGCGCCGGTTGCTTGTTGGCGGTGCCGATCTTGCGACAACCAAAGTCTGTGATGTGGCCAGCCCGTTGCCCTTGACGATCAGCCCTGATGAAATGATGGGAACCGCCGAGGCGAGAATGCTGGAGGCGCGTGTACAATGTCTTGTCGTTGTTGGCGAGGCCGGCCATGTCGAGGGTGTGATCCAGATTTATGAATAGGCGCGTTTGAGCTTGGTGCGCGTTTGCCTGACTAACATTGCCAGCCTTGTTTATTTTTTGATTTTATGGGCCTTTAATTTTATGGGCCAGTGGCCGGACGTAATATTATGAAACTTGACGCATTCGACTATAGCCTTGCGGCTGAAAAAATTGCCACAAAGCCAGCTAATCCGCGGGAATCGGCACGCCTGCTTGATCTTTCCGGCGAGGGGTTAACCGATCGATTAGTGGCTGATCTGCCCCAACTATTGGGCGCGGGTGATGTGTTGATTGTTAATAATACCCAAGTGATCCCGGCCCGTCTTGAGGGACGCCGCGGCGAGGCCAAAATCAGCGTTACACTGCATAAACGACTATCCGAATATAGCTGGCGGGTTTTTGCCAAGCCAGCCAAGAAATGCCGGATTGATGATGTGATTATTTTCGCCGAGGATTTTGCGGCTGTTGTGCGTGGCCGCGGCGATGGCGGTGATGTCGAGCTTGATTTTATTCATCCGGCACGTATGACGCCCTTAACTGGCGCACAGCTTGATGCCTGCCTTGACCGCGATGGCAGTATGCCCTTGCCGCCCTATATTGCCCGTCCAGACGGCGAAAATCCGACCGACAGGCAGGATTATCAAACCATGTTCGCGCTGCACCCTGGTGCGGTGGCGGCGCCAACCGCCGGACTGCATTTCACCGACCGGCTAGCAGCAGCGATTCTCGCCAGTGGGGCCAAGATCATGCCGGTTACATTGCATGTTGGGGCCGGAACGTTTCTGCCGGTAACGGTCGATGATATCAAAGATCACAAGATGCACAGTGAATGGGGGCATATCAGCGCTGAAACCGCCGCCGCAATTGCCAAGGCGCGCAGCCAAGGCGGGCGGGTGATTGCTGTTGGCACCACCAGTATGCGGATTCTCGAGGCCTGTTATCAACAGCAGGGTGCGGTCACGGAATTCGCCGGTGAGACCGATATTTTTATCACGCCGGGTTATAAGTTTAATGTTGTTGATGTGTTGTTGACGAATTTTCACCTGCCTAAATCGACGTTGCTTATGCTGGTGAGCGCCTTTGCTGGCATGGGTAAAATTGCCGCCGCCTATCGCCATGCGATCCGGCATGATTACCGCTTTTTCTCTTATGGGGATGCCTGTTTCATGACACGCAACCCGTCTCCTGATATCATTGATAGCATCAAAAGCATCACCGACTAAATAGTGCCGCCATCTGCTGGCTGCTTACCGAACGGATACCGTCATGTCTGAACAAAC
>RGCC01000093.1 GCA_009919335.1 Alphaproteobacteria bacterium
GCGCCGAATCAGGCGAATCAGTCACGCTTCGCCATGTTGCCTATGCGCCGATGGACCCAGTCTTTCAGACAGCGCCCGCATTACCAACAGGCCGGCCCGACCCGGCACGCGCCTATCCGGCTGCCCCTGTTTCGATTAGCCTGCCCGCATCAAAGCCAGCTTTGGCCGAAATCTTGCCAACATCAACAAAATTGATTGGTGATATGATTCGCCAGCAGACTGGCCTTATCAGCAATGATGAGGTGATTCTGCGGCTGCGCGCTGGCGAGGGAATCGGTGCATTGCTGCGCCGCGCCGGATATAGCCCAAACGAGATTGCCAGCGCCATCGAGGCGGTCTCTGGAAAAGTTAGCCTCAGGCGCTTGCAAATCGGCACAATATTTCAAGTTGCGCCCGAAGGGTTTCGCTTTTCAACCAAGCCCGGCCGCGACATTTATGTGATCAGCCATCCTGAAAGTGGCTGGCTTGCGCTTAGTGCGCTTCGTCCAGTCGACCGCTTCATCAGCTTTTTTCAGGGCGCAATCGATGATTCAATCTATAAGGCCGCGATAGCGGCGGGCGTCAGTGAGGCGGCATTTAACGAATATATCCGCGTTCTGGGCTTTTCAGTCGATTTCCAGCGTGAAGTTCGCACTGGCGACCGGTTTGAATTGCTCTATGAAGTGGAGCGTGACGGCATTGACGGCAAAATAATTGGCGGCCAATTACATTATGCAGGCCTGCTTCTCTCGGGCGAGCAATTGGGTTTCTTCCGCTACAATGGCGATAATGACGCGATTGGCTGGTATGATGAAAATGGCAATTCGGCGGCGCGAACACTGATTCGCACCCCAATTTCAGGCGCGCGCCTGTCGTCATCGTTTGGCCATCGCAAACATCCGGTTAGCGGCTTTAACGCGATGCATAAAGGTGTTGATTTCGCCGCGCCGCGCGGCACACCGATTATCGCCGCAGGATCTGGCGTGATTCGCGAAGCCGGGTGGAAAGGCAGCTTTGGCCGCTATATCCGCATTCGGCACAATGCGACCTATGATACACGCCTTCCAACGGGCGAGCGAATCAGTGATCAGCACCTCGAGGCCTTTAAGGCAACTGTTGCCGCGATTGACCGCGAAGTATTATCGCATGGCACAATCCGTTTTGCCGGTGCCGTTCCGGTGAAAAAGGCCCAATAGCGCAAAAGCCAGCTTTCAGGAAAAGTCTGTTTTGGCTTTTATGTCTCGCTTAATCTCGCCTAGCGTCAGCCACGGACACTGACAACCAAAAGAGGGTCATCATGCAAATCCATGCGCTTTGGCATTATCCGGTCAAGGGATTTGGTGGCAGCCAACTTGACAAGGCCGCCCTGACCGCAGGCGGCTATTTTCCCAATGATCGGCGGTTCGCCCTTTCGATTGGCGGCGATAAGACCGCAAATGCCAGCCCCGGAACATGGTTTCCAAAGGCGCATTTCCTGCAATTAATGTCACATGAGGCCATGGCCGATTATCACTGCCGCTTTACAAGCAATGCAACGCCGTCGCGTCTCGAGCTTTACCACCATGGCAATCTTTGTCTTTCCGTTGATCCGGAAAACCCTGACGATTGTCGCCGGTTTGAAGATATGTTTAGCGACCTCTTTGCCGATAAATTACGCGGACGGCCGCGCCTGATGCAGATGAACGAACAGGCCTATAGCGACCAGTCGGCGCCATTAATCAGCCTTGCCAGCACAGCATCACTGGCCGCTTTTGCAGCCGCCACCGGCACCAAGGCTGACAGCCGCCGGTTTCGCATCAACATCATTATCAATGCAGATGACGCCTTTGCCGAAACCGGCCTTATCGGCCAGACATTACGCTGCGGTGACGCATTGTTGCTGGTAAAAGAACCCGTTGGCCGGTGCGCCGCGATCAATGTCGACCCGGCTACGGCACGGCGTAACCCAGATGATTATGTGCGGTTTATGCGGGCGCATAGCAATCTTGGCATTTTTGCCGAGGTGTTGAATGGCGGCACGATTAAAATCGGCGACGAGTTGCGCCCCGTTTAGGTCACCCGTTTGGGTCACCCGTTTAGGTAAAAAGACGGAGCCGCAAAACATATGGCAGAAAAATAATGGTCTCGCCGGCTATTTTAAGAGACTTGATCGCTATCTTGATCACTTTGAACAGCCTCGGCCAGCTGGGCTGGTGACAGATTCGTGCGGTCTTCTTCCGAAGGTTTCGCACCATCACTTTTAGCAGCGCCATTTTTAGCAGCGTCATTTCTGGCTGCGCCGTTCTTTGTGCCACCATTTTTAGCCGCGCCGTTTTTAGCAGCCAAGCGGCGCTTTTTTGGCGCAGGCTCATCCTGGGTACCATCAGCACCAGCGGCATTAAAATCAGCGCCATTCACGTCGGCACCATTCCCGTCGGCGCCATTCCCGCCCGCGCCATTGAAATCGGCACCACGGGCATTGGCATGGCCATTTGCAGCCCCTGCTGTCACCCGTTGCACTGGCTGCCTCATTATCGGGTTTTGACGGCGACGAAACCTCGTCATCATCGACCTCAGCATTGGCCTGTTCCTGCTGGCGTTTGGTTTCAGCAACGCCAACAGCCGCTTGATGCAGACGAAAATAATGATCAGCAAATTGCGTGTACGCCTCTGCCGAAATCCGCTCGCCCGATGTCGCCGCGTCATGTGCCAGCGCCATATATTTTTCATGCAATTGCTGGGCATTACCACGCAGCTTTACATCCGGGCCATTCGATTCATACGAGGTGTTGCGGTTCGGCACATGATTGTGATTGCCGCTATTATTACCACGACGGCCACGACCACGGCCGCGTTTAGCGTTTTGAGGTTGTCTCATTTGGTTTAATACCACATTGGTTATTAACAACAATAATCGATAATTAAATTCATTTCGGTTGCGCTTAGTCTACCAACTAAACGTCGGCCCTAAGCCGATGCAAGCGATCCCATTTTCATTCGGAAAAGCGCTGGCGTTTCGGTGACCAGAGCCACCCCGCCGCGAACGTCTGTACCATAACGTCGGGCTTGTCTGAATATCAAGCGAAATATAACAGATTTTACATTTTAATTGAAAACTGCAAACAACGCGTGATGCCGGCTAGGTCCTGATGGCTGTCGACAAGCCGGAGATTAACCTTTGCCGCCTCGGCCGCGACCATGTTTTCCTGTCCATGACCAATTTCAACAAAGGCCGCGCCATCCGGCTTAAGCACCGCGGCCAGCTGCGGCAGCAAACCTTGCCAACAGGCCATACCATCACCGCCACCATCAAGCGCCAATGCCGGATCAAAGGATTTCACATCCACTGCCAGATCATCAATGTCGCGGGTCGGAATATAAGGCGGGTTTGACAAGATCACATCAAACATCCCAAGCGGGCCAAGATCATCAGCAAAGCTGTGGCAGATAAATTCAGCACGATCAGCAAGCCCCAAACCTGTCGCATTCTCAACCGCAGTGACAAGCGCATCCGGATTGATATCAATGCCGATGCCGGTGGCGTTGGGCATCTCGGACAATAGCGCCAGTAAAAGACAGCCGCTTCCCGTTCCAAGATCAAGGCAGCGCAATGCTGGGGGGCGCAATCTACCGTCACGCTCCCCGTCACGCACACCTTCACGGCCAATTTGGCGCCCAATTTGGTGATCATCGCGAACAATCGTAACCGCCCAGCCAAGCGCGGCCTCGATCACGGTTTCTGAATCCGGGCGCGGGTCAAGCGTGGCAGCAGATAAGGAAAAGCGAAGTGACCAGAATTCACGCCAGCCACGGATCCGGCTAATCGGCTCACCGGCCAGACGGCGCGTCATTAAAGCTGCCAACCGCGCCTCGCCAGCTTCGGTTAACGGCGCAATATCCTCATGCGGCAATACCGGCATATCACGCCCCAATGCCAACCCAAGAAGGCAACGCGCATCTGATTTTGCGCTGGCAATACCCGCCGCGGCAAGCGCCTGTTCTAATGGCTGCAGATTTTTACGAGCTTCGTATTTCAACGGCCGATCTGTCATGCCTTCGTCGATCTCACGTTCAGCTGCCTTCGGCAAGTCGCCGTGCCTGATCTTCTGAGACAAGGGCATCAACAACCTCGTCAAGCGCCTCACCAGCAATCACACGATCCAGCTTGTACAGCGTGAAATTAATCCGGTGATCGGTAACACGGCCTTGCGGAAAATTATAGGTGCGGATCCGTTCCGAGCGATCGCCAGAGCCCACCTGCCCCTTGCGTTCGGCGGCACGCTCTGCCTCCACGCGGGCACGCTCAGCATCATAAATACGAGCTCGCAAAATCTTCATCGCCTTAGCCCGGTTCTTATGCTGAGATTTTTCATCCTGCTGGCTAACCACAATACCTGTTGGCAGGTGGGTAATCCGCACTGCCGAGTCGGTGGTGTTGACCGATTGACCGCCGGGGCCAGATGCCCGAAACACATCAATCCGCAGGTCAGATTCGTCAATCTGGATATCGACATCCTCGGCCTCTGGCAATACCGCGACGGTGGCGGCTGATGTATGAATCCGTCCGCCAGCTTCAGTTTCGGGAACCCGCTGCACCCGATGCACACCCGATTCAAACTTCAACCGCGCAAATACATCATTACCTGAAATGGTGGCGGTCGCTTCCTTATAGCCGCCAATGCCGGTTTCCGACACTTCCATCACCTCAAATTTCCAGCCATGCTTGGCCGCAAAACGCTGATACATTGAAAACAGATTAGCCGCGAATAACGCCGCCTCATCGCCGCCGGTGCCGGCGCGCACTTCCAAAATAGCGTTACGCGAATCATCCTTATCTTTTGGCAGGAGCAAAAGCTGCAATTGAGCCCGCGCTTCGGGAAGCTGGTCTTTCAGCAAATCCGCTTCAGCTTGCGCCATTTCCAGCATATCCGGATCATCACCCGCCTCGTCGACCATTACCAGCGCCTCGGCCAGCTCAGCCTCGACCCTGCGCACCAGCTCGATCTGTTCGCAAACGGGTCGCAAGTCAGATAGCTCACGCGAAAATTGCGCTAATTCGGCATTGTTCATGGTGGCCGAGTCTGAAAGTCGAGCCTCAACCTCGCGGCGGCGCTCTAATACTTTATCCATTGATGAGTCGAGGCTCATGCCAAAACTCCTTATCCGGTAATGTTGCAGTCAGTGAAAATTTGGCAGATCAAAACCACGGATGCCAGCCCGAATATTGCCGCGCTATGGCACCAAAAGGCTTTTGGCAATCGCCGCTGCCAGACCGCTGCTATCAGCGAGATCAAGCGGTTGTTCCTGCTGGCTGCCATCTTGAAGGTTGCGCAGCTGAACAATGTTGTTGGCCAGCTCGTCACTGCCCATAATCACCGCCATGCAGATACCGGCCTTATCAGCTTTCTTCAGCTTTTTGCCCATCGCGCCACTGGTCGGCAAATCAATATCAATGCCCGCATCGCGAAGCTGTTC
>RGCC01000094.1 GCA_009919335.1 Alphaproteobacteria bacterium
AACGGCTTGTTGATGAGTTTGCCGGTGCGGGGAAAATTGACGCTGGCGATGGGGCTGCTGAACGGCCAGCGCATGATTTTGCGCATGATGACGCAGCAAAATCGCAGGCCAGCGCCCATCACGTTACCAGCCAGTCATTTGCCAGTGCGGCGCCGCTTGATCTGGCGCGACTTGAGGCTTGGCTTAATGGGCTGTTGCAGAAACACGGCCAAGATATTTTGCGGATGAAAGGCATTTTTCAGATTGCTGGCCGCGAAGAGAAACTCGTTTTTCAGGCCGTTCATATGATGTCAGATGCGCGCTGGGTTGATGTTTGGGCACCCGGTGAACTGCGGCAATCGCGGCTTGTGATCATCGGGCAACAGCTCGATCAGCTGGCGTTAGCGGATTTTAATTTGGGCTTGCTGGTGACACAAAACAGATAGCGTGTTGAACGCAGATAGCGCGTTAAATAGATCGACAATAGATTAACTGGGAGATTAAGATGAGCGTAGTTATTCAAAATATCAAACGGGCAGCGGCAGATACAGTTGCCGAACTTGGCCGGTATGGCGTTGCCACAATTCATGAGGCGCAGGACCGCACTGGCCTGATGGCGCCCTATATGCGGCCGATTTGGACCGGTGCGCATATCAGCGGCACTGCCGTCACAGTCAGTGTGCCGCCTTGTGACAATTGGATGATCCATGTTGCGATCGAACAGTGCCAGCCGTATGGTGATTGCGCCGACGTCTTTTTCGGATGCTGGCTATTTTGGTGATTTGCTTGGGGCGTCGTTAAAGGCGCATGGGGTCAGCGGCGTTGTGCTTGATGCTGGCTGCCGCGATATTGCCGTTTTGCGAGAAGCAGGATTTCCTGTCTGGTCAAAGGCGATTTCAGCGCAAGGGACGGTCAAGGAAACCTTGGGCGATGTGAATATTCCGATTGTTTGTGCTGGTCAGATCGTCCATCCGGGCGATGTGATTGTCGCCGATGATGATGGAATTGTTGTGGTGCCACGATTGCAGGCTGACGAAATTGCCAAAAAATCAGCTGCGCGTGAAGCCCGCGAAGATCAGATCAGAGCCAGATATGACGCCGGCGAGCTGGGCATTGATATCAATAATATGCGGCCGCGCCTTGCCGAAAAGGGGCTTGTTTATAAAGACATGGAATAGGTGCTTGGCTGTTTTCGGGGGCTAGAAACGCCAGCTCAGCAAGCCGGTGAGTTCTGGCCCCAGATCAAGCCAGTCAAGCGCAGTCTTTGTATCAACACCAAGCGCTGCCGCGCCAAATATTGACAAGATAATCCCGACGATCACCATCGGATCCAACCGCTCATCCTTGCGGTTTAGCATCGCATTGAACAAAAGCCGGAAGATCGCCGAGAGCCGCTGAATTGGCACAACCACCGATACCGGTGCGACGACCAATGCCATGTAGCGAAACAGCTGGGATAATGCGACCAGAACGCTGGAGAATAGATACCAGTTCAATCCGCTTTTTGGGATTGAGCGCACGACCTTTATCCCGCCAGCCATCATAATAACGCCGATTACCATAACGCTGGCGCAGCCATAAGACACAAATAGAACGCCAATCGCATTACCGAACGGTGCCTCAACCGGCCCTGCGCTACGCAATGCCAACGCAACAAATAGCGGGCTACTGCCATAGCCGAAAGCCGATACCAGCCCCCAGATTAGGCCAGAGCGAAAATTGGGTTCAAAATCTGAACCGGCGCGTTTGCCGGCGTTTTTCTTGCGGCGACTTAACATCACCATTGGGCCAAAAATCACCAGACCGATGCCAACGAAATTTAGGCCGCTGATGCTTTCCTGCAGGAACAAGACTGCCAGTACCAGCGCAACAATAACGCTTAATTGCTGGATCGGAGTTGATAGCGTGCCGCCCAGCGCCTGTGTGGCGTGGTAATTGCCAAACCGGCCAATGACAAAATGGATAATGCCAGCAACACCTGCCCAAAGCCAAGTGCTGGCCGGCCAGCCCGGCATCGCATCAAAGCCGCCAAAAAACAATGCCAGCGCGGCAAATAATGGCACGCCTGATGGCACGGTAATCGCCATGCCCTGAAGCGGGCTGGAGCTGGTCACCGCGCGGCGTACAGCGGCGCTTTGCAGGCCAAATAACGCCGCCGATGCCAGCGCAAGAAGTGCGCCTAGCATTAGTCGCGGTTCTTGATAAAGTCGGCGACGATTTCAGGTGTCAGCGTCATACCCTCGACATATTCGGGCGCATCTTCGATTTGTTCCAGATCATTCAATCCCGAATGTTTGAAAATACGGTTGATGACTGAAATGAGCCGCGCCGGCCGTTTTGGGTCTGCGTTGAAATGCTGATGGATTGTGTTCGGCGGAACATAAATCAAATCGCCAGCTTCCCACTCAAATTTCTGGATTTTGTCCTGCGGTTTCCAATGGTAGTCATCGGTGATTTCAACATCGCAATCTTGGTGCAAATCATAACCATTGCCTTCGACCACATAAAGACACTCTTCGGCCAGATGGCGATGCTTGCCCGAATGTGACCCGGGCGGGATGATCTGCATATAGGCGTCAACTGTTTCCATGCGGGTGTTCATCTGTTCGTTCAGCAAATGCTTGAGCAGTCCCTGACGCGACATTTCCCATGGCATTTCGTTGGGGCGAACAACTTTTTTCCGACCAGCATTGCGCACTGGCGCCGCCTCGGCATCGTCCAAAAGCTGCTGATAGAGGTTCTTATTTTCCAGCCCATCGAGCCAGACTTTGCTTTCTTTCCAGGCCATTCTAATAGCCCCCTTCCGGATGATTGAAATCTTCTTCTTCTTCACGAACGACAAAGTTCTCACCGCCCGGTGCCGGGTCTGCTGAACGCGGTTCGACTTGTTTTTGGAACAGCATATTCATGAACAGGAACATCGGTTTGGTTTTCAGGACAAGGGCGCGCGCTGGCTTGGTGTCGCTGGCGTTAAAATGCTGATGAACGCAGTTATTGTGGACAATCGCCACGTCACCTGCGGTCCAGTCATAGCGGATACCATCATGGATTTCATAGCCATCGCCATCCAGAATATAAAATGCGGCTTCGTTCACATGGCCGTGCTTTTGCGATTTGCCGCCCGGGCCATATTCTTCCAAATGGATGTGAAATAGCTGCGTAACCCCGTCTTTTGGCTGCATGTAATGGCGGGAATAAGCTTGTGGGCCATCAACGAATTTGATTTCCTTCGCCTTTTTGACGCGCGGCATCGACCGCAGCCTCTCCAGCTCTTCGGTCAGGTTATACGCACCTTGGATCGACCTTACAAAAATACGGTCTTTCTGGCTGTGATAGTGACCGGCAGGACTCTCTGCACTGTCGGTTTTGGTCTCATTTGCCGGTTTTTTCTCGTCCATTACGCACCCTTTCAATCAATAAGGCATGATCATAGATAATTTTCTATAGAAGAACAATATTCCTATATGCGGAACTGGAATTTGTTTTCTCGAACAAGCTGGATTAGTATCTTGCTCCGATGTGGCGCCTCGGCTAGGAATGGGCGTTCAATTGTAATCTATCGCGGTTTTGAGGGTTTGAAATGACAGGTAGCACAGAGGTTTTGACCGTTTGTCGTAAAGACGAAGTGGCTGAAGGATCAGTGATCCAAGTGCAAAAGGATGGTCTTGATTTGGCAGTCTATTGTGTCGAATCGGTATTCTATGTCACCGATAATTTATGCACGCATGGTCCGGGCTATATGAATGAGGGTTATTTGGACGGGCATGTGATCGAATGTGATTTCCATAATGGTGCATTTGATATCCGTACCGGCGAGGTGGTGTCGCCGCCATGTATGGTGCCGCTGAAAACCTATGCTGTATTGGATGATGCCGCCGAGGTGAAAATAGCAATTTCGTGATCCGAGGCATCCCGAAAGGGCTAGGCCTTTTATGCGGTGTTTAACCTGATGGTTGGGTTTCGGTCTGGCCTGCCAAGATGTGAGTGATATGGATATTAACGCAGATCAATCATTGGATAAAACCGCCGCCGGGCGAAGCGAGGATCGCCGGTTCATTACCGGCACTGGTCAATATACCGGAGATACGCTTCCGGATAATGTGTTATTTGCCGAATTTTATCGTGCGCCGATCGCCCGTGGCCGGCTTGTCAGGCTGGATTGCGGCGCGGCGCGAACGCATGCGGGTGTTCATGCCGTCTTGACGGCTGATGATGCGGCTGATGATGGGCTGGCGTTTATGCCATGGACAGGCACGCCAAAGCGGGATGATGGCGGTGTTCCAATCCAATCGCAAAAACCGGTTCTAAGTGGCGATTTGATCCGCCATCTTGGCGAGCCGGTGGCGATGGTGATTGCCGAAAGCAAACAGGCGGCCTGTGATGCGGTTGAGATGATCATCGCTGAATTTTCAGGTGATAAAATTGCCGCGCTCGCAACCGATCCCAATCTTGACAGCCCGCTCGTTTGGGATAGCGGCACCGATAATATTGCCGCCATGCACATGGTTGGCGACAAGGCTGCTGTTGACGCCGCATTGGACGCATCGGTGCATGTGACCACGCTAGAATTTGATATATCGCGGATTCTGGCCTGTCCGATGGAGATGCGTAACTCGCTTGGCTATGTTGATGATGCTGGCCGGTCCTGCCTTCGTACCAGCGGCCAGAGCCCGTTTGCGTTGCGCAATGAGGTGGCAAGCTATCTTGGTGTCACCACCGCTGATGTGCATGTGACAACGCCCGATGTGGGCGGTTCTTTTGGGATGAAAGGCGGCCTGTTCCGCGAAGATGCGGCACTTGTCTGGGCGGCGCGGCGTCTCGGGCAACCGGTCTATTGGGCGGCCAGCCGCAGCGAGTCCTTCCTTAGTGATGACCATGCGAGGGGCGTTTGTGGCACGGCGCGCCTTGGGCTTGACGGTGACGGCAATTTCAGTGCCCTTGACGTCGATCTGAATGTCGATGTCGGTGCCTATTTATCGCGGCGCAGCATGGGAATGCTGAATAATCTTGGCGGTATCGCTGGTCAATATCGTACACCCCATATTGCGGCGCAGTTGAAATTCATCCATACCAATACCGTTTCTACGGCGCCTTATCGCGGTTTTGGGCGGCCAGAGGCAACCTATATCATCGAGCGATTGATCGAAAAGGCGGCGCGTGAAACTGGCCGCGATAAAATGGCATTGCGCCTGCAAAATTTGATCACGCCTGATATGATGCCGTACAAGACTGGCCTGACCTTCAATTATGATTGTGGTGATTTTCCGCAGGTGATGACGGCGGCATTGGCGCTGGCTGATTATGACGGCTTTGCCACGCGTCAGGCAGATTCGGCGGCGCGTGGCCGGCTTCGCGGGATTGGTGCGGCAAATCCGATTGAGGTTGCGGGCGG
>RGCC01000095.1 GCA_009919335.1 Alphaproteobacteria bacterium
CAGATTGAACCCGCCTCCAGTGAGATGCTTGATCACGCGGTAGCGGTGGCGCAAGAGGCACAGATTTCATGGGCAAAAACCGATGCGTTTGAGCGCGCAAAAATTCTGCATCGCGCCGCCAATCTGATGCGTGAGGCAAATGACGAACTGGCCCATCTGGAAGTGCGCGATGTTGGCAAATTATTCAGCGAGGCGGTTAGCGGCGATGTGCCGTCTGGAACTGATGCGTTTGATTATTTTGCCGCCTGTATCACCGCGCAAAATGGTGATTTCAACAAATGGGACAAGGCCATCGGCTATAGCGTTCGGGTGCCACTTGGCGTATGCGCCGGCATTGGTGCGTGGAATTATCCGATGCAGATTGCCTGTTGGAAATCGGCACCAGCGCTGGCTGCCGGCAATGCCTTTATTTTAAAACCATCCGAAGAAACGCCTTTCGTTGCGCATAAGGTTGCCGAATTGCTGCAGGCCGCCGGTCTGCCTGACGGGCTGTTTCAGATCATTCATGGCGACCGGGAAATCGGCAGCGCCATCTGCGCGCATCCGGGCATTGCCAAAATATCGCTAACCGGCGGCGTTGAAACTGGGCGAATGATCATGACCCAATCAGCGCAGTCACTAAAAAAGATCACGCTTGAACTTGGCGGTAAATCGCCTTTGCTGGTGTTTGATGATTGCGATTTTGACCTTGCGGTTCAAACCGCGCTTGACGCAAATTTTTACACCGCTGGCGAGGTATGCTCGAACGCAACGCGGGTGTTCGTCCAACGGTCTATTGCCAATGATTTCATTGCTGCGCTTACCGCCAAGGCCGAGGCCATGCGCGTTGGCGACCCAATGGCCAGTGACATCCAGATGGGGGCGCTGATCTCGGCGCGCCATCTTGCCAAAGTGTTAGACTATGTCAAGATTGGCGCCAGCGAAGGGGCAACCATCGCAACCGGCGGCCAGCAATTGCGGCCCGAGGGGTTTGAGAATGGCTATTTTATGCAGCCGACCATTCTGACCAATTGCACCGACAATATGCGGTGGTTCGCGAAGAAATTTTCGGGCCGGTAATGTCAGTTCTGATCTTTGACGATGAAGACGAAGCTGTCCGGCGCGCTAATGATACTGATTTCGGCCTTGGGGCGGGCGTAATGACCCGCGACCTTGGGCGGGCGCACCGGGTGGCTGATGCGCTAGAGTCCGGCAATGTCTGGGTAAACAGCTATAATCTATTGCCACCTGGCCTGCCGTTTGGCGGCGCGAAACAATCCGGCTTTGGGCGCGAAAACGGCGCCTACACACTGGATGCCTATAGCGAAATTAAATCAGTCTATATCCAGCTATAGCCCATAGCAGGCTGTCGTTTAGATCGAGATATTGAGGCAGCGCTTTTTTACCGGCCGTTTTTATGGCGGGCGATCATATCGCTGTATGAGGCGATCAGATTATCGATCACCACCTGTTTTGAAAACAGTTCATCATAGGTTTTCTGGCCATTGCTGACCAGCGCCTTGCGCAATGCCTGATCGTTGGCGGCGCGGTCAAGGCATTGAACCAACCCGTCCAGATCGTCAATATCCAGCAACAGACCATCTTGTTCATGCGTGACATATTGGCGGGCACCATCGGCTCTTGTTGCGACGAGCGGCACACCAGCGAACCACGCTTCGGCAATGACTGTACCAAAAGGCTCATAGCGCGATGGTAGAACGCAAATATCGGCGATACTGAGAAGCGATGCGCGATCTGTTCGCCAGCCGGGAAAACAGACACGATCTTCGACGCCCAATGATTTTGCCATCGCTTTGTATTTTTCTAAATCTGGCCCGTCACCAGCCAATAAAAACACCATATCCGGCAAGCGCTGTGCCGCCTCAAGCATAAGATCGACGCCCTTTTTCCAATGCATACGCGACAATAGCAATGCTAATGGCTTGTCCTCGGGCAACCCAAATTCTGCCCGCGAAACCGGTGGATCTTGAGCAAGCGTGCCAAATGTATGACCAAGATACGCATTTTCCGGATGACCGCTTGCCTCTCCGATATGGCGCACAATATCGCGTGTGACACCCATGTAGAAGTCACAACGCTGGAAATTCTTTAAATTGTAATAGCCGCCAAACCAGCCAAGAACCGGCTGCTTAATCCCTTGTGGGGCAAACGATGATGCGCGGTTCATCCAGCAATGCACAATATCTGGGTTATGCGCGGCGATGATGCGCGAGATTTTTGCCTGCTGAAACCATTTGGTGAAACGGTTAAAGCTGGCCGGATAATGCTGAATGCCGCGCTCGGCCATCGCGTTAACATACGCGTCATGAGGGCGCGATATCATGACTTGCTCAACACCGCGCTCATGAAGTGCCTTCACCGCGTCCAGACAAAAGGTCTCGGCACCGCCGGTTGGGGCACCAGCGATAATATGGCAAATCTTAAAATTCGGAGAGGTCATAATAGAAATCCATCAAAAGTCAGCACGCTGCGCATTGCTTGACTTAGCAGACTTTTTGATGCGACCCAAAACTTAAATGGAAAATCAATGGGCGCAAAACCGATCAAACGTCACGCCACGGGCAGATCACGACATTGGCCCGGCTAATCAAGTTCAGGCAATGGCAACGCAGTTGTATATTTGATCTCTTCCATCGCAAAAGACGAACTGACATCGGTCAAATGCACATTGGCAATCAGCTTGCGATAAAATTTATCATAGGCCGCCATATCCGGCACAACAACACGAAGAAGATAATCAACCTCACCACTCATCCGGTAAAACTCGACAACCTCCGGCATATCGCTAACCATTGTGGCGAATTCCTGCAGCCATTCGGCGTTATGCTGGTCAGTGCGAACCGCCACAAATACCGACATGCCAACACCAATCTTTTGCGGGTCAAGCAACGCAACTCTTTTGCGGATTAGGCCAGTTTCTTCCATCCGTTGAATACGGCGCCAGCATGGTGTCACTGACAGCCCAACTTTGCGCGCAATGTCGGCGACCGGCTGTGCGGCATTGACCTGCAACTGGGACAGTATCTGTCTATCTATCTGATCCATGGGGTCGTCTGCTTTCATTTTCATGACGACCATGACAATGGTCACCACGCTTGGGGGATTTTTGCCCTACCATAGATGTTTTCCGGAAAATTGAAAGTATTTCCGAAATAATTTGCGTCAAAAGACCAGTTCGATCGCAATAATAGTAAATATTATTATCAATATGAAGTTTATTAAAATTTTACTCCGCCATCGATCGGCCCGCAGTCATCATGATAAAGATCGCCGCTAAATCATCTTCTAGGGGCTGATTGATCGGTTGCAATCTGCCGCATCTATCGGCAGTATCCCCGGCATGGAACAACAAAAACTATCATTAGTTACAAGCCCAAATTGGCTGGATTACGCGTTGCTGGATAGCGGCAATCTGCGGAAGTTTGAACGCTTTGGCCCCTATCGTTTTATCCGCCCCGAACCACAGGCAATGTGGCAACCGCGTCTTGACGAGGCAGCATGGGTTGCTGATGGGGTTTTTGTGCCCGGTAAAAACGACCAAGAAGATGGCGAAGGTGGTGGCTGGCAGCTATCGGAAACCTTGCCGCCATCATGGCAGTTGGGCTATCAGTCCTTGCGGTTTCTGGCGCGGCCAACCCCATTTCGTCATTTGGGATTTTTCCCCGAGCAAGCGGCGCATTGGGACTGGTGCGCCGACGCGATTCGCACCTTTATCCAGACGCATAAGCGCCCACCACGGATTTTAAATCTGTTTGCCTATTCCGGACTTGCCAGCCTGCACGCCGCCGCAGCTGGGGCTGAGGTTACGCACCTTGATGCCAGCAAAAAAGCCATCGCGCAGGCTTTTGAAAATCGTGATCTGTGCGGTATGCAGGACGCGCCGATACGCTTTATCACCGATGATGCCACCCGCTTTGTCGAGCGTGAATTGCGCCGTGATAAAACCTATGACGGCATCATTCTTGACCCGCCGAAATATGGGCGCGGCCCAAAGGGCGAATTCTGGCGGATCGAAGATGATCTGACGCCATTATTGCAGAAATGTCGGCAGCTATTATCGGGTGATGCGCTGTTCATGGTGCTGACGATTTATGCCATTCGGGCGTCATCTTTGGCGGCGCATTATGCGCTTGCTGATCTGGTGGCTGACATGGGCGGCAGCCTCACCTCGGGTGAATTGGCCGTGCAGGAATCGCCGCTGGAAACCGGCGTCACTGGTGCTTTAAATGCTGAAATGCAGGCACGATATGTGGCGCAGGCAAATTTTGCACGCTGGTGCTCGGTACCCAAAGAGGGCTAGCCGCGTTTGGCAAGCGCCTCATAAAGCGCAACCCCGGTCGCGACCGCAAGATTAAGCGAATCGGAACGGCCCAGCATTGGTATTTTTATCAGCTGCGTGCAAGCTGTCATCAATTCGGGTGTCAGCCCAGCCTGCTCATTGCCCATCAACATGATCAATGATCCCCGATAATCAGCGCTGCGATAATCAACGGCGGCTGGCAGCGCAGTGTCGACCGAATAGGGGTCGGTACAATCACCAACCAAAATAATCCCCTTGGCGCCAACCGCATCGGCCGTGCGCATTACCGTGCCAAGATTTCCCGGATCACGAACCCGGTCAAGCGCGACCCAGCATTCATCCGGCGTCTCGCCAATTTGATCAAGGCTGTCCCAACGCTGACCAAAGGCACCAAGCACCATCTGCGGGTTATCTTTACGGCTGATCCGCTGCAACAATGTTTCGGTCATCGGCAGCGCCCGGCCATTCGCCGCAACAAGTCCGGATAGTAATGTCCTGACCTGCCGGTCATCCTCACGGCCAGCGACAAAGGCCAGCCGGTGCATCGCCCATCCAAGCGAAACTGCCTCACGGCAAATCCGCGCGCCTTCCGCTAAAAACCAGCCAGTCTGCTTGCGAAATTTACGCTCATGCAACGCCCGCAGACGTTTAACCTCGTCATTCGCGGTGCTGGTAATCATATCTGGAATGGGGACTGGATATTGGCTCATAATGGACGCTGCATAGCAAAGTTTTGATCACAGGAACAGGTTTGATTGCCCTGCAGATACGCCCAACGCATCAAAATTCGTCG
>RGCC01000096.1 GCA_009919335.1 Alphaproteobacteria bacterium
TGGTCTGTTATGCCATTTAACTAATCCGGCGGCATGGATGGCGTGGCGTTTGCCGATAAAACAGCAAATCCTGATCGGTGCCTTTATACTCTGTTCTCATCTTTGGCTTCAATAGGCTTTGCCGCGTCGCCAGCGGGTTTATGCCCATTTGACCAGCTGGCCTGTTTGATTAGCGGGCTTGTTCCGGTCGGTCGACGCCAAACAAGGCCAGCAAACTCGTCACAGCTTGGGCAAAAAGCCTGCCAATCATCATGCCGGCTTTTACAGGCCGTGCAGTGCCATATCGGCTTGCTGTCCTCATCACTGCCATCAAAATCCCTTGCCTCGGCAAGTAAGCGCTCAGCCTCGCCTCCAATCCCGGCGAGGCGCGCCTGTTCGGCAACCAGATGATAGCCGGTCTTCTGGTGCGCCGGATCAAGCTTTTGAAGCAGTTTGATCAGCCGAGCAATAAACTGGCCGTCATTGCTTTTCCATGCCGCCTTTAGCCTTGTGGCAATCCCATTATGCGGGGCAAGCTGAAAGTTTCCAAGATTTTTGCCGCAGTTGAATGCGCCTTATCGTCAAGGTAATGATCGGCAAGCATCATGACCGCCGGCAAAAAAGCCGGATCAAGTTTCAATGCTGCCTTCAATTCCTTGTTTGCCACTGTCCTATCATCGGCAAGGTCTTTTGCCTTTAGAACGTGCAAACTGCAACGCTGGCGCAAAATTGCTGCGAAAGAATCTGCCGCTACTGCCATTTTGGCCTTTGATTTTTTCTGCTGGCGGCTGATGACCTCTAATGCAGGCAGCGCCGCACTCCAGTCATTACGGTCAATCTCCAGCCTGAATAAATGATCAGCAGCCAGAACCGAATTTGGTTTTAATGTGAGCGCTGCCTTCGCCGCGTCACGAGCCATCGCCGGATCCTGATCGTCAAGTGCCAACCGCATCAGCCCAATATGCCCCAAAAACGCCGTTTCACGGTCGTCCAACAGCGATGTAAAGTAACGCCGTGCCGCCTGATAATCACCAGCCAGATGCGCCGCCTGCGCCGCCAGTAAACCGGTTAATTTTGGTGCCTTTAACAGCCGGTCAGCGCGGCTTGCATATTTTCGCGCCTCGGCTGGCTCGCCCGCCGATACCGCCATCAACCCCAATGTCAGGGCATGATGCCCAGCGTCTTCGCGGCGCTGGCGAAGCCGTCCACCAAGCCAGCCCGGCATGTCCCGAATGGCGCGCCATAGACGATCAAAAAATACCAGTATGAGCGCAAAAGTAACGATCAGCACAACCGCAAGGCTCGTCGGCAATGCCATTTCCCAACCAAGCCACTCAATTTGCACCTCACCGGGCTGGGACGCAAGCCAGCTCGCCGCTGCCGCTGCCGCGATAATGATTACAAAAAGAAGAATAAGCCTATTAAACATAATACGACAACAATCCGGCCGGTGGCATTATGGCTGCTTGATCACGGCGGCAAGGTGGCTTGTCACCAGCACATTAACCGCCTTATCGAGTGATTGCCGCGCGGTGGCGGCCTGCACCCAGCGATCCAGCGGTGGCAGATCAACACCTGACCATTGCTCAGCCGCCCGCAGTGCCGCCGCAAGATTCTTGACCGCCAGCGCCGCCTCGAACTGGCGCAAGGCCATTGCATTGCCGTCAGCCGCATCCCCTATCGGCCGCAATTGCACAAGCTGACCAATCTTGGCGCCAATTTTTTCCAGAAAGCCGGCATTATCACCGGCACGGTTCAAGGCTGTAGTCATTTGCGGCACCAGATTATAGGCGTCTTGGATCAATTGTGGAGCGCTTGCGGGAAGCGGGTTTGCCGTCTGGCGCAATTGATCTAAACCGGCCACCGGTACACCGCGATCGACCAACCCTTGAAGAAGCTGTACCCATCGATCAAGCGGCTGACCCGCCAGATTATCCGCCAATAGGCCACTGACGACCAGCAAACCGGTTTGTCCGGTACTCGGCAGGCCAGCTTGGCTAGTGCTTAACCGGTTAGCAGGATCAGCCGGAACAGACGTTTCTTGTGCGGCTTGGGACGGGGTTTTCCGAATTGCACGATCGGCAAGTCCGGCCTCAAGCGCGGCAAATCGGCGATCCATATCAGCGCGCCACGTGGCCAAATCAGAGGATGCCAGATCAGAAGATGCCAGATCTAAAACCTGATTTGGGGCCGCATTTGAGATGGCTAGCTGATCCTGCAGTGCGGCAAGCGCCGCCTGTTGGCTTTCACGTTCCCTCGCAAGCCGAGCCATTAGCGCGGCGAGTCTCTCATCCAGCGCGGCCTGATCGATGGCAGAATTAATGTCTTGTGATGGTTGGCCTGGTGACGTTTGGCGCTTTTCGAAATTCTGTTGATTAGCGACTGCAGCCCGAGCTACTGCCATTTCTGCCGCGTGATGGCGGTGCTGCCAGATTGCAAAACCCGCAAGACCGATAGCAAAGACTGACAGGCCCAGCGCGGCAAATATAATTGCCTGAAACATTGGCAATGGTTTCGCCAAAAGTTTTGAGTCTGGCGCCCCTGAAACCGCATCAGACATGGACGCATCAGATCGGGCCGCATCAGAGGGGGCCGTATCATTCTTTGTGCCAGACGACGCCGTGTCATTCTTTGTGTCAGCCTTTCTTGGCGCGGTGGTTTGGGCGGGTTTCTCGACCGCTTCACCGTCAATCATATCGCCCGGTCTGGCAGATGGTTGCTTTGGTTTTGCCATGATGCGCTGTGGTATGTCCTGTTTGCCGTTGGCCTGCGGTGATATCGTTCGATCACCCGCAAACTATATCCCTTGAAAACCATATCATAGCACCGCGATAAGATACCAGCATGACCTAAAGTATGATGGCGCAAATTTTCGTGGCGGTGGTCGCCTCACTGTTCACGTTGATGGCGCAGAACCGCAATTGCCATCAACCGGCTGCGGCGTGGATGGCGCGCCGTATAGACTTTCTTCCAGCCACTACCGGCGGCGCTGGCAATGGCATTGCTGCCAGCAATCAAACTGATCGACGCCAAAGCTGCATCCTGTCCGGCGGCGGCAATCGCCAAAGCTGATGTCAACCGCGCTTGGCCAGACCAGACGGCCAGTCGCCACCCCAAATGACGCACTAAATAACGCACCAGCTTGCCGGATTGGCGCGATCAGGCCAGCCCCACCGCCATTACCAGTGATCAATCTAGAAAATCCGGCATCACGTGCAGCTGCCGCCGTTGCCGTGCCAACGACAAAGGCCGGTTTCATCATCCATGCCGCGGCCTTGGGCGATTGCCGGATCGCATCAACCGCATGACGGCTGGTAAAGATAACCCCATCATAACCGGCTGGATCGGGCAAATCATGCACCAGTGCTGTACCGCGCATAACCGGGCTGGCAAGCGCCGGAACACCATAACGTTGCAGCCATAATACATCACGATCAGCATCAGGCTGAGGCCGGATAATTAGGGTGGATTTTGCCATCATCATCCCTTTCTTGCCGCGAATTTTGCCGGCGCTTGCCAACCAGCCGGTCACCAGCTTGGTCGAAAACACTCCAATACTGCCGCCCGCCCGATCAATCGTGATCAGGCAAGAAACGCACGGCCCCCTGCAAGACCCAGTAATTCTGCACCCAATTCCGCGCCAAGCCTTTCTGCCTGATCGGCGGGGGCGCAGATTTGGCGGCGATGTGCGGCGCTGCCATCGGGCCGCAGGATCATCCCATCAAGCGTCACCTGACCGGCCTCATCAAGCACCGCACTTGCCGAAATCGGCGTCTGGCATGACCCGTCCAAAAAGCTAAGAAGCGCACGTTCGGCAGTCACCTCGACAAGCGCCTTAGGGCAGGTCAGGCCGCCGACAAGCGCCTTTACCGCAACCGCGCGCGGTGTATCAGGCGCGGCAATCTGCACAGCGAGCGCACCTTGTGCCACCGCAGATGGCATGATTTCGGCTGCAATCGGCGTATAGTCAATTTCGACACCAAGCCGTTTGATACCAGCAACAGCAAGAATAAGAGCGTCATAATCGCCGGCTGCTAACAACCCAAGCCGCCGGTTTAGATTGCCGCGAATTAGCTGGATTTGAAGATCAGGCCGGTAATTCAATAAAATAGCGGCACGGCGCACCGATGCGGTGCCGATTCGTGCGCCCTTCGGCAAATCATCAAGGCTGCGATATGGCCCAACAAGCGCATCACGCCGATCTTCGCGTGTCAGTACCGCGCCAATTTCGGTGCCGGGGGCAAAGAATGTTTCCATATCTTTCATCGAATGCACCGCGGCATCGGAAACACCAGCCAAAATTGATCGTTCCAGCTCCTTGATAAATAGCCCCTTGCCACCGGCCTCGATAAGCGGGCGATCCAGAATCCGGTCGCCCTTGGTGGTCACCGGACGCACCGTAACGGCGGCAGGTTTCAATGCAGCGCACACCATCTCAGCCTGCACCATTGCCAACTGCGATGCGCGGCTTGCCAGCCTCAGCGGCTCGGCATCAAAAAACGAGAAATCAACTTTCATAGCACGCCATGTCTAAAGGGGCTGGAAGGCAAATGCAAAGCCAAAAACCCCGCTTTCGACAAAAACCATCGCACCCCGCCACTTTACCGAGAGGACTGGCATCTCAATCCGGCTTCGGATAAGGTGAGGCAAATTTGTTTTAGGAATTATTATTCATGGCTCAACGCCCCGTTATCATGCTTGGTATTGAAAGCAGCTGTGATGAAACTGCGGCAGCCATTGTCGCGGCTGACAAGACCATTCACGCCAATGAAATTGCGTCGCAAATTGACACACATGCAAAACATGGCGGCGTTGTGCCGGAAGTCGCCGCACGGGCGCATCTTGAAATGATTGATCAGGTGATCCGTGACGCATTGGCAACCGCCGGCATGACAATGGGTGATATTGATGCGGTTGCTGCCACTGGCGGGCCGGGTCTGATTGGCGGGGTTGCTATCGGCACGGTTACGGCCAAGGCCATCGCCGCAGCCCGAAACATTCCCTATTACGCGGTAAATCACCTTGAAGGCCATGCGCTGACCGCGCGGCTGACCGAC
>RGCC01000097.1 GCA_009919335.1 Alphaproteobacteria bacterium
GACTACCCCATCAGCAAAAAGCTATGAGGATATGATTGCAACGGTTGAGCCGGCAAGATTGCAATTGATCCGGCGGTTAAATCAGACGCATGACGCCACCGCAAAACTGGTGAAAATGCGCGAAGATTTGATCCGGTTTCTTCCCGAACACCCGCATCTGGGCAAATTGAATGTCGATTTCAAACATCTGTTTGCCTCATGGTTTAATCGGGGTTTTCTGGTGCTGCGGCCCATAAGCTGGTCAAGCCCGGCGGATATTCTGGAAAAAATCATCACTTATGAATCGGTCCATGAAATTGAAAACTGGGATGATTTACGTCGCCGGTTACAGCCCGAAGATCGGCGTTGTTTTGCTTTTTTCCATCCGGCAATGCCTGATGAACCGCTGATTTTTGTCGAGGTTGCCCTGACCAAAGGAACACCGAACTCGATCCAGACGATCCTGCTTGAAAATCGCGACGTGATACCGGCTGAAAAAGCCGACACGGCGACCTTTTATTCAATCTCGAACTGTCAGGCTGGCCTTGCTGGCATTTCCTTTGGCAATTCATTGATTAAGACAGTGGTTCAACATCTGCTTCGCGAGCTGCCGCAGATTCGCAATTTTGTGACCTTGTCGCCGATCCCGGGATTGGTGAAATGGCTTCGTGAATCTGGCCAGTTTGACGCCGATGCCACGGCTGAAACTCATCGGCAGCAGGCGGCGTATTATCTGTTGAATGCCAAACATCATAATGGCCAGCCCCGTGATCCGGTGGCGCGCTTTCATCTGAATAATGGCGCGCTTATTGGGGCGGTTCACGCAAATGCTGACAAGTCGAAAAATGGCATAGCGCAATCTTGTGGTGTCATGGTAAATTATCGGTATGATCTGTCCCGGATCAGCGAAAATCATGAAGCTTTCGCCAATCAACAAACCGTGATCGCAGAAAAACCGGTAAAGGCTTTAGCGGCCGAAATTGAAATCGCCGATCCAGCCGCCTAGCGGTTTGGTTTGATATTTTTGTAGGAATTTTTTATGTCGAATTTGCTGTATGACCGTCTGTTTGGGTGCCATCAGGGTGAAGAAAAGCCATTTTTAATTTTTGCTGATGGCGCGCAGCAATCCTATGACAGTTTCCTGCGTCAGACGGCGCGTTTTGCGAATGTAATCCAAGCGATCGGGCTTGAGGTTGGTGATCGGCTTGCCGCGCAGGTTGAAAAATCTGCCGAGGCGCTGGCGCTCTATGCAGCTTGTGTCCAGTCGGGGGTGATTTTCCTGCCGTTGAATACAGCTTACACACCTGCTGAAGTGTCCTATTTTGTTGGTGATTCAGGGGCCAAGCTGGTTGTTGCTGATCAGAATTTTGATCTGGAGCCGGTGGCGCGTGAACATGGCGCTGCACTGGAGCGTTTGAACGCCGACGGCAGTGGCAGCTTTACCGAGCGTGCGGCGACCGCCAGCGAAACTTTTGCGACTGTGCCGCGTGGTGCCGATGATCTGGCGGCCTTTCTTTACACATCCGGTACAACCGGCCGCTCAAAAGGCGCGATGTTGACGCAGAATAACCTGTTGTCCAATGCCGAAACGCTGATCGGTGAATGGCGGTTTGACGAGCATGATGTGCTGCTGCATGCGCTGCCAATTTTTCACACGCATGGCCTATTTGTTGCGACCAATATTATCCTGCTGGCGAAGGCAAGCATGATTTTCCTGCCAAAGTTTTCTGCTGATATGGTGATTGACGCTTTGCCAAAGGCGACCTCGATGATGGGCGTCCCAACCTTCTATACAAGGTTGCTTGATGATCCACGGCTGACGCCTGATCTGACGGGTCATATGCGCCTGTTTATTTCGGGAAGTGCGCCATTACTGGCGGAAACCCATATCCAGTTTGAAAGCCGTACCGGGCACCGTATCCTTGAACGCTATGGCATGACCGAAACCAATATGAACACATCGAACCCCTATGATGGCGCGCGGCGTGCGGGCACAGTCGGTATGGCGCTCCCCGGTGTCGATATGAAAATCACCAATCCAGATACCGGCGAAACCTTGGCTGATGGGGAAATTGGTCAGATTGAAGTGCGCGGGCCTAATGTGTTTGTCGGCTATTGGAATATGCCAGAAAAAACGCGCGAAGAATTGCGTGAGGACGGGTTCTTTATCACTGGCGATTTAGGTCGCATTGATGAATTTGGCTATTTGCAGATTGTTGGCCGGAACAAGGATCTGATTATTTCAGGTGGTTATAACATCTACCCAAAGGAAATTGAGCTTATCCTTGATGAACAGCCGGGCATTCTGGAAAGCGCAGTGATTGGGGCACCGCACCCTGATTTTGGCGAGAGCGTCATCGGCATTCTGGTTGCTGATGGCAGCCAGCCGGTTGATCTTGAGGCCATTGAGGCCTCGCTCGGTAAGACATTGGCACGCTTTAAGCAGCCCCGCAAATTGATCTTGGTCGATGCATTGCCGCGCAATACGATGGGCAAGGTGCAGAAAAATATTCTTCGTGACGAGTTTGGCGCAGCCTTTCAAAGCTGACCTAAATCGCGGCCATATAGATAGCGCAATTGCGCGGCAATAAAGCCCGTGGCCTAGCCAGTTTCGGCAACCAGACCAGCTGCCGCAATACCGGCAAGCGCGGCGGCTTCGTCATTATCCGATGTGTCGCCAGAAATGCCAACGGCACCAAGCAGTTTGCCATCAGCATCACGAATTAGAACGCCGCCTGGTACCGGCACAAAATCACCATCGGCAAGGCCGTTCATCGCTTGAATGAAATAGGCTTGCTGTTCGGCGCGCGCCATCAATGCGCGTGTGCCCATGCCAATCTTGATTGCGGCATTGGCCTTGCCGTGAGCGATGCGCCAGCGCATCTGGCTGACCCCATCTTCTGATGAACAGGCAACAAGCGATGTGCGCGGGTCCAGAACAATCACGCTAATTGGCTTGAGGCCAAGTTCACGCCCCTTGGCAAGGCTGGCTTCAGTGATAATACGGGCTTGATCCAATGTTACTGACATAAGAAATTCCTTTGATGGTTATAGGCCTAAAAAAAGCGGACGTATCTGTATCTAGGCCGGATGCAGTTTGACTGGGGGAAGCCTGTCCCTTTGTTCGATTTCTGTTGTAGCGGCATTGCCGCTTTCGGGCAAGATCGTCTGGTCGAGACGATTTGGCCAAGATCGTGAGGTCAGAGCCTAGCCAGCAAGCATGGCAATGGTTTTTTCGCCAGCTTGACGTGATTGGCAAGCCCCAATGGCAGATAGTTATTTGCCACTGATATGGCGGCCGGGCGTACCCCACCATAAATGGTAAACCCGCCCTCGCCATCCAGCATACTGCCCGCACCAAGATCGGCCTTGGCGATTGCGGGCACATCAGCGTTGAAGCAGGTTGCCGCCCCCGTCGCCTCGCGGCGCAGCCCAACTGACGCCACCGACATGCCAAGCTCTAGCCCGATAAGATGCCATTTTTTATAAAGGCTCATATAGCGGCCAGTTGTGTCGGTAACGACCTTATATTCCTCAAAACAATTGCGGATGTAATCATTATCGGCCTCAATCGCCACCCAGACGCCTTTGCGGATATCATGCGGAATTTCGGCGCCATCTTCGGTAAGGCAGGAAATCACCTCGACAAGCCCATCACATTCAAGCACGCCGCCGGCTGATTTTGGCCGCATCAGATTAGGGATATCATCAACCCCACCTGGCGGAAATGCCAAGCCGTTTGTCGGCACGCCAAGACCGGTAGCATTGGCAATGGCGGCCGATTCAATTGCCGGTTTTGAGCCGTCAAGAAACGAATTAAACATTTTTGGATTCAACCGGCCCCGTTCGGCCTGTTCGGCGGTAAGCCCCCAATAGTTCCAGATTGTCTCGGGTGTTGAAAACCGATATTCGGGAAGCCATTTATGCCCACGCCCTGCGGCGGTAACCTTAAAACCGCAGGTGCGCGCCCAATCAACAAGCTCGCAAGTCAGTGCAGGCTGGTCGCCATAGGCCATCGAATAAACAACACCTGCCTCAATTGCAGCTTGGCTTAGGCCGGGGCCACAAAAGGCATCAGCCTCAACCGTGACATTGATCACATCCTTGCCATGCGCATAAGCGGTTACGATATGATGCACCGCGGCAACCGGATCGCCGGTACATTCAACAATTATATCAATGGCCGAATGGCTGACCAGCGCTTGCCAATCATCGCCAACAAAGCTGGCGCCAGTTTGCAGGGCGTCATCTAGCGAGGCGGCACTGTATTTTTCCGTGGGCCAGCCAACATAGGCAAGGTTCGAGCGCGCGTTTGCCGGGTTAAGATCGGCAATGCCAACAATATGAATACCGGGTAAACGGTTGGCTTGTGCCAAAAACATACTACCAAATTTACCGGCACCGATCATGCCAATGCGAATGGGGTTCCGGTCAGCCTCGCGTTGCTGAAGTTTGCTAAAAAGGTTCATGCTACCGGCTCCGGTGTCTCTTTTTATGGGATTTGTTTTGTAAAAAACTAGCCTTCTCGTTAAAGGGTATCGGCCTTGTGACATTGCGACAAGCCTATTTTATGGCCGATTTTGCAATCTTAACGCCGAGAATGCCGTTATTAAAAAATCAATCGACCGGCCTTACAAAAACCTGAATAGGGTCGTTACAAGAACTGCAAGAAGACCAAACATAATAGACAAAACGGGCTGAAACATGATGATGATCCGCCGTGCAATGGGAGCCGCCCTGATCGGGCTGTGGCTGGGTGGCTGTAGCGTCGTTGTGTTTGAAGATGGGCCAGCCTGCCCTGCGGATACCGCCTGTCCGGTTGGCGTGACGGCGCCCGATATTGCGCCTGATCCAGCAATTGCGCTGGCCGAGCAGGTTCCACAACCAGCGCCACAACCATCACTATCTCAGCCGGTGGCAGCAGATCAATCAGACGCCAAAAGCGATGTTATTATTGATGGTTATCGCAGCTATTTCGATTATGACAGCGCCGCGTTAAGCCAAGAGACCCTGTCTGGATTGGTGTTTATT
>RGCC01000098.1 GCA_009919335.1 Alphaproteobacteria bacterium
ACCTCATCAAAAACTGCCAAGGTGCCATAGGACCCGCAAATCAATTTTGACAGATCGTAACCGGTGACATTCTTCATCACCTTGCCGCCAGATTTAAAGCGCTCGCCGCGACCAGAGATGGCATCAAACCCAAGCAGATAATCGCGCGCGGCCCCTGCCGTCAGGCGGCGCGGCCCACTGGCATTGGTCGCCATTACCCCGCCAATTGTTCCGGCCGAATTGCTGTTAAGCAGCTTGTGCAGATCAGGCACTTCAAACGCCAGCATCTGATTGGCTTTGGCGAGTACTGCCTCCACCTCGTGCATTGGTGTACCGCCGCGCACCGTCAAAATTAACTCATCCGGCTGGTAATCAACGATCCCGGAAAGTCCGGACACATCCAGTATCGCATCATAGCTGGTATCACGGCCAAGTGCTGCCTTTGTGCCCATGCCCCTGACAGCCAGATGCTGCTTTGCCTCGATTGCATCGGCAATCGCCGCAGCAACGTCATCAAGTCCGGCAACTTTGATCATTTTAACCCTACCCCTGTTACCGCCACAAACCGGCCGTCAAAAAAAATCTAGAAACGCGGCAATTCAGGGAACGGCATCTTGCCTTTGTGAACATGTAATCGTCCCAATTCTGCACAACGATGCAAATGCGGGAAGACCTTGCCCGGATTCAGCAAATGATCAGCATCAAAGGCGCATTTCAGCCGCTGTTGCTGTTTCATGTCATCTTCGGTGAACTGAATCCCCATAAGGTCACGCTTTTCAACGCCGACCCCATGCTCGCCGGTTAAAACGCCGCCCATCTCGACACAAGCACGCAGAATATCGGCACCAAAATCTTCGGCCCGCTGTAATTCACCCGGCTGGTTGGCATCAAACAGGATCAGCGGGTGAAGATTGCCATCACCGGCATGAAACACATTGGCAACGCGCAGGCCGTATTTCTGGCTAAGCGACGACATCCGCACCATCATATCCGGCAGGCGGCGCCGCGGAATTGTACCATCCATACACAGATAATCAGGCGAAATGCGCCCGACCGCCGGAAAGGCCGATTTGCGACCAGCCCAGAACAGGTTTCGCTCTTCTTCGGAGTTACTAATTTTCAATGATGAGGCACCGGCGTCATCCATAACCTTGGCAACGCGGTCAATCAATGTATTCACCTCAACCTCGGGACCATCAAGCTCGATTATCAACAAAGCAGCCGCGGCGCGAGGATAGCCTGCATTGACGAAATCTTCAGCAGCGTTAATCGCCAGCCCATCCATCATTTCCATGCCCGCCGGAATAATGCCAGCCCCGATCACGTCACCAACCGCCTTCGCCGCAGATCCGGTATCGTCAAAGCCAACAAGAAGAGCACGCTGGGTCGCCGGTTTTTGCAAAATCCGCAATGTTACTTCGCTCACAATGCCAAGCAACCCTTCAGACCCGGTCATGACGCCCATCAAATCATAATCACCAGCGTCAAGATGTTTGCCGCCAAGCCGCAAAATCTCGCCCTCAATGGTTACCAGCTCAATTCCCAGCAGATTATTTGTCGTCAGGCCATATTTCAGACAATGCACACCGCCCGAATTTTCCGCCACATTACCGCCTACCGAACAGGCAATCTGGCTAGATGGATCGGGCGCATAATAAAACCCGTCAGCCTGCACCGCATGCGTAATCGCCAGATTGGTCACGCCCGGTTGGGCGACAACACAGCGATTGGCATAGTCAATATCGAGAATCCGGTTAAATTTACCCAAACCGATTAGCACCGCATCAGCCAACGGCAAGGCACCGCCAGACAGTGATGTGCCAGATCCGCGCGGCACCACCTTGATGCCTTCGCCATGACAATATTTCATGACGGCGGCAATCTGTTCAACCGTTTCAGGCAACACCACAGCCAACGGCAACTGGCGATAGGCAGACAGACCATCAGCGTCATAAGCGCGCCGACCCTCAATCGAATCGATCACGCAATCAGCGGCAACCAAATTGCGGAGGTCACGGCAAATATCGGCACGGCGGTCAAGTACCGCCTGATCTGGTTCTGGCATCTGCATAATATGCTCCTCAGTCTCGATATCCCCACATAAATGCTGACTTTAATGGTTTGAATTGCCCACCCTGACAGCCACCCTGATGATGGTGTAACCATAATGCCGGCCAGCCAATAGCGGCGCAATCGGAAATTTGGGCAAAAGAAACGGCCGGAAAACCCGACCGTGCCTTAAAACTTCTTAAAATTTTGACAATCGTTCGGCGCAGCGCGCCTGCCAAAACCTTAACCCTGACGAGCCTTTAGGCGCGGGTTCTTTTTGTTGATGACATATAGCCGGCCACGACGACGTACCACCTGACAGTTACGGTCGCGCGATTTCAGCGTTTTGAGTGAACTTACAACTTTCATAATTTGGGGCTCCCAAATCGGCGGCCAATGGCCTAAATGCTTAATAACGAGCGCGGAACCTAACACCAGCGAGGCCGAAGGTCAATCCTTGGATAACGCTTTTTCTTCACGCTGTCTCGATCTTTCACGATGCGTCGACCTAGCCTGCCACAACACCGGTTCCGCGCAGACCGCAATAGCCGTTTGGCACTTTGTGAAGATACTGCTGATGATAGTCTTCGGCATAATAAAAATGGCTATTTACCGCAATTTCGGTGGTGATCTGCCCGAATCCGGCCTTGGCCAATGCTCTTTGATAACGATCCGCACTTTCCGTGACGAGTGCAAGCTCTGCCTCTTGCGTCACAAAGATTGCCGACCGATATTGTGTGCCGCGGTCATTACCCTGCCGAAACCCTTGCGTCGGGTCATGTGCCTGCCAAAACACTGTTAATATTTGGGCAAGGCTTAGCTTGGCCGGATCATACACAACGAGCACGACTTCGGTATGACCGGTTTGTCCGCTGCAGGTTTCCTCATAAGTCGGATTTGGCGTCACCCCGCCAGCATAGCCAACCGCAGTCACATAGACACCCGGCAACTTCCAGAAAAGCCGCTCCGCGCCCCAGAAACAGCCAAGACCAAGCGTGATCGATTGAAACCCCGCTGGCACGGGCCCGATAAGCGGCGTGCCAAGAACCGCATGATTTCCACCTGCCAAAACAGCCGTGGTGCGCCCCGCCAGTGCCTCATCGGCACGCGGCAGACGCGTTTTAAATGGATTATCGAAAAACATCACACCTATCTCCATGACAATTCTGCCAAAGGGTCTCCATGACAATTCTGCCAAAGGGATTTTGCCAGAGGCGATTAGTCGATATTCATTAATCGGTATTTAGCGCCTCAACCCCCGGCAAACGCTTGCCCTCTAACCATTCAAGAAAGGCACCGCCAGCAGTCGATACATAAGAGAATTGGTCATTCACCCCCGCATTTGCAAGCGCTGCCATCGTATCACCGCCGCCAGCAACACTCATGACACCATCTTTTTGCGTTCGCAGCGCAACCGCACGCGCCAGCGCCGTCGTTGCAGTATCGAAAGGCGGAATTTCAAACGCCCCCATCGGCCCGTTCCAGACAATGGTTGAACATTGATCAAGAAAATCCGTTGCCGCCTTTACCGATTGCGGGCCGGCATCCAAAATCATCTCCGCGCCGCCCACATCGTCAATACCGGTAATCCGGTGAGCGGCACCAAGCTTGAATTCAACCGCCACAACAACGTCCTCGGGCAATATAATCCGGCAATTATGCGCTGCGGCAACATCCATGATGCGCTGCGCTGTCTCGACCATATCAGGCTCAGCAAGCGAGGCACCGATTGATTTCCCAGCCGATAGTAGAAACGTGTTTGCCATGCCGCCGCCAAGCACCAGCCCGTCAACCTTGGTCACAAGATTTTCCAACAGCGCCAGCTTTGACGAAACTTTTGCCCCGCCAACCACCGCGCCAAGCGGGCGTACCGGCGATGACAAGGCCGCATTCAACGCCTCTAGTTCGGCCGCAAATGAACGTCCCGCCGCAGCCTCCATCAAACGTGGCAAGGCATCAACCGACGCATGCGCCCGGTGCGCACAAGAAAACGCATCCCCGACATAAAGATCGCCCAGCGCGGCGAGACGCTTGGCAAATTCCAAATCATTCGCCTCTTCCTCGGGATAAAAGCGCAGGTTTTCCATCATCAAGAGTTCACCATTACCCAGCGCCGCCACCGCCCGCTGGCCGCCCGGGCCAATAACATCGCTTTCAACATGAACTGGCTGGCCAAGGATGCCGGCGATTGATTGTGCCACCGGCCGCACTGTCAATGCGGGCACAAACTGGCCCTTTGGACGGCCAAAATGCGTCAGAACAACAACTTTCGCGCCGCGCTCAAGCAGCGATTTCACCCCGGGCATCACACGGCGAATCCGCGTATCGTCGCTGACGACGCCATCAGCAAGCGGAACATTGACATCGAGCCGCAGCAAAACGGTTTTGCCAGCAACATCAAGCTGGTCTGCAAATCGGAAGTGAGCCGCCATGATCGCTAACCCTTGTTATAATTTTTTTGAACGTCTTTAAGTGATGAGCGTAGCAATTACCCAATGTGAGGGCGAAATGCAAGTTCACTTGGCAGCAGGGTTAACCGGTTCCGGCCTTAACCTGCCCCCCGTCCCCCCTCAAGTGACGAGTGGCAATTTATACCCAGCGCAGCGTTCAGCCCGCCCCCCGACACGGTTTTACCGGCAGCTTGCTAAATTTTTGTCCTGTATTAAGATGCGACCGTCCGGACCCCTCCTGCATTTACCAAAAAGGACAGCCGCGATGGCCGAAACCTCTGGCACGTCTTTCGCACCCCAAAAAACCCGTTCGGCGCGCGCCGAATTCTGGGCAGGTGTGCGCGACGAAACACCATTGATGTTTGGTGTCATCCCCTTTGGCCTTGTTTTTGGTGTTTTAGGAGTTGAAAGCGGGCTATCTGCCTTGCAAACAATTTTGCTGTCATCAATCCTTTTTGGCGGTGCCAGTCAG
>RGCC01000099.1 GCA_009919335.1 Alphaproteobacteria bacterium
AGACCAGCAACAACACCCTGAACATAACGGCCTTCGTAAAACCGGATATTGCCAGTGGCAACGTTTGGCGACCGCTTATAACCGGTAATATGTTCAAATTTCACATTTGGAAATTCCTTGGCGACTTTGATCGTATGATCCATATAGCCAAATGATGTGGTGAAAATAATATCATTACCCTGCTTGGCTAATTCGCGGATGACGCGCGCCGAGTCTGGGCCTTCTGGCACATTTTCAACAAAGGTTGTTTCAACCTTATCGCCAAAATGCTTTTCAACCTGCTGGCGACCAATCTCATGCGCATAGGTCCAGCCATGATCGCCTGGCGTCGTCAGATAGACAAAGCCAACCTTGACCTTGTCCGCTGCATTGGCAGCTGTGATGCTTGTCATACCGACCAGTGCCGAGATGGCCATGCTGGCAACGGCGACAATCGCACCAAATGAAAGGATAGATTTTGTTTTCATTGTTTCCTCCTAAAACTGAAACCTTCGTGCAATCCCGACAACACGAAATTTTTTAAAAATCACTTATTCCCGATGAACAAACGGCCTAGACAAGCTGGCGAATTTGCCAGCGCAAATTCCCGATTTCGCGCAATCACAACCAACACAATAATCGTTGCGATATAGGGCAACATCGACAGCATCTGAGATGGTACCGCCCAGCCGCGTGCCTGACCGGCCAGCTGCATGATGGTGATCCCACCGAATAATAACGCACCAATAAGAATACGCGAAGGAATCCATGATGCAAAGACTACAAGTGCAAGCGCAATCCAGCCGCGTCCGGCGGTCATGCCTTCAGACCAATGTGGCGTTAGTACAAGTGGCAGATAGGCCCCGCCAAGTCCCGCCATCATACCGCCAAAAGACACTGCACAAAATCGCACAAGCAGCACCGGATAGCCAAGCGCATGAGCCGAATCGTGACTGTTACCAACCGCCCGCAGCACCAAGCCAGCACGGGTACGATTCAAAAACCAGCCGACAAGCCCTAAAAACCCAATCGATAGATACACCATCAAATCATGATTAAACAGCAGATTCCCGACAATTGGCAGATCAGCCAGCAGCGGAATTGCGAGGTTCGGCAGCCCCTCAATCGTGCCGCCAACAAACGGCGCACCAACAAGCCCTGATAATCCTGTTCCAAAAATGGTCAGTGCAAGCCCGGTGGCAACTTGATTGGTCGCCAGTCCTAGCGCAAATAGCGAAAACACCACCGCTGTCATCGCCCCGGCAACCGCGCCCGCCAACACCCCCAGATAGGGATTGCCCAAAATGGCCGTCGCTGCAAATGCCGAAACCGCGCCCATCAGCATCATGCCCTCAACCCCCAAATTCAACACCCCGCTTCGCTCGGCAACCAGTTCGCCAGTCGCCGCGAAAATCAACGGCACCGACGTTAACAATACTGTCAGGATCAACGCTTCCATTCTATTGCTCCTGTGTCCCGGATACCGGTGCCGCGCGCCGCAGCGTGATGTGATAGCGGTTAAAGGTTTCACCAGCCAACAGCATGAACAACAAAATCCCCTTGAAAACGCCTGTTACGACTTTGGGCATACCAAGCGCAATTTGCGCATGATCGCCACCCAGTTCGGCCAAGGCCACAATCAGACCAGCGAATATCACACCCACCGGGTTTAACCGCGCCAGAAACGCGACGATGATTGCGGTGAACCCATATCCAAATGACACGTTAGGCTGCAGCTGACCCATGCTGGCCGAGACTTCTACCATACCGGCAAGTCCAGCGGCCGCACCAGCAATCGCCATAACGCCAACGGTGACCAGATGTGGGCTAAAGCCAGCAAACCGGCCAGCACGGGGCGCATCGCCCATAACCTTGATCTGAAATCCCAGAATTGTGCGTGATAACACAAAGCCGCCAAAAATCGCCAAAATCAATGCCCCAACAACGCCCCAATGCAATTGCCCCAGCATGCCGACAAACGGCACGTCAATCCGGTGGATTAACGCTGCGTCGCTGTACATTTTTGTCAGCGGAAACCCGAATGACATCGGATCACGCCACGGCCCGCGAACCAGCCAATCAATGAATAAAGCGGCAACATAAGTCAGCATCAAAGAAACCAGAATTTCATTAGTATTGAACCGCACCTTAAGCAGGGCTGGTATCATCGCCCAGAAAATGCCGCCAATAATGCTTGCCATTATCATCGCCGGCATCAGCGTCATCGCCGGCCAATCGGGAAAGCTCAACGCCACCCACCCGGAAAAAATCGCGCCAAAGACCAGCTGACCCTCGGCGCCAATATTCCAGACATTCGCCCGGAAACAGAACACCAACCCCGTCGCCGTGATGATCAAAGGACAGGCCTTAACAAGCAAATCACCAATCTGGTCAGGGCGTGAAATCGGTGCAATGAAAAATGTATAGAGCGAGACAAGCGGGCTAAACCCGAGCAGGCCAAAGATACCCGCCCCAGCCAACAGCGTTAGGATAATCGCAATCGTTGGCGTCAACAGCGTTAGTGACAGCGGAATATGTTTGCGCGGCGTCATGCTGATCATGCGCTCGCTCCCGATGCCATATTCGTGGCATTTGCTAAATCACCACCCATCATCAGGCCAACCCGTTCTGCGGTTAATTTTGTGGCTGAAACGGCTGGCGACAAAACCCCGTCATGCAGCACCGCAATCCGGTGCGCAATTGCAAAAATTTCTTCTAGATCCTGCGAAATCATCACGACCGCCGATCCCTTTGCGGCGAGTTCCTGCATTGCCGTGCGGATAAACACCGCCGCACCGACATCAACGCCCCATGTCGGCTGCGATACGATCAGCACGCGCGGCACCTTGACAATTTCCCGGCCGACAACAAATTTCTGCAGGTTGCCACCCGACAATGATGATGCCAGCGGGTTGGGTTCGGGCAAACGAACATCAAAATCAGCGGCAATTGCAGCGGCCTTGGCGCGCATTCCAGCAAGGTCAAGCACCCCACCACGCACCACACCTGCCAGCGAATGATTTGTCAGCAGCGCATTATCAGCAAGGCTCATCGACGGCACTGCTGCATGACCGTTGCGCTCTTCTGGAATAAATCCCATACCTGCCACACGGCGCTCGGCTGGGCCGCTGATACTGATGTCGATACCATCAAGCGCAATGACACCGGGTTGTTGCGCCCGCCATTCACCGGTTAACGCGGCCATCAATTCATCCTGCCCATTACCGGCGATACCGGCGATGCCAAAAATCTCGCCAGAGTATGCCGCAATCGAGATATTCCGCAGCGCCACCGAAAACGCGTTCGCCTTCGCCCGGTTTAGCCCTTTGACCTCGAATAATATTTTAGCATTTGCCGGCGCTCGCTGACGCGCCACATCCTTGACCTTTGTGCCGATCATCATCTCGGCAAGCTCGCGGTTTGAACAGCCCTTGGTCGTCACTGACCCAACATTTTGCCCCCGCCGCAACACCGTAGCGCGGCTGGTCAATGCCCGAATTTCATCCAGCTTGTGCGAAATAAACAGAACCGCCAAACCGTTTTCGGCAAACCGCCGCAGCACCGAAAACAGCTGCTCAGTTTCCTGCGGTGTCAGCACTGATGTCGGCTCATCCATGATCAGCAATTTCGGATCTTGCAGCAAACAGCGGATAATTTCCACACGCTGTTGCTGGCCGACGGAAAGATTATGGATGCGAGCCGCCGGATCAACTTCGATCCCGTAATCCTTGGAAATACCTGAAATACGGGCAGATAATGACGCGATACTCTCGCCGGCGGGCATGGCAAGCTGGATATTTTCTGCAACAGTCAGGGCGTCAAACAAAGAAAAATGCTGAAATACCATGCCGATACCCAGCTGGCGCGCCTGTTGCGGCCCGCGGATTGACACAATCTCACCATTCCAGAACAAACTACCCTTGTCTGGCTGCAAAAGACCGTAAGCGATTTTCACAAAAGTGGATTTACCAGCGCCATTTTCACCCAAAAGCGCATGGATTTCCCCCGGATGGATGCGAAAGGACACATCAGAATTGGCGGTGAAATCGCCAAATTTCTTGGTGATGCCAACCGCTTCAAACAGGGGCTGTGGGTGCGAACCGCTTGCGTTTGATTTTTGCGACATACGTCTCTCAGCTCAGTTAGGCACCCATGTTAAATCCGGTATGGGCGCCACTAACATCAGGCACATTCCCCCCGCGGAACTTGAACCGTTAGAATAGGAGAAAAGAACAACTTCTGTAAAGGTTCAATGACGGCTGAAATATGATGTTTTTCCTCACCTTAAACTTGGGTTTCCTCGAACCTAAATGGGGGGGTTCAACCTAAACAGCCAGCCCCGATCAAACCGGCGCTGGCTGCTATTTTAGGTCAGTGCGGCAGTGCCGCGTTAGTGCTTAGCGTGAAAACTCGGGATAGGCATCCATGCCGAGTTCGGCGCTGTCGAGACCCGCCAATTCATCTTCTTCGCTAACCCGGATGCCCATGAACCGCAAGTGTTCCCCAGATGCCGGCGAAAAGGTGAACCGGGATCGCACCAACGACGTCGTCAATCTTGATCTTGTCAAGGAACGGCACCGCAAACACGACCAGCACACCGCCAACACCGCCGATTAGAGTTGCCGCGCCAAGGGTTGGGGTTAGCGGCTCGGCAGTGATTGACACCAGACCAGCAAGCGCGCCGTTCAGCACCATGGTTAGATCAACCTTGCCATAGAAAATTTGAGTAAGGGCAAGGGCCACAAGCGCGCCGCCAGCAGCAGCCGCATTCGTGTTCGCAAAGATCCGCGAGATATCGGCAACATCACCAACACTGCCCATTGCCAATTGTGAGCCACCGTTAAACCCGAACCAACCCATCCACAAGATGAATGTTCCAAGCGTTGCCAGCGGCAGGTTTGCGCCCGGCA
>RGCC01000100.1 GCA_009919335.1 Alphaproteobacteria bacterium
CTGCTCGGCCATCCGCTTATCCTGAGCCATTGGGTCATGAGCCATGACCTCGCCCTTAAATACCCAAACCTTGATGCCACAGGCACCATAGGTGGTGAATGCTGTTGCCTCACCGTAATCAACCTCGGCGCGCAATGTGTGAAGCGGCACCCGGCCTTCGCGGTACCATTCGGTACGGGCAATCTCGGCACCGCCCAAACGGCCAGCACAATTGATCCGGACACCCAATGCACCAAGGCGCATGGCTGACTGAACTGCACGCTTCATCGCACGGCGGAAACCAACGCGGCGCTCAAGCTGCTGTGCAATATTCTCGGCAACCAGCTTGGCATCAATCTCGGGCTTGCGTACCTCAACGATGTTCAGGCTTACCTCACCGCCAATACGGCTAGCGAGATCGGCGCGCAGTTTTTCGATATCCTGCCCCTTCTTACCGATGATAAGACCCGGGCGGCCAGCGTGGATGGTCACGCGGGCGCGGCCTGCCGGACGTTCGATGACGACGCGGCTAATCGCAGCCTGCTTGAGGCGATCCATCAAATATTCACGAAGTTTGATATCCTGATGAAGAAGCTGTCCATAGTTACGGCCAGCATACCAGCGCGAGTCCCATGTCCGGTTGATACCGACACGCAGGCCGATTGGCTTAACTTTCTGACCCATCCTACTGCTCTCCTCTTTCACCGACAATGATTGTCAGGTGTGAAAATGGCTTTAAAATCCGTGCGCCGCGACCCTTTGCCCGTGCCCGAAACCGCTTCATGACAAGACCTTTGCCGACATGAGCTTCTTTGACAAACAACCGATCAACATCCAACGAATGGTTGTTTTCGGCGTTGGCGATGGCTGATTGCAGCGCTTTTTTCACGTCACCGGCGATGCGGCGGCGCGAAAATGACAACGTCGCGATGGCCTTATTCACGTCCATACCGCGGATCATTGTCGCAACAAGGTTCAGCTTTTGTGGGCTGACGCGCAAATTGCGCACGACAGATTTTGCTTCACTGTCGGCCAAGCTGCGTGGATTTGATTGCTTACCCATAACCTACCCCTAACGCTTTGATTTCTTGTCGGCGGCGTGGCCGTAATAAGTGCGGGTTGGCGCAAATTCACCAAGCTTGTGCCCAACCATTTCCTCAGAAACAGACACAGGGATGAATTTGTTGCCGTTATGCACACCAAAAGTAAGCCCAGATGCCCATCAACAAACGGGCCTTTCCAAACTGAACGTGCCATGATTAAGAATGACCCTTATGGCTTGCGACGCCGCACAATCAGGCGGTCAGTCTTCTTGTTAGAACGAGTACGCTTGCCCTTGGTTGGCTTACCCCAAGGTGTTACCGGATGACGGCCACCTGAAGTACGACCCTCACCACCACCATGCGGGTGATCGACAGGGTTCATGACAACGCCGCGGACGTGCGGACGACGGCCTAGCCAACGACTACGGCCAGCCTTACCAATTTTAATATTCTGCTGATCAGGATTTGATACAGCGCCGATAGACGCCATACATTCCGAACGCACGAGGCGAACCTCGCCTGACGTCAGGCGCAAAATCGCATAGCCGCGGTCACGACCAACCAGCTGGATATATGTGCCAGCTGAACGCGCCAACTGGCCGCCCTTACCCGGCTTAAGCTCTACGTTATGGATCAATGTTCCAACTGGAATATTGGCCAATGGCAGCGCATTACCCGGTTTGATGTCAGAACCGATACCCGAGCTAACCTTATCGCCAACAGACAGGCGCTGCGGTGCAAGGATGTAGCTTTGCTCACCATCTTCATAAGTGATCAGCGCAATAAATGCAGTCCGGTTTGGATCATATTCGATCCGCTCGACAGTCGCGAACATACCGGTTTTGGTGCGCTTGAAGTCAATCAGGCGATACCGGCGCTTGTGTCCGCCACCCTTTTGCCATGCCGTCACGTGACCAGAATTGTTACGGCCACCTGTCTTGGTAAGACCCTCGGTCAGCTTTTTAACCGGCCCACCCTTATAAAGGGCAGATTTGTCGACAAGGACAAGGTTCCGCTGGCTTGGGGTTGTTGGATTAAATTTCTTTAACGCCATCTTATTACACTCCCATCAGGTCAATATTCTGACCCTCAGCCAATGTGACCATTGCTTTTTTCATGTCTGAACGACGACCGGGACGACCCTTGAAGGTTTTTGTCTTACCCTTTTGGACGATCGTATTCACCGCAGTGACCTTGACATTAAACAGCATTTCAACCGCTGCCTTGATCTGTGGCTTTGTTGCATCAATGGCAACAGCAAAGGTCACCTGGCCGTTTTCATTCGCCATCGTCGCCTTTTCGGTGATGATCGGGCGAAGGATTGTGTCATAGGCAGCTGCCTTTGAGACAACAGTTTTTACGGGCTTGCGCGCACGAACACTCATTTCAGGCGCTCCTCAAGATGGGCCGCAGCATCCTTGGAAAGAACCAGAACGTCACGACGCAGGATGTCATACACATTGATGCCTTGCTGGGGCAGCACATCAACCAGCGGAATGTTGCGCGCTGCCTTTACAAAGGCTGCATCCAACTCGGCACCGCCGATGATCAGCGCGTTTTCAGCGCCAAGCTTGCTCAGCTGCTCACGAAGTTTAGCTGTCTTACCAGCAGATTTGCCAGTTGATGCCAAGCTGTCGATAACCAGCAACTTGCCCTCTGCTGCCTTGGTAGACAGGGCAGACCGCAGACCAAGCTGGCGTACCTTTTTCGGCAATGCGTGACCATGATCACGAACGACCGGACCATGCACAACCCCACCACCACGGAACTGAACAACAGCGGCAGAACCGTGACGAGCGCGGCCAGTGCCTTTCTGCTTGAACATCTTCGCTGTGGTAATAGAAACCTCAGCGCGTGACTTCACCTTATGTGTCCCGGCGCGGCGTTTTGCAAGCTGCCACTTCACCACACGCGCAACAATGTCAGCGCGCGGTGCGACCCCAAAGACAGCATCAGCAAGCGTAATGTCGCCAGCCGCCTTGTTGTCGATTGTTTTCACATCAATCTTCATGACCCTTATTCCTTCTCGGCTTCCGCGTCCGCAGCGGCAGGTGCCTCAGCAACGGTCTCGTCAGCAACAGTCTCGTCAGCGGGCGCTGCGTCAGCGCCAGCGTCTGCAGCAACAACATCTTCGGCCACAGCGGCTTGCTCGCTTGCCGCAGCAAGGTCAGACAGCAAACCGGCAGGGAACGGCGCCTCATCAGGGCGCTTGACCTTGATCGCGTCGCTGATCAGTACCCAGCCATTCTTTGGGCCAGGAACCGCGCCGCAAAGCAGAACAACGCCTTCTTCATTATCAACGGCAACAACCTCGATATTCTGCGTGGTGTTGCGGACCGCGCCCATATGGCCGGCCATCTTCTTGCCTTTGAACACCTTGCCCGGATCCTGACACTGGCCAGTTGAACCGTGCGAGCGGTGAGATACAGACACACCATGCGATGCACGCAGACCGCCAAAGTTGTGACGCTTCATCGCACCGGCAAAACCCTTACCTTGGGTTGTGCCTACAACGTCAACCTTCTGACCAGCAACGAAATGTGAGGGAACCAATGTTGATCCAACCTCAAGTACCGCATCGTCACCAACCCGAAATTCGGCCAGCTTTGACTTTGGCAATACATTCGCTTTGGCAAAGTGACCACGCATCGGCTTTGATACATTCTTTGCCTTGGCAACACCCGCACCAAGCTGAACGGCTGTATAGCCATCCTTTTCCTTGCTACGAACTGCCACAACCTGAACATCGTCGAGTTTAAGCACGGTAACCGGCACATGGTGGCCAGCATCGTTAAACACGCGTGTCATTCCCATCTTACGGGCGATAATGCCGCTACGCATAACTCTGGTCCCTTCCCTAGAGCTTGATCTCGACGTCAACACCAGCCGCGAGATCGAGCTTCATCAGCGCATCAACGGTTTGTGGTGTCGGGTCGATAATGTCCAGCAGACGCTTGTGCGTACGAATTTCGAACTGCTCACGGCTCTTTTTGTCGATGTGCGGCGAGCGAAGAACGGTCATACGACGCATATTGGTCGGCAGCGGGATCGGCCCACGCACTTCAGCACCTGTACGCTTGGCCGTATTCACGATTTCTGCCGTGGACTGGTCAAGAATACGGTGATCGAATGCCTTCAATCGGATTCGGATATTCTGGGTTTCCATAACTGCTTTACCTCGTCTGGATAAACAAAGAAGGGCGAAACACCGCCCCTCTCTGACTTTAGACTATTTACTTAATGACCGAAGCGACGACGCCGGCGCCGACGGTGCGGCCACCTTCACGGATCGCAAAGCGCAGACCCTCATCCATCGCAATTGGCGCGATCAGAGTTACGGTCATCGCAATGTTATCGCCAGGCATAACCATCTCGGTGCCTTCTGGCAATACCACTGATCCGGTCACGTCTGTTGTCCGGAAATAGAACTGTGGACGATAGTTCGAGAAGAATGGTGTATGACGACCACCCTCATCCTTGGTCAAAACATACGCCTCACACTTGAACTCAGTATGCGGTGCGATTGAACCCGGCTTACACAATACCTGACCACGCTCAACCTCTTCACGCTTGGTACCGCGAAGCAGAACGCCAACATTGTCGCCAGCCTCACCCTGATCCAACAGCTTGCGGAACATCTCAACGCCGGTGCAGGTGGTCTTTTGTGTGGCTTTTAGACCAACAATCTCGATCTCCTCACCAACATTCACAACACCGCGCTCAATACGGCCAGT